>CAYGKP010000124.1:0-7617 GCA_964350605.1 uncultured Cytophagales bacterium
GGCTTAATGAAGACATCATTCGCTTCATTTCGGCCAAGAAGGAAGAGCCAGAGTGGCTGTTGGAATGGCGCTTGAAAGCGTACCGCCATTGGTTGACGATGGAGGAACCCACGTGGGCAAACGTCCATTATCCCAAGCCCGACCTGCAGGCCACCAAGTTCTACTCGGCCCCAAAACCAAAGAAGAAACTCGGGAGTTTGGACGAGGTTGATCCCGAATTGCGCGAAACCTTCGAGAAATTGGGCATCTCGCTCGACGAGCAAAAACGTCTCACAGGCGTAGCCGTCGATGTGGTGTTCGACTCGGTTTCGGTCGCAACGACTTTTAAGAAGACCCTGGGCGACATGGGCGTCATCTTCTGCTCGATTAGCGAGGCGGTGAAGGAACACCCCGAACTGGTTAAGAAATACCTTGGCTCGGTCGTTCCCCCGGCGGACAATTATTACGCAGCCCTGAACTCGGCGGTCTTCACCGACGGGTCGTTCTGCTACATCCCCAAGGGCGTTCGCTGCCCGATGGAACTGTCCACCTACTTCCGCATTAATGCGGCGGGCACAGGCCAGTTTGAGCGCACGCTCATCATCGCCGAGGATCAGAGCTATGTGTCCTACCTGGAAGGCTGCACCGCGCCGATGCGTGATGAGAACCAACTGCATGCCGCTGTGGTCGAACTCCTTGCGCTCGACGATGCGGAGATCAAGTATTCCACTGTTCAAAACTGGTACCCCGGCGATAAGCAGGGCAAGGGCGGTATCTACAACTTCGTGACCAAGCGCGGCATTTGCGCGGGCAAAAACTCAAAAATCTCCTGGACGCAAGTCGAGACCGGATCGGCGGTGACGTGGAAATACCCCTCCTGCGTCCTCAAGGGCGACGGTTCAGTCGGCGAGTTCTACTCGGTGGCCGTGACCAACAACTTCCAACAGGCCGACACGGGGACCAAGATGCTCCACCTGGGCAAAAACACCCGCAGCCGGATTGTGTCGAAAGGCATCTCGGCGGGCAAGAGCCAGAACAGCTACCGCGGCCAAGTGATGGTCTCGAAGCGGGCGGACAACGCGCGCAACTTCTCGCAGTGTGACTCGCTCCTTTTGGGCGACCAATGCGGGGCGCACACCTTCCCCTACCTCGACATCCAAAACTCGGGCGCGCAAGTCGAGCACGAAGCCACCACCTCGAAGATCGGCGAGGACCAGATCTTCTACTGCAACCAACGCGGGCTCGACACCGAGCAAGCGGTGGCCTTGATTGTCAACGGCTACGCGAAGGAAGTGCTCAAGCAGCTTCCCATGGAGTTTGCCGTCGAGGCGCAAAAACTGCTGGCGATTTCCCTGGAAGGGAGCGTCGGTTAACCATTAGAACCCCCATCCCTCAGCTATGCTGAAAATCAACAACCTACACGCCCGTGTGGAGGAGAAGGAAATCCTTCGCGGCCTCACCTTAGAAGTGAAACCCGGCGAGGTGCATGCCATCATGGGCCCCAACGGCTCGGGCAAAAGCACCTTGGCCTCCGTCCTGGCTGGACGCGAGGACTACGTGGTGACCGATGGCTCGGTGACCTTCGATGGCGTAGACCTGCTCGACATGGCCCCCGAAGAGCGCGCTCGTGAAGGCGTGTTCTTGGCCTTTCAATACCCGGTCGAGATTCCCGGGGTAAACACCAACACCTTCCTGAAGACTGCCGTCAACGAAGTGCGAAAGCACCGCGGCCAAGAGGAGCTCGACGCCGTGTCGTTCCTCAAGATCATGAAGGAGAAAATGGCCTTGGTCGAGATGCCGCAGGCTCTCATCAGTCGGGCCTTGAACGAAGGCTTTTCGGGTGGCGAGAAGAAGCGCAACGAGATCTTCCAACTCGCGATGCTGGAGCCGAAACTGGCCATCCTCGACGAAACGGATTCGGGCCTCGACATCGACGCACTGCGCGTTGTCGCCGACGGGGTCAACAAAGTACGCTCCGAGAAGAACGCCTTTTTGGTCATCACCCACTACCAACGCCTGCTCGACTACATCGTCCCCGACGTGGTGCACGTGCTCTACCAAGGGCGCATCGTGAAAAGCGGACCAAAGGAATTGGCCTTGGAGTTGGAAGACAAAGGCTACGACTGGATCAAAGAAGAAGTGGCGGCAGCCGGATAGATTGAGCGAAATACCCATGAGTGTGTCTCCCTTTACCGAGCAACAAGCTGCTGCCTTCGCAGACTTCGAATCGGCCATCCCCAGCGATAAGCATTCGGCACTTCACGCCAAGCGGCGTTCGGCCCTCGCACGTTTCGCCGAGGCCCCGATGCCCACCTTCAAGAATGAGGAGTGGAAATTCACCAGCGTGCGCTCGATTGCGGAAGGCAACTTTGCCCAGGCCGATGCTACCAAATCGGATGCCTCGCTCGAAGCCCTGATTCCGAAATGGAACGGCCCGATGGCGGTCTTCGTCAACGGATTCTTCCGCGCGGAGTATTCCACCCTGCCCGTTGCGAAGGGCATTACCGTCCTCCCCCTCAGCCAAGCCATTACCGAACGCGGCGACTTGCTCGACAGCGAACTGGCCGCCCAATCTTCGGGCGTGCGGGAGACCTTGTTTGAGGCGTTGAACACCGCCTTCGTTCGCGAGGGATTGTTCCTGCATGCGGCGAAAGGTGCAGTGCTTGAAGCACCGATCTTGATCCTGCACATTGGGGACTACCGCACGGCGCCCGTCCTCTACCAACCCCGCAACCTGTTCCTAGTCGAGTCGAACGCGCAAGCCACGGTGCTGGAACAATTCGTTACCCTCGGCGACAAACCCGGCCTCTGCAACACGGTCAGCGAGGTGCGCGTCGCGGGCGAGGGCCATTTCAGCTACCACCGCCTCCAGACTGAGGGCGAGAACGCCAAGCACATTTCCGCCATCGAGGCCAGCCAAGGCAAGAACAGCCACTTCGAGAGCTCCTCGCTAAGTTTCACGGGCGGACTCGTCCGCAACGATCTGCGCATCTCGCTCAACGGCGAGCGCACCGAAACGCGCCTGCACGGCCTCTTCTTACTCGCGGGAAAAACCCATGTGGACAACCACACATTGATCGACCACCGCGAGCCGAACAGCACCTCGGACCAGCACTACAAAGGCATCCTCGACGACTACTCGACCGGTGTGTTCAACGGGAAGATTTATGTGCAACAGAAGGCACAGAAGACCGCCGCGTTCCAATCGAACAACAACCTGCTGCTCTCGAACAACGCCACTCTGCACACCAAGCCTCAATTGGAAATCTGGGCCGACGACGTGAAGTGTACCCACGGCGCAACCAGCGGCCAACTCGACGAGGAAGCCTTGTTCTACCTGCGGGCGCGGGGCTTGGATCAGAAGCAAGCCAAGGGTCTGTTGCTCTACGCCTTTGCCGGCGAAGTGATCGACCGCATTGCCAGCAAGCCGGTACAGGACTACGTACGCCAGTACATCGAACAGGGATTGGCCCCAACGCGTTAGGAGGTATGGCAACCCTGACCACCCCTACCCTCAACCTCGAGGCTGTCCGCGCACAGTTTCCCATCCTGGCGACGAAGGCCCACGGCAAGCCGCTGGTCTACCTCGACAACGCGGCCACCAGCCAGAAGCCGAAGGCTGTCCTCGACGCGCTGTCCTACTACTACACGGAAGAGAACGCGAACATCCACCGGGGGGTCCACTTCCTGGCCGAGAAAGCCACCGCCGATTTCGAGAAGACACGCGAGGCCGTCCGCCGCTTTATTAATGCCCCTTCGCGCGAAGAGATCATCTTCACCTCAGGGGTGACCGATTCGATCAACTTGGTAGCCAACAGCTTTGGCGACTTGCTACAAGCGGGCGATGAAATCCTGGTACCTGTCAGCGAGCACCACTCGAACATCGTGCCTTGGCAGATGCTTGCGAGCCGCAAGGGCGTTGTGGTCAAGCCGATGCCCATCACCGAGTCGGGCGTGCTCGACCTGGATGCCTTCGACAAGCTCCTCGGTCCGAAGGTCAAGCTGGTCGCCGTGGCGCACGCCTCCAATACGCTCGGTACGGTTCATCCCCTGAAAGCGATCATCGAGAAGGCCCACGCTGTGGGTGCACGGGTTCTGGTCGATGGGGCACAAGGCGGCGCACATCGCCCCATCGACGTGCAAGCCATAGATTGCGATTTCTACTGCCTCTCGGCCCACAAGATGTACGGCCCCACGGGTGTCGGCGCGCTGTATGGCAAGAAAGAGTTGCTGGAAGCCATGCCTCCCTACCGCGGCGGTGGCGAGATGATCGGAAGCGTTTCGTTCAACGGGACAACCTGGAACGACCTGCCTTACAAATTCGAAGCGGGCACCCCGAACATTGCGGGGGTGGTCGCCTACCGCGCGGCGATTGAGTTTGTCGAAGCCCTTGGCTGGGACGCGATCGAAGCGCACGAGCAAGAAATTCTGGCCTACGCCACCGAGCGGCTATCCGCCATTTCAGGTCTGCAGCTCATCGGCACGGCACCCGACAAAGTCGGCGTGATCTCCTTTGTCAGCGACAAACACCACCCCTACGACTTGGGCTTCCTGCTCGACGCGAAAGGCATCGCCATCCGCACCGGGCACCATTGCACCGAACCCTTGATGGATGCCCTGTGTTTGGAGGGAACTGCTCGGGCTTCGTTTGCGGTTTACACCGCCAAGGCCGAGATCGACGCGCTGGCCGACGCCCTGGAAACCCTGCACAACTAGTCCTCATTCCTATCACTGAAATGCCCACCATCGCCGAAATCGAAAACGAGATTGTCGAAGAGTTCCAGCTCCTCGAAGGCGACCGCGAAGCCCAGGTGGAATACATCATGGAACTGGGCGCACGGCTGGACAAACTGGAAGAGTCCGCCTACCAGGAAAACAACCTGGTCAAGGGCTGTCAATCCAAAGTGTGGCTGGTCAGCGGGCTCGACAATACGGGCCACGTCGCCTACCGCGCCGACAGCAATACGGCCATCACCAAGGGACTCGTCAGCTTGTTGATCCGGGTGCTCAATCGTCAACCCGCGGAAGCCATCTCGCGCGCCGAGCTAACGTTCCTCGAACGCATCGGCATGGGCAGCCTGATCGGTTCGCAACGCTCGAACGGATTGGCCGCCATGGTCCGCCAGATGAAACTTTTCGCCATCGCCTTGCAAGCCCAGCAGCAACAGGCGCAGCAAACCCAATCCACCAGCCCCCACGCCTAATGGAAGAGCAAGACCAGCACGTACGCGGCCAAGTCACCCTTCCGGGCAATGCGGGCCAACACCCCGAACTGCGCGACAAAATCATCGGGGCGCTCAAGATGGTCTACGACCCGGAAATCCCCGTGGATGTCTACGAACTGGGGTTGATCTACGAGTTGGACATTCTGCCCATGGGCAACGTCCAGATCGTGATGACGCTCACCAGCCCCAACTGCCCGAGCGCCGAAGCCCTGCCTGCTGAGGTGGAGCAACGCGTCCGCGAAGTGGAGGGCGTGAATGACGTTCACCTCGAACTCACCTTCGAACCTTCTTACACCACCGAGATGATGAGCGAGGCCGCCAAACTCGAACTCGGTTTCTTATAATCCCCAGACTCTTACCAGCCATGTATCCTGCCGAAATCGTTGCCCCCATGCGGGCCGAACTCGCCGAAGCCGACTTCGACGAACTGCTCACCTCCGAAGACGTAGAGAACGCCCTCAAGCAACCGGGCACCACTTTGATGGTTGTTAACTCGGTCTGCGGTTGCGCCGCCGGATCAGCCCGCCCTGGCGTGCTTGCCTCGCTCGTAGGCTCGGAGAAAGAACCCAACCATCTAGTCACAGTTTTCGCCGGCGTGCACAAAGAAGCGGTCGACAAAGCCCGCGAATTCATGCTGCCCTACCCACCTTCTTCGCCGGCCATTGCGCTGTTTAAGGATGGTGAGCTCGTTCACATGATCGAACGACACCACATCGAAGGCCGTGGCGCGGGTATGATCGCCGAGCACTTACAAGAGGTTTACACGCACTTCTGCTAGACCAAATCAGACGCTTGTGCGTTGAGACGGCGGGCCCAACAGCCCGCCGTTTTTTGTAGTTTACCTGTCCACCAACCTTGCCCGCCATGCGCCGCTGGCTTCTGCTTCCTTTTCTGTCTCTTTTCCTGGCCCCTTCCCTGCTGGTTGCCCAAGCACCTGCGAAGGAGCGCGTCACGCCGCAGAGCAAGCAACTAGTTTTCGACTACCTGAAAGGCGTTGAAGACATGCGTCGCTCGCCGAAGACGGGCGCCAAGTTGGTGCTCGATGCCGTGTACGAACGGACGATTCTGGTGCCGGACCTGGCGGATAGCACGATGGCTTTCGTGCCCCTTACCCAAGGGATAGTGAACTTGAAGGACCGCTATCCGCTCGGCTATTCGATCGAGAGCGACACGAGCAAGTGGTTCGCCTCGCCCGTCGAAGGCAGTGAGGCACAGAACTGCTACCTGCAAAAAGTCCTGGTGCCCTTGACCCTAACGACCATCGAAGTGCGCCAACTGCGCAAGGACTCAACGATCTTCGATTCGATCTCGGGGCAATCGTTGACACTGCCCTACTCGTGGACCGACACGCTGGAGATCAGCCGCGAGTTGAAGCTGGAGTTTCACCTGGGGCTCAAGTTCTTCAACGACCAGCTCCGCGACCACAAGATTCGCGCAGTATCACGCTTCAAGGAAGAACCCGTTTTTCCGCCGCTGCCCGAGAAGGAAGCCTGGTGGATTGCCTTGGACACCGTATGGCGAAACGAGCTAGCCAAGCAAGCCAAAATCCCAACCTACCCGGACACCTATTACATCGACTGGGCAGGCAGCGTGAAGGAGCTGCGCTTCCGCGGCAGGGGCCTGACCCATGTGCCGAACCTGGCGTTCCTCACCCGGCTGCACACCTTGGACCTCTCGCTGAACCCGAAAATCAACATCGACTCGGTGGGCACCGCGCCCAACCTTCGGACCCTGGAATTGGAAGGCTGCTCACTGTCTTCTGCCCAACCCCTGGCGCACTTGACGGCACTAGACACCCTGCGGATCCCCGCCAACCCGATCAAGGACTTGTCGCCCCTTTCCACGTTGGTGCTTCTCAAGGAATTGGACGTACGCGGGAATGAAATCGACACTCTTGCGGGGTTGGAGGGGATGCGCGAGCTCGTGCACCTGAACGTAGGCGAGAACAAGATTCGCTCGCTCGAACCGATTCGGGGACTTGAAAACCTCACCAAGCTGCACATTCAAAAGAACCAGGTCGAGAGCCTCGAACCTCTGCAGGGCACCAAGCCCGTTCTGATCATTTTTAACGCGTTCAACAACCCGTTTGCCTCGATCGACGCGATTTCAACCAGCCCCAAACTCACCCACCTGGACATTGGCTATACCGGGGTGACAAACATCATCCCCTTGCTAAAAATTGACTATTTGTTCCACCTGAACCTGACGGGCTGTGCGATTGACGAGTTCGGGCCACTTGGCAAATTCCCGATGCTCCTCTACCTCTACCTCGGTTCCACCCACATCTCGGACCTCTCGCCCATCATGCGCATGGAGGGCCTGCGCGAACTGAACATCACCCACACGAAGCAGCACAAGCACGCCGTCCAGCGGCTCAACAAGAAGTTCCCGGACTAGAAGTTGAGCTAGTATA
>CAYGKP010000125.1:0-7603 GCA_964350605.1 uncultured Cytophagales bacterium
GCTACCCAAAGTGGCGTGTCGGCAGCGAAAGTGGTGGCGACCATCGAGGTGCCCGCCAGCCACCAGGGCAAGTTGCGCCCGCCCAGGATGAAGTTGGAAAGGCTGCCTTCCGCCCGCTTTTTCAGCACAAACCCAATCCCCAGCGTGAAAACCAGGTAGGCCAGGATCAAAAACCAGTCGAGCGTGGTTAGGAGCATGACCGCAAGGTAGGATGCGCGTTGCCGACTGCCTACGTCACTCTTTGTACGTTACCCACAACCACCCATGTCCAAGAACATCCTCATTACCGGCGCCAGCAAAGGCATCGGCTTCGAACTCGCCAAACTGCACCTGGAACAAGGCGACACCGTCTTCGGCTGGAGCCGCACCAAAGCCGACCATAAGCACCCGAATTTTTACCAAATCGAAGCGGACCTGACCACCGAGCAAGGCATCAACAACGGGCATCAAGCGACAGCCGCCCTGCTGCCCGAGGGCCAGCAGATCGACGTGCTGGTCAATAACGCCGGGTTCGGCTGGTTCGGCGCTTTTGAGGAAATGGAGCCAACACTCTGGCGGCAAATGTTTGCCCTGAATGTCGATGCCATCTTTCTGATCTCGCGCCTTTACATTCCCGAGATGAAAAAACGTGGCGATGGGCACATCGTCAACATCTCGTCGATTGCTGGAAGGAATGGAAACGCTGGCGTTGGTGCCTATTGCGGCACCAAGTTCGCCGTGCGTGGCTTGAGCGAGTCCATGTACTTGGAGTTGAAAGACTTCGGCATCCGGGTCACCAACGTGATGCCCGGTGCCGTGGAAACCGATTTCTTTGAGACCGCAGGGCGCGGCCAAGGGCAATTGCCCAAGAACTTCTTGCCGCCCACTGAAGTTGCGCGTTCGATCCAGAACGTGATCAACATGGACGCCGACGGCTTCTCGATCCGCGAGATCGAGTACCGCCCGATTCCGCGCAAGAACTAGTAGTTCGATACCAACTAGCGCGCCGAGCCGTTGTTTCGTTCGGGCAGAACTCCCAGCTTTGGGGTTGGTCCCGGATTCATGTCGATTCTCGTCCAACACCTCAGCAAACAGTACGGCGCTCAAAAGGCGGTCGACGACTTGTCGTTCCGCGCCGAGCGAGGGGAGATCATTGGCTTTTTGGGTCCCAACGGGGCGGGGAAAAGCACAACGATGAAAATCCTCACCGCCTTCCTGCCGCCTTCGGAAGGCCGAGCGGAGGTGATGGGCCTCGAGGTGATGGAAAATGCCCGCGAAGTGCGCAGCCAGATTGGCTACCTGCCCGAGCATAATCCACTTTACCTCGACCAGTACGTCCACGAGTTTTTGCGGTTTGTCGGTCGGGTGCATGGTCTGGGCGGATCGAGCCTGAAGCGACGGGTTTCTGAGATGGTTGAGGTGTGTGGCCTCACCCGGGAACAGAACAAAAAGATCGGCGCGCTCTCGAAGGGCTATCGCCAACGGGTTGGCTTGGCGCAGGCCTTGCTTCACGACCCCCCGGTGCTCGTCCTTGACGAACCGACCACGGGCCTCGACCCGAACCAGATTTTGGAAATCCGCGCCCTGATCCAGCGGGTGGCCGAGAATAAGACGGTTTTGTTTTCCTCGCACATCATGCAGGAAGTACAGGCCATTTGCTCGCGGGTCCTGATCATCAACCAAGGGCGGTTGGTGGCCGACGACCAGGTGGAAAGCCTCACGAAAGGCGGGGCCGACTTGGTGGAAATCATTGTTGAGTTCACCGAGGCAGTAGATGTGAAACAACTCACGGCCCTCGACGGGGTGCTGCGTGTCGATCCCCAACGGGGCGGGTTGTATCGCATCGAAGCCAGCGCGGAGCGAGACTTGCGCCCCGAACTGTTCGCCCTGGCGGTGAAGAACAACTGGACGATGCTCGAGCTGCGCCAAGAGCGTCAGAGTCTCGAACACATTTTCCGCAGCTTAACCCGCCAGCAGCCATGATCTCCTTGGTCCGCAAAGAACTCGGCGCGTTCCTCAGCTCGCTGATCGGCTACATCACCATCCTGGTGTTCCTCTCGGGCATCGGGCTGTTCCTTTGGGTGTTTCCCTCGACCAGTTTGTTCGAGTATGGCTACGCCGATTTGGGGCTGCTCTTTGGCCTGGGGCCGTACGTCTACCTCTTCCTGATCCCTGCGATTACGATGCGCTCCTTTGCCGAGGAAAAGCGGGAGGGCACCCTTGAACTGCTTCTGACCAAGCCGTTGTCTGACTGGCAAGTGGTCCTAGGGAAATACCTCGCGGCACTGTTGCTCGTGCTCTTTGCCTTGCTGCCAACGCTGGTCTACTACTACTCGGTCTATCAACTCGGCGAGCCGGTGGGGAACATCGACAGCGCGTCGGTCATTGGGTCCTACCTGGGTTTGTTCCTGTTGGGCGCGGCCTTTACGGCCATTGGCATCCTGGCTTCGGCCAGCACGCAGAGCCAAATCGTCTCGTTTCTGCTTGCGGTGTTTCTCTGCTTTGTGATTCACGATGGCTTTGGCCAACTGGCCACCCTGGAGTTTTGGGGCGGCACGGCCAACGCCGTCGAAGAATTGGGCATCGCCTACCACTACGACGCGATGAGCCGCGGCCTGATTGATTCGCGCAACGTGATCTACCTGCTCTCGCTCATCTTCCTCATGCTGGCCCTCACCAAACTGATCCTCGGATCGCGCCGATGGGACCGCTAGACAAACGCCCCTCGATGAAGCGCGACTTGCTCCGGTTCGGTGTCCTGCTGGTCGCGGTGTTGGTGGTCAATGTGCTGAGCGGCAACTTCTTCTTCCGCCTCGACCTGACCGAAGACCAACGTTACACCATCTCGCCCGCTACCAAGCACATGCTGGATGGCATGGATCAATCAGTTGAGATTGAGATTTTGCTCGATGGCGAGATTGGCCCGGACTTCGAGCGGCTGCGCAAAACGATCCGCGAGACCGTTGAAGAGTTCGACGTGTACGCGGGTGAATCGATTGACTACTACTACACCGACCCGAACGTCGATTTCGAGGACGATACCCTGGCAAAGGCCGAGTTTTGGCAAAGGCTGTTCGACATGGGGGTACAGTACACCTTCATGACCGACGAGCAAGGCGGCGAATCGACCCAGCGCGTGGTGTTCCCCGCGGCCTTGATTCACTATGGTGGGAAGACCGTCCCGGTCAGCTTCTTCAAGTGGACCCGCGTGGCCGACCGAAAGTTGGCGGTCAATGCCTCGATTGAGAACATCGAATACGAGCTGGCGACGGCTCTTCGTAAGGTCACCATCGGGAAGAAGAAGGTGCTGGCCTTTCTGCACGGGCATGGCGAACTTGATACGCTTTCTACCGCCAGCATTCGCCAACACCTGCGCGACTACTACCAAGTGGTCGATGTAGACTTGAGCCGTTCGGCCAGCTTGGAGGGTATTGATGCCTTCATCCTGGCCCAGCCGACCCAGAAGTTCTCGGAGGTCGACAAGTTCAAGATCGACCAATACGTGGTGAAGGGTGGGCGTGGCCTGATCCTGATTGACGAGATGCAGTTGCTGCGCGACTCGCTCAACCCGATGATTCAATACGGGGTGTCCCGTGACCTAAACCTGCGCGACATGCTCTTCAAGTTCGGGGTCCGCCTGAACGCGAACTACATCCAGGACCTGACGGCGGGTTCGCTCTCCAATGGCCAACAGACGGCGCGCTTTCCGTTTTTCCCGCTGCTCTACAACTATTCGAAGCACCCCATCGTGCGCAACATGGATGCAATCATCGCCAAGTTCATTGGGACGATGGATACGGTCCGTGCCGCAGGCATTCGCAAGACACCGTTGGTCTTCACCTCGAACAACTGTTTGGTCAGCCCCGCGCCCGTTCAGGTCAACTTTGGCGACATCGGCGCACCCGCCGACGAGAAGTATTTCGTGATGGGCCCCTACCCGGTGGCGTATTTGTTGGAGGGCACGTTCAGCAGCATTTACACTGGGCGGCCCGCGCCGATGCCGGGTGGGGTGGTCACTGAGACTGGTAAAAAAGAAGGCAAGTTGATCGTCATCAGCGACGGCGAGGTGATTAAAAACTCGGTGGGATCGGGGGGGCATCCCGTGCCCCTGGGGGCCGATCCGGCGGCGGGAGCCCTGTTTTCGAACAAAGACTTTGTCTCGGTGTCGATCGACTATTTGATGGGCGAGGAAGGCATTATCAACACCCGCGCGAAGGTGGTGGAGCTTCGCCCACTGGACAACGAACGGATTCAAAGCGAACGCCTCAAATGGCAATTGATCAACCTGGGCGCGCCCATCTTACTTCTGATTTTGTTCGCCTTGGGCCGGGCCTATTGGCGCAAGCGGAGCTACGCGCGATTTTTGGGCTTTGGGCACTAGGCATTCTTGCTATCTTTGGCCCTTCCTGAACGCCCGCCGATGAAATTCGTAGTCTCCTCCTCGACGCTCCTCAAGCAACTTTCGGCCATCAATGGCGTGGTTGCTGCCAACCCCGTGGTGCCCATTCTTGAGAATTTTCTCTTCGAGATCGAAGATGGCATGTTAAAAGCCACTGCGTCGGACTTGCAGACGTCGATGACCTGCGAGGTGCCTGTGGAAGCCAAGGATTCGGGCAGCATTGCCATTCCAGCGCGCATTCTGCTCGACACGCTCCGCAATTTGCCCGAGCAGCCCGTCACCTTTACCATCGACGACGACACCTATAGCGTCGAGTTGTCGAGCGAAACAGGCCGTTACAAACTCTCGGGCGAGAATGCGACCGACTTCCCCAAAGTGGCCAGCGTTCGCGACGGTTCGCTGTTGGAGATGCCCTCGAAAGTGCTCCTTCGCGCCTTGTTGAACAGCTTGTTTGCCGCTTCGAACGACGAGCTTCGCCCTGCCATGACGGGGGTCTACCTTCAACTGACTGATTCTTCGACCACGTTTGTGGCGACCGATGGCCACCGCTTGGTGCGCTTTCGTCGCGTAGATATGGTGGGCGAGGAGCGTACGTCGCTAATCCTACCGAAGAAGGCCATGACCTTGTTGCAGCGCAGTTTGCAAGGGGTGGAAGAGACCAGCGTAGCCTTGGAGTTCACGCCTGCGAACGCGCACTTCCGCTTCGAGAACATCACGATGATCTGTCGCTTGATCGACGAGCGGTTCCCCGACTACGAGAACGTCATCCCCAAGGAGAACCCCAACGTCCTGCGGATCGACCGCATGAACTTGCTCGGTTCACTCCGCCGGATTTCGATCTACGCCAACAAAACTACCCACCAGATTCGCCTGAAGTTGGCGGGCAGCCAATTGCAAATTTCAGCCGAGGACCTCGACTTCTCGAACGAAGCGGTCGAGCGTTTGGCCTGCGAGTACAACGGGAAGGATCTGGAAATTGGCTTCAATGGCCGGTTTTTGATGGAAATTCTCTCGACCATGACTGCGGACGAAGTCGAGTTGCACCTCTCGGAGCCCAACAAGGCGGGCATCGTGGTGCCAGTGGATCAGCCCGCAGGCGAGGACGTGCTGATGCTCGTCATGCCTGTCATGCTCTCGACCTACTCCTAGTCGGTAGTATCCAGTTTAGGACTTCTTGGGAAGTCCGACAAAGAACCCCTTTTTGGATTCCTGAACGGGAAAAGTCTCGGCCTCGACGCTGAGGTCGTCGCCCATGTAGGCCCCGGTCTTCAGGTCAAATGCCCATTGGTGATAGGGGCACAGCACGTGCCGTCCGTTGATGCAGTCGCCCATGCCGAGCGAGGCACCCTGATGGGGGCAATAGTCATCAATGGCGTAAAGCCCATCCTCTAGGTGCCCGATGCAGACGGCTTTCTCGCCCAAGCGAACGCGGCGCACCTCGTTCAGCGGAATCAACTTCCGGACTTCCTTGGGCTTGCCGAGCTCGAACCACTCGTAGGCCGGATCCAACTCCGGGCGGGCCATGCTTAGAGGCGACGGATGTCGGCACCCAGGTTGTTGAGGCGCGTGTCGATGAACTGATACCCGCGGTCGATCTGCTCGGCGTTGTGGATCACGCTGGTGCCCTCAGCGGACAGCGCAGCGATGAGTAGGGAAACACCTGCGCGGATGTCCGGCGAGGTCATGGTGATGCCGCGCAGCGGTTGCTGGCGGTCGTTCCCGATGACGGTCGCGCGGTGCGGGTCGCAGAGGATGATTTGCGCACCCATGTCGATCAACTTGTCAACGAAGAACAAGCGGCTTTCGAACATCTTCTGGTGGATCAGCACCGTGCCGCTGGCTTGCGTCGCGGTAACCAGCACAATCGAGAGCAAGTCGGGGGTGAAGCCCGGCCAGGGGTGGTCCTGCACAGTCAGGATGCCGCCATCGATGGTCTTGGAGATGACGTACGAGTCCTGCTTGGGGACGCGAATGTTGTCATCCTTGATTTCGAGGACGATGCCCAATTTCTCGAACACCGAAGGGATGGGCCCCAGCATGTCGACCCGACATTTCTTGATCGTCAGGTCCGAGTTGGTCATCGCCGCCATGCCGATGAACGAGCCAATCTCGATCATATCGGGCAGGATGGTGTGGTCGGTGCCACCAAGTTCTTTCACCCCTTCGATGCGAAGGAGATTTGAACCGATGCCGTCGATCTTTGCGCCCATGCGCACGAGCATCGCGCAGAGTTGCTGCAAGTAGGGCTCGCACGCCGCGTGATAAATCGCCGTGGTGCCTTCGGCCAGGACGGCTGCCATCACGAGGTTGGCAGTACCCGTTACCGAGGCCTCGTCGAGGAGCATGTAGGCGCCCTTCAATTTTTTGGCCGAGATGCGGTAGAAGCCCTTTTTGTCGTCGTACTCGAACTTGCCCCCCAGCTTTTGCAAGCCGATGAAGTGCGTATCCATCGGGCGGCGGCCAATTTTGTCGCCACCCGGACGGGGCAATTGCGCCTTGCCGAAACGGGCCAGCATGGGCCCCAGGATCATGACCGAGCCACGGATGGCACTGGCTTTCTGGCGAAACTCCTCGCTATCGAGCGCCTCGACGTTGACGTTCTTCGCACAGAAGCGAATCGCATCGTCGGTGATTTGCTCCACGTCCACGTCCAGGGCGATCAAAAGCTCGACCAGGCGCTGGATGTCGCGAATGTGGGGGATGTTACGAACCAGGACCGGCTCCTCGGTCAGGAGCACGGCGCAGAGAATTTGCAGGGCTTCGTTCTTGGCGCCCTGTGGTGTGATAGAGCCCTTCAGCTCGCGCCCACCGACAACTTCCAACGAGGCCATTAGCGACGACGACGGTTTTGGTTTCCGCCTCCACCACCACTGCGGCCGCGGCGACGGTTGCGGTTATTTCCACCTCCACCTCCGCGTTGTGGGCGTTGCTCTTGGGCAGGGCCGCTGAGGTTTTTGATCCGTGAATCAAAGAGATTGTGCTCGTTCACCTTTTCGATGTCGACTTTCAACTTGCCGCCCGAAAGGTCTTCGATTTGCTTGGCGATGGTGGTATTGTCGGCCTGACTTTCCCGACCGGTTTCCTGCCCATAGAATCGCTTCATGAGCTTGCCGACGTAAACGATGGCACCTTCTTGTTCTTCAGGATCGGTCATCTCGGAAGCGACGCTTACGATCTTCTGGACCCCGCGGCCATAGTGGCGAAACTTGGGGGGCGCTTCGGGGT
>CAYGKP010000126.1:0-7600 GCA_964350605.1 uncultured Cytophagales bacterium
CCATACGTTTCGTATGAAGGGTTTTGGTAGGATTTGACTCCTTAAAAGCAGAGGACGAGGGATTCGAACCCCCGGTACCTCGCGGTACAACGGTTTTCAAGACCGCCGCGTTCGACCACTCTGCCAGCCCTCTGTGTCAAAAATCGAGCGCCCTTGGGCACTCGCCAAGCAAAGATAAGACAACCTATCGGTTTACCTGAGATCGAAATTCTTCCGCAATGCAGGCGTACCTCTAGAATTCGGAGGACGGTATGAGATCGGTATTCCGATGCTCGAGCAGCAAGTGATGGATGAACCTCATCTTCTCGATAACAGCTGGAGTAATTACAAACGGATAGACATCGGGCATGCCCATCGATCGGTTGATGCTGTTCACTGCAAACGACAAGGGAACACTTCGTTGAATGACCTGGTCAAAATCAACGACCCGATACGGATCGACAGAGTCTTCCACAATCATTTCTTTGGGGCTGTCTAGCGGACTGACACGCGCACCGAAGTAATGCGCCGTCTCCAGCATATCCATCACATGAAAATAGTGCGCCCAGGTTTCCGCCCAATCTTCCCAGGGATGGGCTGCGGCATATTTGCTGATGTAGGAGTCTCGCCAGTTCGCTGGCGCTCCCTCTTTGTAGTGGCGCTTTAGTGCCTTGGCATAATCGGCTTCCTCGTACCCAAACAGGGCCCTGAATTCGCCATGCATATCATAGTTTGTGTAGACCAGTTGATCCCAAAAGTAGTGGCCCACCTCATGCCTCAAATGGCCGATCAGCGTCCGATAGGGTTCAAGAAGCTGTTTTCGTGTCTGCTCTCTCAACACGGAATCCGCCTCCCGAAGCAAAATGGTAATCACGCCGTCGTCATGGCCGGTCATGATGTGGGGCTTGTCGTGCTTGGCAACAAAATCGAAGCAAAGCCCATTGTATTGGTTCAGCTTACTGGAAACGACCAGGCCAATCTTCTGGAGTTGGTACACCAACCGATGTTTGGCGATCTCAAGATTCCGCCACTTTCGAAAATTCTTTTTCTCCGAGAGGTTCGGGATTGTTCGATTGAGTTGACAGGCGGTGCAATAGCCCTGTGGGTCGCTTGCTTCCAGAACCCAGTTGCAGACATCGTACTCGTAGTTTTGGCAGTATTTGTACTCAAGCTGATCGGAGAGTGAAACCATCGGATACACACTCGGATCAAACGCAAGCATTTGCCGTTTGAGGTCATGATATCCCGACCGAAACCCGCATTTCTCACAGTTCGTATTTTCAAAGAACAGCGGGTGGGTGCAGTTGCCACATTGAAATATCTTCATGAAGGTGCCAGGTGGGATTGAGTCAAAGGTAGTTGATCGCTGGGGTCGTACGGGATTTGATTTTTCGGGGGCTAGATAGAATCCTTAGGGTCAAGAAGCGAGTGACAACACGAATCGGTACCTTCTGCACATGAAGAAAGAAACCACCAAGTTGGCAGGCACCTTGCTTGTTGTTTTACCTACCGTCGCCTACGGCGGGATCAGTTTGCTCACCTTCCTGATCAACCGCGAAAGCGGGTACGTCGACAATCCCTTGCGCCAAGATTTGTTCCGCGCGGGCCATGCGCATGCAGGCGTACTGTTGGTGCTCTCGCTGGTCCTCTTGCGATACGTTGACGAAGCCAAGTTGCCAGGCGGGCTCATCAAATTTGCCCGAGTGGGAACGCCGATGGCGGCCCTTTTGATTCCCGGTGCGTTCTTCTTTTCCGTACTCGATCCAAAAAGCACCGAGCCAAATGGCCTGATCTACTTGGCCTACGCCGGGTTTGTAGTGCTACTGGTTACCCTGGTCACACTCGGCATCGGGCTCATCCGCGCCAGCAAGGCGGGAGACTAGCTACGCAGCTTGCGCGGGTCGATGCCCTGCTTGGCGGCGTCGATGCTGGCGTTGATCTCAAAGCCGACCAGCAGCACCATCGAGATGAACTTCAGCCAGAGCATCAAGCCGATCAGCGTACCGATCGAGCCATAGACCTTGTTGTAGGTCGCAAAGTTGTTCAGATAGTAGGCAAAGCCCATTGAGACGAGCACCATCATCACGGTCGAAGCTACCGCGCCGATGGAAAAAAAGCGCCACCGTTTGTGGACTGCCGGGGCGTAGACGTAGAGGATCGCGACGGCAACTAAAAAGAGGAAAATGAACAACAGGTACTGGGCGACTCGCAGGATGTAGTAAGTCGTATCGGGATCGAGCAAGCCCAAGGTGTGAACGTATTCCTCCAACACCTTACCCGTGCTCATCAGTACCAACCCGGCCACCAGCACCAATGAAATGACAAGCGTCAGTACCACGGCCGTTAGGCGGCGAAGGATGGGGCTGCGGCTTTCGCGCGTGCGATAGCAACGGTTGAAGGCATCCATCAAGGCCATCGTTCCGTTAGTCGAGAGGTAAAGGGCCATCAGGAAACCAAAGGAGAGCAGCCCGCCTCGCTGTTTGCCGATGATGTCGGCGATGGTGCTGGCCGCCGCCTCGAAGATGGTTTGGGGTAACACCTGCGAGAGCAAGAGCATGATCTGGCCGTTCAGGTCGTGGACCGGGATGTAGGGGATCAGGGTAAAGAGAAAAATGATCGAGGGAAACAACGCCAGGGTAAAGTTGAAGGCCACCCCGTTCGATTGGGATTGGATGTGATTTCGCCGCATCTGGCGACGAAAGAGCAGCATGACCGTCCAAAGTGAAATCTCTTTTTCGCGATGCACGATGATCGCATCAAGCTTGGCACGAATCGTATTCCAAATCGGCCAGGCCTTGACGCGGGCCCGCAGGCGGTTGATTCTCTTTTTGATCAACGTGGTGCCTGGGAGGAAAAATGAGGGACGAGGGCGTCTCGTAAGGCCGTGGGCAATTCGCAGGGTCGCCCCGTCGCTTGATTCACGAAGACGAGTCGCGTGGTGCCGACGTTTAGTAGTGTGCCTTGCTCGTTGAAGACTTCATAGTCGAAGGCGATCCGCATCTGGGGCATTTCCAAGATGGTGGTTTTGATGGTCAGCAGGTCATCATAGCGAGCCGGGCGGATGTATTTGGTCCGCAGTTCGAGCACAGGCATGATGATGCCCTGGGTCTCCAAGTCCTTGTAACGAATGCCCATTGACCGAAACAATTCCACCCGCGCTACCTCGAAATACTGGGCATACACCCCGTAATAGACATAGCCCATTTGGTCGGTATCGGCATAGCGCACACGGATTTGGGTCTCGGCGGTGAACATGGCGGGGATCGGATTACTGCGCGGCTTTTTCGCGTTCGAGTTTGTTGAGGTAGCGGTGGTAAGCCGCCGCATACAAATTGTGCTCGCGCAGCGATTTCGAGAAGGCGTGTTGGCCCAAGTTTTCGACGCTGGCGCAGTAGTAGAGGTGGCTGTTCTTCTCGGGGTTCAGGGCCGCTTCCAGCGAGGGGATGCTTGGCGCGTTGATCGGACCGGGGGGCAGGCCGGCGTACTTATAGGTGTTGTAGGGCGAATCCACATCCAGCAACCGTTTGCCCTTCACGCGGGTTGCGCCAAAGTCGCCAGCGGCAAACTTCAAAGTCGGGTCGATTTGCAGAAGCATGCCGCGTTCCAGGCGGTTGTAGATCACTCCGGCAATCCGCGCTTTCTCGGGGTTGTAGTTGGTTTCTCCTTCGATCAGCGAGGCGATGGTTGATATCTCCTGTTGTGTGCGGCCGAGGGCTTTGGCTTTGGCCTTGCGTTCGGCGGTCCAGAAGGCATCGTACTCGAACTTCATGCGCGCCATGAGGCCCTGGGCATCCATTGTCCAATACACTTCATAGGTGTTGGGGATGAACAGCCCGATGACCGAAGTGGTATCGAACCCAATCGAAGCCAAATAGGTCGAATCGTTTAGCATCGAGAGGACCTCGGCGGTATCGGCGCGGATGGTCCGGCAAAGCAAGGCGGGCATCTGCTCGCGGGTGCGGAACTTGCTGGACGTGAAGGTCAGGCGCAGGGGTTCTTGATTGCCCGATCGAAACAGGCGCAAGACCTGCGGGTTGGTGCTGTTGGGCCAGATGCGGTAGAGCCCCGGCTTGAAGTTGTCGCGCACGCCCATCAGGCGGGCCAGGAAGCCGAACGAAACGGGTTCGTCCAGGATGCCTTCTTTGCGCAGCAACATGGCCACTTCGCCAAACTCCATGCCCGGCTCGATGGCGAACAGCACGCCATCCTCGGGCACCATATTGTCCTGGCTGGGAACCAGGAGGTTGGGGGTGAAGTAGATTTGATAGCCATAGAACGTGACCATCGAGAGCAGCACCGAGAAGGCGGCGAGCAAATAGAGCGAACGCTTCTTTTTCATCGAGTACCCCGGTTGGTGGGGGGGTGGAGCACGAAGATAGGGAAGATTGCGCCTGCCCGGTTTTGTACCTTTCGGCCCTCATGTCCGCGACCCTCCTTCACATCCACCCCGAGAACCCACAGCCCCGCCAGATTGCCGAGGCCGTCGATGTGCTGCGCCGAGGCGGGGTCATCATCTATCCGACCGACACGATCTACGGGCTCGGCTGCAGCATCCTGCAACCCAAAGCCATCGAGCGGATTTGCCTGATCAAAGGCATCAAGCCCGAGAAGGCCCACTTTTCGTTCATCTGCGCCGACCTGAGCCACATCTCCGATTACACCCGGCCCATCGACACGCCCACCTTTAAGATGATGCGTCGCGCCTTGCCTGGGCCGTTCACCTTCATCTTGAATGCCTCGAACGAAGTGCCCCGCTTGCTCCAAACCAAGAAGCGCACCGTCGGCATCCGCGTGCCCGATCATGCCATCGCTCAGGCGCTGGTTGCCGAACTCGGCCACCCGATTCTCTCCACCTCGCTCCACGCCCAGGACGAGATTCTGCAATACCCCACCGACCCCGAGTTGATCCACGAGGAGTACGAATCGCGCGTGGACCTGGTGATAGAAGGCGGCATGGGCGAACTGATCGCCTCGACGGTCGTCGATTGCACGGGCGACGAAGTGGTGATCTTGCGGGAAGGCGCGGGCGACCTTAGCCTACTGGACTAGTGTTCGACCCGCTACGGATCGAGCTGCACTACCTGCCGACTCTGGCGTATTTTCAAGCCATCGGTGCCGCTGGGTCGGTCACCCTGGAAGCTTCGGAGAGCTACCAGAAACAAACCTTTCGCAACCGAGCCACGATTCTGACCTCGCAGGGACTCCTCGATTTGGTGGTTCCCATTAAAAAGGGCCGCCGCCACCAGCCAATTCGGGAAGTGGAACACGAATTGTCGAGCGGGTGGAACGAGCATCACTGGCGCTCGATCTGTACGGCGTATGGTAAGGCACCCTTCTTCGACCACTATGCCCCGCGCATCGAGGCGATTTTGGCCCAGCCGCCTGACAGATTGTATGATTTGAACCGCCAGTTGCTGACAGTCTGTCTGGCGGCGTTGGGTTGGCAGGTGCCCATTTCGGACTGTGAATCTTTTTTGCCCCTTAATTCCGGTCTCGAAGGCGACTTTCGGGGGCGATTTTCGCCCGAAGGGGTGTTACCGGTGCCCATCGAGCCGTATCCACAGTTGTTTGGCAATGAATTTGCAAAACAAGTATCACTGCTGGATGCCTTGTTCTGTACGGGTCCCCAGGCAAGTCTTCTGCTTCGCGGTGGCCTCCAGTAGTGCGCAAGCAGCGCCGATGGTGGAAAACATTGTTGACTTGCTTGCGTTTGCACCTTTACCGAGAACATTGTGTTCCCGATATTGACCAACGTAGACCTGTAGGCGTTTGGTCCAGGCTGGCCACCCAATGGCCAAGAATAATATGGAAGCACGTTTCTCCAATCGCGTAAAAGAAGTCATCTCCCTGAGCCGGGAGGAGGCACTTCGCCTGGGTCATGATTACATCGGTGCCGAGCACCTGCTCTTGGGCATGATCCGAGAAGGAGAAGGTGTGGCCATCGGTCTATTGAAAAAATTGGGTGTGTCCCTTGACGAGTTGAAAGACTCGCTCGAACAGGCCACCAAAAGCAGCTCGACGGGGAACGTGAAGAACCTCGCCTCGATCCCCCTGACGCGCCAAAGCGAGAAGGTGCTGAAAATCACCTATCTGGAGGCCAAAATCTTCAAGTCCGAATTGATCGGGACCGAGCACCTGCTCCTCTCGATCTTGCGCGACGAAGACAACATCGCGACCCAAATCCTCGATCGGTACGATGTGAATTACGACGTAGTAAAAGAACTCTTGGAATACCAACAACAACACCCCAGCAACTCGGGCGATACCGACGATGCGGACGACGACGACAAGTTGTACTCCGCTTCCTCGGGTTCGTCGAGCGCCGCCCGTGGCGAATCGTCGGCGGGCAAAGGCGAGAAATCGCGCACTCCGGTACTTGACAATTTCGGGCGCGACCTCACGCGGTTGGCCGAGGACGACAAGCTTGACCCCATTGTTGGGCGCGAGAAGGAGATCGAGCGCGTGGCGCAAATCCTCTCTCGCCGCAAAAAAAATAACCCGATTTTGATCGGCGAGCCAGGTGTTGGTAAAACAGCCATCGCCGAAGGTTTGGCCTTGCGCATCATCCAGAAGAAAGTCTCGCGCGTGCTGTTCGGCAAGCGGGTGATCACGTTGGATTTGGCGTCGCTTGTGGCCGGTACCAAATACCGCGGCCAGTTCGAGGAACGCATGAAAGCGGTGATGAACGAAATCGAGAAATCGCCGGAAGTCGTCCTGTTCATCGATGAGATTCACACCATTGTAGGCGCGGGCGGTGCTTCGGGCTCGCTTGACGCTTCGAACATGTTCAAGCCAGCCTTGGCGCGGGGTGACATTCAATGCATCGGGGCCACCACGCTGGACGAGTACCGTCAGTACATTGAGAAGGATGGTGCCTTGGCGCGTCGTTTTCAACTGGTGATGATCGACCCGACCACCGCGGAAGAAACCGTGGAGATTCTCGGGAACATCAAAGACAAGTACGAGGAGCACCACCACGTGCAGTACACCGACGAGGCCATCGCAGCGTGTGTGCGCCTCTCGGATCGCTACATCTCCGACCGTTTCTTACCCGATAAAGCCATCGACGTCTTGGACGAGGCAGGAGCGCGCGTTCACATCAACAACATCCACGTGCCCGAGCACGTCGAGAAGTTGGAAGCCGAGATCGAAGAGGTCAAGGCCGAGAAGAACCGCGTGGTCAAGAGCCAGAAGTACGAGGAAGCTGCACAGCTTCGCGACAAGGAGAAGCGGTTGCTTGAAAAACTCGACGCTGCGAAAGCCGCGTGGGAGGAAGAGACCCGCAAGAAGCGTTACAAGGTCGACGAGGATGCCATCGCCGATGTGATCGCGATGATGACAGGCATTCCGGTCAAACGAATCGCGCAAAGCGAATCGACCAAGCTCTTGGGCATGGCCGAAGACCTGAAGGCGAAAGTCGTCGGACAAGATCAAGCCATCGGCAAATTGACCAAGGCAATCCAACGGACTCGAGTGGGTCTGAAGGACCCCAAGAAGCCAATCGGCTCGTTCATCTTCCTGGGCCCCACTGGGGTCGGTAAGACCGAACTGGCGAAAGTCTTGGCTACCTACCTGTTCGACAAGGAGGATGCCCTGATCCGCATGGACATGAGCGAGTACA
>CAYGKP010000127.1:0-7538 GCA_964350605.1 uncultured Cytophagales bacterium
ATCGAGGACGGGGCCTTCATTGGCTCGCGTTGCATCGTGGTCGAGGGGGCTCGCGTCGGAAAGGAAGCGGTCCTGGGCGCGGGTGTGACGATCACCAAGTCAACCAAGATTGTCGATGTGACGGGCAAAGAGGCGAAGGAGTACCGGGGCTATGTGCCGCCGCGTTCAGTGGTCATTCCGGGCATGCGCTCGAAGCGGTTCCCGGCGGGTGATTTCCAGATTCCTTGCGCCCTCATCATTGGCCAGCGCAAGCCTTCGACTGACCTGAAGACCTCGCTCAACGAGGCCCTACGAGAGAACGATGTGGCGGTGTAATTGACCTTACGATTTCAACGAAAGCCCGCCGGAAACAGCGGGCTTTTTTTATGCCCACACCGCAGCCCAACCCGCCTGCTTCCAGCCTTACAGGACGGGGATTTCATTTGGACTTCCGGTCAATTCTGCTAGCTTAGAAAGGGAACGCAACAGAAAACAAAACCCCTCCAAACCTGCTTATGAAGCTTCGATCTTTGATTTCAACCCTACTTTTTACTACCCCCCTCACCATCGCCGTCGGACAGGAATACAACGGCACACCCTGCGACGAGCCCGGCAACCCCGCCCTCACCAAACTCGCTGAACAGAACCGCATCGAGGTCACCCTCCGCGAAGGCCGAAATGGCACCTACGACACCTGGTCGACCACGTACCTGGCGCCCCAAACTGAAGAGCCAGCCCTTCCCGAGAACGCCACTGAGCTGAACATCGCCGAGGGCATGCTCTACGAAAAGCACCTGTGGACCTGCATGTACTCCGCCCAGATGCTCAATGACAATCACACGACCACAGCCTGGATCGAAGCTGCCGAAGGCAACGGCATCGGCGAAGTCGTCGTCGTTGGCGAGCTGAATCCGTTACTACCCATCGAAATCTATTCCGGCTTCGGGAAGACCGAGAAAACCTTTGCAGATCATGCCCGGCCCAAGGCGCTGGAAGTAATGTTGCTGGTTTCCGATACCGTCGATCGGGGAGGTGCTGAATACGTCTTCAAAGGACTGGAAGTGGCACATCGTGAAAACGTTGATCTGGAAGACCACAGAGGCTATCAAACCCTGCCGCTGTCCGAGGACTTTTTCCGTAATGCCAAGCAAGTGCTCGCCAATTATACCCCCGAGCCCATGGCCCGTTGGAATGGCGAAGACGATTTCCCGGTCCTCATTGGTCTGCGTGTGCTGGATGCTTACACCAGTGATGCCTCGACTGATCTGGCCATTTCCGAGCTGCGTAACCAGCCTGAGGCTGAGCTGAAACGCTAGTCAAACGCAATGGTGATGGGCAGAATCTGGCCCAAGAATTGCTAACTAGGGGGAACCAAACGGTTCTCCCTTATGCGTTATTACGGACTCTTCTTATTGCTTGCGCTGCCCGTTTGGGGTCATGCGCAGATGTACGATGGTGTGGCTTGCGAGCCCGATCCCTTCGC
Source organism: uncultured Cytophagales bacterium (assembly GCA_964350605.1). GTDB lineage: Bacteria > Bacteroidota > Bacteroidia > Cytophagales > JAAEPT01 > CAYGKP01. The sequence continues at coordinate 1,463 of CAYGKP010000127.1, forward strand.
GAGGGAAAGGCTGGGCGAGATCGAAAGTGAAGGACACCCGCTCGGAAGCTACGTGCTGACCGATGGCCCCACTGGTGCTTTCTCGAATTGGTCAACCAGCTTTCTAAAGCCAAGCGGTTCGGCACCTGCAAAGACTTGGACAGAAGGGGAAACCCCCGAACCGGATCAAGAGGAAGAGTGGGCCATTGCGCGAGATGAGTGGAGCTGCATGTACTCCGCCATGTCGGCGCAGGATGGTCGCCCGGAGACCGCTTGGGTGGAAGGCGTAAAAGGCTATGGGAAAGGCGAGAAGGTGGTCATCGCTTGGGGCAAGCCGGATCGTCCGCTGGAAATCTGGGCGGGCTACGGCAAGAGCGAGTCGCTCCACAAGAAGAACAGCCGTCCGAAGACCGTTCGTGTCCATTTGATGACCGCCGAGTACATCGGGGCGAATCAGTACGGCATGACCTACGACGACATCTGGTACCGCGCCTCTTGCGAGGTGACCCTTAAGGATTACAACGGTTACCAGCCCCTGCCGCTTTCCGAGAGCTTTCAAAAAATGGTCACGAGCGTTCAAACCCACAGTCGCCCCGAGGACATCGATTGGCCAGAGGACAGTTGGGTGCCCTTGCTGATCGCCATCGAAATCCTGGATGTGTACCCCGGCAGCAAATGGGACGATGTGTGCATCTCTGAGGTGCGCTGGAAGCCCTTCGAAAAGTAAGCAGCGCTGGGGTCGACATTCCGCGCATCCTCTCGTACTTTGGGCCCCGAACTTGACGGTCCACACATGTCTGCTACACCTCCACTTATTCCCCGAAAACTCCTGATCATTGGCGCCGGTGGCGTCAGCAATGTGGTCGTGCGCAAGTGCGCGCGGATGCCACAGGCCTTCTCGGAAATCCTGCTCGCGAGCCGCACCAAGTCGAAGTGCGACGCGATTGCCGCCAGTGTCGACGGCTCGGTGCCCGTGAAGACCGCCCAGATCGACGCGGACGACGTGCCCGCCCTCACGGCCCTGATGAAGGACTTCACGCCCTACATGGTCATTAACGTGGCCTTGCCCTACCAGGACCTGCACATCATGGATGCCTGTTTGGAGGCCGGTGTTCACTACATGGACACGGCCAACTACGAGCCCAAGGACGTGGCCCATTTCGAGTATTCCTGGCAGTGGGCCTATCAGGATAAGTTCATGTCAAAGGGCTTGATGGCGCTGCTCGGTTGCGGCTTCGACCCGGGCGTGACGGGCATTTTCACTGCCCATGCGGCCAAGCATCACTTCGACGAGATTCAGTACCTGGACATCGTCGACGCAAACGCAGGCGACCACGGCAAAGCCTTCGCCACCAACTTCAACCCCGAGATCAACATCCGCGAGATCACCCAGCCGGGTCGCTATTGGGAAAATGGCGCGTGGGTCGAGATTCCTGCGATGAGCCAGCACCGCCCCATTGAGTACCCAGAAGTGGGTCCCAAGGAATCCTACATCCTCTTTCACGAGGAACTCGAATCACTGGTCAAAAACTTCCCCAGCCTCAAGCGCGCGCGTTTCTGGATGACCTTCGGGCAGGCCTACATCACCCACCTGGAAGTGCTCCAGAACGTGGGCATGACTTCGATCCAGCCGATCAAGTACAAAGGCATGGACATCGTGCCTCTGGAGTTCCTCAAGGCGCTGCTGCCCGAACCCGGTTCGCTGGGCGAGAACTACACGGGCCAAACCTCGATCGGTTGCCGCATCCACGGCCTGAAAGACGGCAAGGAGATCGGCTACTACATCTGGAACAACTGCCAGCACCAATGGGCCTACGAGGATACGGGGGGGCAGGGCGTGGCCTACACCACGGGTGTGCCCGCGATGATCGGCGCGAAGATGATGTGCGAGGGCACCTGGATGAAGCCGGGCGTCTTCAACGTCGAGGAAATGGACCCCGATCCGTTCCTCGCCGACCTCAGCGAGCACGGCTTGCCTTGGCACGAGGAGTTCGGGATTGAGAAGCTGGCCTAGACAACGCAAGGTTGGAACCCAACTGGTCTGAAATCCCCTCGCCCTGTTTCGTTTTGAACGAGGCGAAGCTGCGCGCGAACCTTTCGCTGATCCAGCGAGTGCACGAGGAGTCGGGCGCGGACATTCTGCTCGCCCTCAAAGGCTTCTCGCTCTGGAAGGCGTTCCCGATCCTAAAGGAGTACCTGCAAGGCGCAACGGCCAGCTCGCTGAACGAAGCCAAGCTGATCGCGGACGAATGGGGAGACAAAGCTCACCTCTGTTTTCCTGTCTACCGGGAGGAGGAGTTTGATGAGCTGCTGCCCATCGCTTCCCACATCACCTTCAACAGCACGAGCCAAGCCGAGCGGTTTGCGCCCCGCTGTGGAAAGGAACACAAGCTGGCTCTGCGCCTGAATCCTGAGGTCTCGCTGGTCGAGACGGACTTGTACAACCCCAGCTCGCCGGGCTCACGCTTGGGCGTGACTTCCGCCCTAGTCCCTGAAAGGCTCCCGGAGGGCATCACAGGGCTCCACGTGCACAACCTCTGTGAATCCAGCAGCCAAGACCTCGAAACCACACTGAAGGCCGTAGAGGTCAAGTTTGGCGGCTACCTTGAACAAGCTTCGTGGATGAACCTCGGTGGTGGCCACCTAATGACCCGAGAGGGCTATGATGTGGAGCACCTGATTGGCTTGTTGCGCGACTTCAAAGCCAAGTGGGGGCTGGAGGAACTGATCCTCGAACCTGGTGCCGCGCATGTCTGGCAGACCGGCGAGCTGATGGCCTCGGTCGTTGACATGTTGGAGCGGGCGGGGAAGACAATCCTGATGCTTGACATCTCGGTCTCAGCTCACATGCCCGATTGTTTGGAGATGCCTTACCAAGCCCGCATCCGTGGCGTGAAGTTTTGGAAGGAGGGAGATGGCACGAAGTACCGCGTCGGCGGGATGACTTGTTTGGCTGGCGACGTGATGGGCGACTACTCGTTTGCGCGCAAACCGCAGGTTGGCGATCGCATCGTTTTCGAGGACATGATGCACTACACGATGGTCAAGACGACGATGTTCAATGGTGTGGCCCATCCAGCCATCGGGCTCTGGACCGCTGTGGGTAACTTTGTATCTTACCGAACGTTCGGTTACCAGGATTACAAGGCAAGGATCGCCTAGGGGCTAGTCAAGGGGTCTGTACAGCCCAAGTGCTCGGAGTTGCTCGTAGTCGTCAGCGCGAATGGAGTGCGCCGGATCGTAGAAGGATTCCACGCCCGTTTCCAGGCCCCGTAAATAGGCTTTGTATTCGGAGGCTTGGTTATAATGAACCTCACGTTTCACTTCTTTTTCAACATTGGCTACAAAATCCTGAAGAAACTTCGTGTGCCAAACAATGCCCAAGGCGGTAGAGAATTTCGCATCCACCGAGTGGATGCCCTTCGAGACATAGGTATCCTGGGAAAACTGAACCAGCATGGCTTTGCTCAAGCAAGCCTTTGTGCCAAAAACACGCCGTCGCAAACCGCCGTAGATCAAGTTGACCGGATAGCGGTGGCTGGTTTTATGGTTGTGAAGAATGCCAGGCTCCCACAGAACCCCTCCCTGATCAATGTAGGGGAGTTTAGGAAGCGGATCTTCACCTGGCTTGACGTTCACTTGGTCGAAGGGTAGGTCGGAATAGCGGTCGAGCAGCAGGCCATACAACGCGTGCTCGCCCCGCGCTTCCAGTTTTTCAATGACTTGTGGAAGGTCATCGTACCCTGGCACCTCGATCAACTCATCGCCATCAGCCATCACAATCCATCGACCGATGGCGTATCGTTCCAATACCGCTTCCATCCAATGCCAATTGTCAGCAAAGCTTGTATTCTGGGTTGTCCATACATGAACGGCGGGATCTGTGTTGAGAATTCTGAGTGTGGCTGCGTCCGAGTCATTGGAAATGATCAGAAACCGGTCAACGCCCAGCCGCTTGTAATGTGAAAGCCAATGGGGCAGGCGTAGCGATTCACAGTGTAGGTGGGCCACCAGCCAAAGCTCGCCTTCACCAGTTGGCAGGGGCCTAGTTGGCCCGACGAGATTCTCTCGAAATATCCGATCGGTCTTGCGCCGATAACGTTTTCGGGCCCCCACACGCTTGATCAATTCCCCTGGCAGCTTCAGAAGGCGTTTGCGGTAATAGCGTAGTTGTTGTTTGCTGAGGCCCATGGCGCGACTTATTTAGGTACTGCCGTTAAATGGGCCGGTAAAACCCCAAGGCCTTCAATTGAGCATAGCTTTCGAACCGAACTGAATGCGCAGGGTCGTAAAGAACTTGGTCGGGGTCCTCGCGCATGACCTGGTGGGCCATTCGGTAGTCGCTTGCATCATTCCAATGTTGATTTCGGATTGTTTCCGATTCGATCTTCTTGACATAATCTTGAAGAAACTTGGTGTGCCAAACGATGCCCAACGAAGTGGTCATCCTCTTGGTGAAGACCCAATGCATCCCGGTGCTCAACCAGGTTTTTCTGTCGTAGTAAAGAAGCGGAACTTTCGACAAGCAAGGGCCGGACTTGAACATTCGTTCTCGTACTCCGCCATGCGCAAGCGTAAAACTTCCCAGTTGGCCCGTACGACGGCTTTGTAGTTTGCCATCCTGCCAACGAACCTTGTTGTCAAAGAACGGAACCGAAGGTAAGGGATCCTCGCCAGGAGCGACAGTGATGGCCGACAGCGGCCCCGCTGGATACCGGTCCAGCATCAGGCAATTGTAAGCTGTTTCCCCCCGCGCTTTCAGCTTTTCGACAAGACCGGAAAAGGTCTCATTCCCCGGAAGGTCAACCAACTCATCTACATCGACAACCATGATCCAACGCCTGATCGCCTGGCGCTCAAGCAGGGCCTCCATCCAACGCCAATAGCCTGTATAATTGCCTTGAACCGACCAGCGATGTACATCCGGCTGCGCTTCCAGGTAGTCGCTGGTGCCATCGTCCGATTCATGATCAATAATTAGAAACCGATCAACGCCTCGCTTTCGGTAGTACTCGAGCCAGTAGGGCAGGCGCAGTGTTTCATTCCGTACGATGGCAAACAGCCACAATTCGCTCGGTTTGGTAGGCACGGGGCGATGCGGCCCTGAAAGCAGCTTTCGATAATTCTGAAGCGTTTTTCTTCGGTACAAGAATGAGGTGCGGATGGCACTGAGCTTATTCAGCATTCGCTCCCCAAAAATCCGCCCGAAGTAGTACCTCAGTTTGCCTTTTGAAACGCGCATAGAATCGAGCTGGCTTCTGACGGATTCTTTTTCCCTTTTCTAGCAAAGCGACGGCCCCGCTGCCAACCCCAAAACTTGGCGGGCTTGTGTCCTATAAACTGTTCGCTTCGCAGGGCAATGTAGTAGGCATCAAGCGGCAGGGCATGCAGCGACTCGAACGAAAGACCCGTCTTTTCCACTGTGGTTTTTAAGTTTTCGGGCGAGAAGTGCCAAAGGTGCCGAGGAGCATCCCAGGCAGCCCAGTTGGCTTGGTAGTGGCAAGCATCCGCGGAAAGGGCATTGGGCACGGCAATCAACAACGTACCGCCAGGGGTCAAGAGATCGGCCAGTTTCGCCAGTGTGCGGTCCAACTCATGGACATGCTCCAGCACATGCCAAAGGGTTATGACATCAAAAGATTCGTCAGGCAGGCTCCAAAAGGCGGGCTCATCTTGAAGGGTCAAGCCCACTTCGCGCTGGGCAACTGCTCGGGCCTCTGCACTCGGTTCAATGCCCGATACATCCCATCCCGCTTGCGCCATGTGAGCGGAGAAAAAGCCGATACCCGCACCATAATCAAGAAGCCGACCACTGGTTTTGCCGCTCGCTCGCTCGACCTTCTCTTGCTTCCATCCGAGCATTTTGCGCCGTGCTCGCGCGTATAGCCAGCCGGTTAAGCCGCTGCCCTTGGCTTTGTGCGAGAGGTAACCATCACTCTGGTAGTATAGCCCAATCTTGTCGGTAGGGATTTGAGGGCTGGTGCGCAGGAAATCGCAGGCCGAACAGCGTTCTAGTTGGAACAACTCGCCGCTGACCGCATGGTCGCGAACCTCCAAGTAGGGGTAGATCGTTTTGCTGCCACAAACGGGGCAGGGC
>CAYGKP010000128.1:0-1704 GCA_964350605.1 uncultured Cytophagales bacterium
CGAGATGTGGGCCTATGATGGCGTCAACCCCCCGGTGCTCTTTGACATCCGAGTGGGAGGTCAGAGCTCCAATCCGCGCGACTTTACGGCATTCAACGGCAAACTCTACTTCGGTGCGAACGGCGGCGGCCCGCTCCTTGCCAACGAACTGTACAGCTACGACGGTGTGAATCCCCCCGCTGTCGAGCAGGACATTCGTCCGGGTGCGCAAAGCTCCACACCGCAGAACCTGTTCGTTCACAACGGCATCCTCTACTTCTCGGCCACCGATGGCACCAACGGCCAGGAGTTGTGGCAGTACGACGGGGTGAACCCCGCGACGATGGTGGCGGACATCAACCCTGGCGCGGGCGCCTCGACCCCCCGGCGCTTCACTTCCTATAACGGCGAGTTGTTCTTCACCGCCGACGACGGCACGACTGGCGAAGAACTTTGGCGCTACGATGGCACCAACCCGCCCGTTCTGGTGGTCGACTTCAACCCTTCGGGCGCGACTACCTTCAACAACCTGATCACCTTGGGCGACTCGCTCTACGTGCTGGCCAACGACGGCACGGGCAACGTGCAATACGTCGTTTCTGACAATCCGCTCCCCGTTGAGTGGGCCAGCTTCGGGGTGAGCCATGGTCAAGGCGGCGTTGTGCTCAACTGGACCACCGCCAGCGAAGCAAACAACAAGGGCTTTTGGGTGCAGCGCAGCAGCGATGCGCGGACGTTTGAGGACATCGCTTGGATTGGTGGCTCGGGAACCAGTAACCAGCCGGTCAGCTATCGCTTCCTCGATGAGACACCCTGGGAAGGCACGGCCTACTACCGCATTCTGCAAGAGGACTTTGACGGCCACACCGACCCCAGCGAGGTGCGCCAACTCCATCAAATGAGCCGTGAACTTTCGATGCAACTGTGGCCCAATCCGGCGACCGATCGTGTGCACGTGCGCCTGGGATCGGGCCAAGCGGGCCGCTGGACGCTCAGCGACATTTCAGGCCTTGAACTGGCCCACGGGATGGTGGAAGAGGAATTGGTCCTGAGCCTGGTGGACCTGAAATCGGGGGTCTACCTGGTCGAGGTAGTCAGCGAGCAGAAGCGTACGCTTCGTCGCTTGACGGTGCAGTAGCCGCCACCGCTGGCAGGATCGTTCGAATCACCTTGAGGTAGTAGTCGGCTTGGGGGCTGCGCACCGCGCGCAGGTTGTAGAACCGCTGAACAATGGCCGCCTGTTGCTCCCATCGATAGTCGACCAGCTCCTCGAAATCCTCGATGCGGAACTGGTAGACGCGCTTGCCGTACTTGAGTTGCTCGACCATGCCTTTGCCCCACCAGTAGCCGCACCTCTGGGCTTGCCAGCAATGACACACTTCGTGGACCAGTAGGGCCATCTTTTTGGCGTCGCCTTGGGTGGTGTCGGCCAGGTAGGCCGAGGGGCGGTAGTGAATCGTTTGGCCGAAGACGACCGCCGCAAAGCGCGGGAACAACAGCCGCCCCACCCAGGTGGGCCCCAGGCGGATGCGCGCATAGTCCAGCTCGTCGCCGAAGACCGAGCGCAGCAGGTGGATTTCCGAGTCGAGTAGACGGCGGGGCATGGGCGTAAGGTCGCAAATGGGTGCGAAAACTCGTTCCAAATTTCGACCCCTAGTCGGCGGGTGCGTGGGAGGTTTGGGGTATGGCTGCAAAACTCACCTACGAACAGAAGCGCGCAATCCT
>CAYGKP010000128.1:1804-7514 GCA_964350605.1 uncultured Cytophagales bacterium
TGAAGCCCTACGTGGGCTCGGTCCGACTTACCGAATCGGGAAAGATTCAAGTCTTCGCTAAGCCGGGTGTTGATGTGGCTGCCCTAAAGGGAGGCGGAGGAGACGGAGATAAGAAGCGAAACGGAACCCAGCCCTATCAGCCTGGGAATACTGCCGGAGGGATAAAGCCGCCAAGCAACCCGCCTGTCATCGTTCATCCCAGTTACGGTAGGGAGCCAGAGCCTAAGAAAACTCAAGCAGAGCTTGATAAGGAAAAGGCACAAGAGATGATTAATACATATAGAAGTTGGATACTGGCGAGTCGTCTCAAGGGTTGGAATGTTGCTGCAGATATGCTTAGCCACTTCCTAGACGGCAGTGGTAGCGTCCAGACACTGAAGCCAAGTTGGTTGAGGGAGCAGCGAGCAGTAAAGGAAGGAGAGTCTCGAAACTTGCAACGAATATTTACCACAAGATTTGAGGAAAAATCCGGTAATAAAGCTACATTTGGTAGTATTCTTGCTAAATTAATTAACTCAGGTGAGATCGAAGGCTCGCCGCTGTCGGTACGCGATTATTGGGATTATCAAGTCTTAGAGTATGCAGAGAAAGGCCAAGAATTAACCTACACTAGTGGTGGGAGTACACTGACTCACTATGTTGAGTGTAGATTGGTAAAGATTTCCGAAAACAGATATCAGGTTGAGGGAAACGTCATCGCTCAGTGGTTTGACCCCTATGATTGGCACGCAGACCTAGGATTTACGATTAATGGAGAAATACCTTTTTCCGACACTGAAATGCTCTTCTTGGAGAAGAACGGTGGTGCGAAAAAGTTTGATATGAGATCATCTTGGAAATTTCAATTCAAAGGTATCTTCGACACAAAGCATCCGCAATATGGGCTCCAAGCTATTAACGGAAGGCCTATTGTTCTTTACAATGGTGATTACCAATGGCGTAACCTAAGCAAGAAAGACTGGAACTTTCGTTAGTAATATGAAGATGATCCGTTTTATTGCAATAGGACTACTCCTTGCAAATACAATTGTTTGGTTACTTCAATGGCAAGCCTACAAAGGCTGCGAATGGGATGTCAAGTCTGAACTTAAACTAATTTCGGATGACACTGAGAAGTGGGTTCCTCATTATCAGACATTGTGCGGAGTGTTGGTAGCGCATGATCATAACTTCATCTATGACATTGGCTACCCGGAGTTCAATGAGAACATTCGTTTGCTTGATGAGTCTTTGTGTAATGATCAGCAAAAGCGACTCGAGATTCTTATAGAGACTCAGGCCAAGTACCTTGAGCGCGCAAAACAATGGGAGCAAGAAGCAGGGATAGAATGAAGAAGAAACTTTGGTTTGTACTCTGGAGCCTCCTCGTTGTCGGGGGAGGAGTGGGTCTCTATCAGCAACTTCGACCCTACGAGTGCAAGTTTGAACCTCTCGTGTTTGACTATAGTGCTGGCAGGACGGATCCGCACTTGGTTCCTGCCGACACCTTGCCTGGGTTCAAGGTAGGTCTGGCTGGATCAGGACAGCTCGGATACTTTAGATACGAGGATGGCTGGTTTTGGGTGGATAGAAGTCTCTGTGAGGACAAGGAATTGATGTGGAATCTCACATCTAAGTCAGGTAACGTGGTTGATGCCATGGAAAAATACAAGCAGGAGAACGGGTTGTAGTGGGCTCTCACTAATTATTCGACCAATCAGTACCCTCCCCTCAAAGCAGGAGAACCCCCAAGACGCCCCAAACGCGTCGCCTCCACAAGCCCCTCAACCAAAGAACCCCACCTCCCTTGCGGAAGATGGGGCTTCAACTGGTGGACGGGGAGACCTACTCCTTGGTGAACAGGTAGCGGGTGATGAAGATGCCCGTCGACTTGTCGGCGCTGTAGACACCCGGGGTGATCGCCATGATCTTCCAACCCTGGGCATACAACTCGGAAATCTTCTGGGTGATCATCGCATCGTTCGAACGGATGTTCCCAAAGTTGATCCCCATCATCGAGAAGAAGTTCTCCATTTTGCGCTCCGACATGTCGCCTTTGTCGTCGATGTCGATCATGCGCGAGCGGCCCAACCCGCCGGGAACGACCGATTCAACCGTGGTGATCTGAAGGAATTGTTGCGCTTGGCCAAGCGAGCAAACGCCGGCCACAAGGGCGAGGGAGAGAAGTAGTTTTTTCATGAGTAGTGGAGTGGCCCCGCTGGGGCGGTTTTGGTTGCGGCAGTAAGATAGCCACAACATCGGGAGAGCCTAGGCAAACGCCGTTCCAAATCCTGGTGAGTGTGCCACTACTCCCCCGCGCGACCCTTCCGCCAAGTGTTACCCGAGAACTTAGCGCGCGAGAATTCGACCCGTCCTTCGCGGTTCACCAAGTGATCGGCCTCGTTCTGCCCAATCTTGCACTGCACCACGCTGACCGCCCGCGAGTCATTCACCTGGAAGAGGGAATAGCCGCTCCACTCGTAGCTGCCCGTGCGGTTGCCCGAAATCGTGCAATGCACAAAGAGGACCGCCGTGCATTCGCGCAGGGAGATTAAATCGTATTCCTCGGAGTCGATCAGCTTGCAGCGGTCGAAAGTCACCCGCTCGCAGTTCGAGAAGCTGCAAAGCCCGTAGGTGCAGTCGCGAATCGTAGTCTTTGACACGCGGATGTGTTTGGAGTCGACCCCCGTGATGCCCTCAATGCCCGACCCGTAGAGGTCGCACTTGACAATCGAGACTTCCTCGCACTCTTCTAGGCGGATCACGCCGCCTTCGCAGTAGCCCTTCTCAGGGCCGTGGCCCATGCGCAGCCCTTCGAGGCCAATCTCGCCGCAGCCGCGGAAGACCATCACGTGCCCGTACTGCGGCGCGGTGATCAGGTGGGGGATGCCTTTTTTGGCGCGGATGGTCATCGTCCAGACGTCCTTGATGATCAGCTCGCCGCCGTCGTAGCCCGAGGTGAAGAAGGCGTACTGGTTGTCGCTGACCCCTTCGAAGTCTTGCATGCGGTACTCGCCGCTTTCCAGTTCGAGGATGCGGTTGGGGCCGATGGCCGCGATCAGTTCCTGGACGGTCGAGACGGGGTAGACGCGTTGCGCATTGGCGAGTGTGGGCCCCCACAGGAGGGCGAAAAGGACGAGGAAGCGGTTCATGCACATAAGATGCCCTTAAGATGCAAAGGGGTGGGCAATTTCCCATTCCCGCTTCTGCGGCAGGGCTGCAGGTTGCGCGGGAGGTTTGGGGTATGGCTGCAAAACTCACCTACGAACAGAAGCGCGCAATCCTGCTGACCCTCAAAAGTGTGCCCGACCACCTGAAGCCCTACGTGGGCTCGGTCCGACTTACCGAATCGGGAAAGATTCAAGTCTTTGCCAAGCCGGGTGCGATCCTGCCAGGACAAAGTGACGGCAGCGATTTTGTGGACCGTTTGGATGTCCAGGACAGCCAGCTTGTCCTTCAAAACGCGAGTGTGCCTGCGCTAGGGGGTGGGTCTCAAAGTTTGGTGAAGCAGCTGGCCCCAGGCGAGACTGGCTTGACTGCCCCATTCAAAATCCTACAACAGGGAAAGCATTTCTATGGCTACAATCGCGTAGGCGAGAACTGGCGTAAGGGAGAGATGACGGAGTACGGTGTTGGACTATCTGATGGTAACTTTTTTAGTAAGAGCGAAAATCCCGATCTTATGTTTAACGATGTAAGAGAAGTCGATAGCCCAAGTGAGAGCTTATCGGAGCTGATGGGATTAACCGATCAAGATTTGATCAATAGAATGGTGACAGCGCTAGAGCTAGCGACAAGTAAAGATGGGCTGTGGGAAGTGGCAGGAAGTAAGATGGTCAATCGGTTTTTAAATGGAGGTAAGCCTCAGGATGTTATGTATTGGGGTGTTGAATCTCAGCTTTCCAAGCGGATTTCTTCGAGCATCGATTATTCACGTTATCGGGACGGGTTTCAGGACAAAGCAAGGGCTTTCTTGAAAAAACATGACACGCTGGACGGGTTTTCCACCTTGGCAACTACGCATTTAAGTCAGGAACTTGAATTTCCTTTCAGCTTGACTACAGCAATAACTCGTTCCCTTTCTCTTAAAGCTCTTGTCGGGGGCACGCAAGGACGCCGGGCAATAATTACCGGAGCAACATACCGAAAAGTACAGCGAAGAGAGTACATCGATTTGCCGATCCGATTTGTGTTGCGCGACACATTCTCTGCAGGCAATGATAGAAATCGGAACTTGCCAGGGTTGAAAGAAATGTGGATACTTCAGCACATTCGATCGGATGGGAGAAAGTATCAACCTTTTGTTAACGAGATTCACGTGAATTAAGCATGAAGCCACACATCCTTACTTTGCTTCTACTAGTTGTGTTAACTTCTTGTGAGCTAACTGATATTGCCCCTCCAACAGGACCAGAGCAAGAGCGGTGTTTTGGGGAGGGTCAGAAGGGAGAAGTTTGGCTCCAATGCAATTGGTATCAAGAATCACATGATCTGGTTCATCAAGGAGGAGGGCTCACTCTTGTAGAGTATTATCAGATTGCTCAGGCACATTTTGACACATTAGATGCGGAATTAAAAAATAATTTGAGATTCATAGATATCTACCGCTCTTGTGAAGGTTTTTATTCCTGTGATGAAGATTGGTTAGACAGTGATCTTACGCGAGAACATTTCATGGTCGGTTTCGTTATCGATACTCTGAGTAGCAGGCGATACGGGAGGCTAATTCCCAGTCATGTCTCGGTAAATGTAGACGGGGAGCGGATTGAAAAATCCCTTGAATGGTAGCTCGATCTTTGAAAGCGTGATTGTTCCCAACGGAGACAAGCGGATTGAGATCAAGTTGTAGGTAGGCTCAGGGTACCACAACTGATCAAGCCGCCATTGCCCTAACTACTCCTCCGCCCCCTCCCAGGTGTTGCCCAGGTAGCTGTTGTGGCGGTCCGAAAAGGTGCTGCCCCGCTGGTTGATCCGGTCGGCGGTATTGCCCATGAACTGGGAATGGCTCGCGGCAATCGCCTCGCAATCCTCCAACTCAAAAAAGGCCGTGGTCTTGGTCGGGCTGGCCGCCACCTTGTTGTTCTCAAACAAGCAATGCGAGAACATCACCCCCGAGGTATAGCGAAAATGCACCAGGGTAAACTCGCCTTCCGTGTCGCGGAAATCGCAATGCGAGAAGCGCGCATCGTGGCATTCGACCATCGAAAGCAGGGCATAGGAACACTCGCGAAACACGGTGCTTTTCACCCGCAGGTGGTGCGACTGGAACCCCGTGATGCCTTCGGTGCCCGAGCCGAATAAGTCGCAGTCTTTGAGGTTCATGTGGTGGGAATCCTCGATCAGGAGCACCCCGCCGATGCAGCGGCCTTCCAGGGGGTAATGGCCCAGGCTCAGGTCGGTGAGTTTGACGTGGTGGCAGTTCTTGAAGACGATCACGTCGCCGTATTGGGGGGTGGTCAAAAGGCGCACGGTGCCCGGCTGTTGGGCGCGCAGTTCCATGTGGTCCACATCGTGGATGACCAGTTCGTGGCCGTCGTGTTCTTCGGTGAACGAGACGTGGGGGCTGAGGAATTCGATGAACTCCGAGAGGTGGTAGTCGCCGGGGGCGAGCTCGATTACCCGGTGCGAGCCGATGGCATCGAGCAGTTCGGGGACCGTCGAGACGGGGTAGTGGGGCATGGCGGCCAGGGGCAGGGTCGCGAGGCTGAAAAGCAGGGGGAGAAGGCGTGTT
>CAYGKP010000129.1:0-7420 GCA_964350605.1 uncultured Cytophagales bacterium
GAGAAGAAGTGGAGACTGGTTGAGTGGTGGCGGAAGTGGCGCTGCCGTTAGAATCGGCGCCATAGGCCAGAGCCGGTAACAGAAGAAGGGCGAAAAGGAGGGCTCTCATAAGTGTTTGTTCAAAGGAAGTACCTGAACAGTTTCAGGTACTTATGGAAGATATCTCGCTTTTAGCTGGTAATGATAGAAACAGATAAAAATCCTAGCGAATCATTGATAAAGATTCGATTGCGCTCCCCCAACTATTCCCTGGCCTGCGGGTGGAGGAGCAAGAAGGTGAACAGCAGGGTCAATCCGCCGAGAATCCATAGGATGGCGCGAAAGACAGGCCATCCATCGTTATCCTGCATTTCAAGAGTGAGCAACAGAATCAAGCCAATCAGGATTGGCAGGCCGATCGCTGCGCTGAGGAAGGTGTTGGCATAGGGATAAAAGAGCCAGCCGAGCGCAAACATGATCAGAATGACAACGATAAAAAAGAGTAACAAGTCGCCCCAGAAACCGTGAGTACGCGCCTTTCCGCCGAGCCCTTTCCAGTGGCGGGGACGCCAGGTTTTGCGGCTGCGGTCGGTGTGTTTTGAAACTGACTTTGTTTTGGCCGGCTTTGCCTTGCGAAGCGTCGAGCCAAAGGCGGTTGGAGCGGTACTGGCCGGGCGAAGGGACTTGTGACCGTCGGTTGTGTTCGCAGCCGAAGGGGTGGGCGTGTGGCTGGAAAGCATCACAGACAAGCCCAGAAGTAGGAAGGAGAGGAGAAAACGCACGGCACGATAATACGCAAAACGGCCTTCCCGAAGGAAGGCCGTTCGATATTTCACAGGTATGGCGGGTTACTTGCTCGCTGGCTTGACCGAGGGCACGTCTTCGAGTAGCAACCAGTCGCCCGCTTCGGTTTTGACCAGAAGGCAAAGGTTGGTGAATTCGTATTCGGAGCTGACCATCTCTACCTGTGCGAAGGCTTGATTGCCGACGATCACCAGCGAGAGAAGTTCAAAGCTGCGCGGCACGCCGCCGATCTTTCCTTCAGCGATCATTCCCAGGTACGCAGCTTTGTTCCAATAACTCACTTTACTGCTGCCAAACAGACGATTCGCCGTGACCCGGAAGTCCGGGTGCATGACGTTCGAGAGGGCGGTGGTGTCGCTTTTGTCGCCTGAAGTTTGGAAAGTCACGAGCGTTTTCTCGATGGCTTTCTGGTCCGCTTTCTGCGATTGCGCGCAGGCATTAAGTGAGGTGAGGCCGATGAGGCCAAGGGTAAGAAGTAGTGTTTTCATAATTGATATAGTTAAAGTTGATAGATCAAATAAATAGATGTGATTTTAGATTGATGTATTCAAAGTGGAACGTTAGTGGGAGAAACCTTCCTGCTCTAGGCGTTGGAAGTTGTCGTGCGCGAAGCGAAGGGCCTTCTTGAAAGTGGCCACTTCAGAATCGCTGAGGCCCTTGAGTCCTTCGGCTCGGATCGTCACCGCATGGGGCAAGACCCGCTCGACCAGTGCCTGGCCTTTGGGTTTGAGGTGCAAGCCGTATCGTCGACGGTCGCCCTCCACGGGTCGGCGTTCCAAATAGTCGCTGGCCTCAAGCGCATCCACTAAGCGGGTAACCGCCGCTGGGTCTTTCAGGGTTGTTTCCGCCGCTTCGGTCTGACTGATCCCATCCTGCTCGCTTACACGCTTGAGGATGACCCATTGCTCGCTGGGCAAGCCGTCGGCGACGTCGGCCATGAAGCGGGCCTTGGTACGGCGCAGTTGGCGTTCCAGCTTTTCGAGCAGAAAGAGATAGACCTCCTCAAGGGGCAAGTTTAGGTCGTCCTGCGGTTGCTTAGCATCAATAGTTGACATATCAACAAATATCATCGCTTGATCCGACACCTGCAAGCCCCCGCTGTTTTTTCTAACTTTCCTCTTCGACCTGCCCGCGATGCTCTCGAACCTCGACCACCTGAACCTGCCCCACTTTGCCTACAAGCTCTCCGAGCGAAACGGCAAGGATTACATCTGGGATGTGGTGCGTCGCATGTGGGTGCATTTCACCCCCGAGGAATGGGTGCGCCAACACGTGGTCCACATGCTGATGGGCAAATACTCGTACCCCGTCGGACTGATGCGCACCGAAGGTGGCTTTGACTCCTTCATGATGAAGAAACGCTCGGACATCTTGGTGCTGGGCCGCCGGGGGGAGCCCTTCATTCTGGTGGAATGCAAGCGTCCGCAAGTGCCGTTGGATGACAACGTGATGCGCCAAGTGGGGCTCTACAACCAAATCCTAAAGGCGCAATATGTGCTGGTTACCAACGGGTTGGAGCACTACGTGATTGAGTACAAGGATCGCAGTTTCGAGTTCATCGACGACGTGCCGCACTACGCCGAGGTCTGGACCGACTAGTGGTCCCTTGGATCGAGGAAGGGTTACCTGGGCCGAAGTTTATGCACTAAGGCCAACTGCCGCATCTACAGCGCAGAAGCCTTTCCAACCAACCTCTCCCTTCCGATGATCCGTTCTGTTTCCCGCCTCCTGTGGCTGTTGCCACTGCTGTTTTTTGCTTGTGGTTCGCCTCAATGGGCCGAAGGTGAAGCCGACGAAACCTATGCCATGGAGGAGGAGGCCCCTGCCGGGCAACCCGACCAGAAAATCGCCGATGGTGTGATGGGCAATGGCGGTACTGCGGATGTGGACTTCTCGTTCGCCAGCGAACCGATCAAGACCAAAGTACCCGCCTTGCTCATCAAGACCGGGAACATGGAAGTGAAAACTGATGAGCCCAAGGCCGCGCGCCTTCAGGTCAAAGCCCTGGTCGACAAACTGGGCGGCTACCTGACGTCCGACGAGCTGTCGGAGGACGACTACGGCCTGTCGGTGAGCCTGACTGTCCGGGTGCCGGGCGAGAAGTTTGATGCGTTGTTCGAAGGCGTGTCGGGCTTGGAAGATTCCAAAGTGGAATCCTCGTCGGTGAACATCCAGGACGTGAGCGAGGAGTACGTCGATGTGGCCACGCGCCTGAAGACCAAGCGCCAGGTGCTCGAGAAGTACGAGGGCTTTCTGCGCTCGGCCAAGAACATCAAAGAAGTGCTGGATGTCGAGGGAGAGATCCGCGTGTTGCAAGAAGAGATCGAGTCGGCGGAAGGCCGTTTGCGTTTCCTGCAAGACCGCGTGCGGTTCGGCACCTTGACCATCCGGCTTTTCAAGACGTACCCGTACAGCTACGAACCCGCGAGCGACGACAGCTTCGGCGACCGCGTCCAGCAAAGCCTCGAATGGGGCTGGAAAGGGGTGAAGGCGTTCCTGTTGGCGGTGCTGACCCTCTGGCCGCTGTGGATCGTAGGCGGCGCAGTCTGGTGGTTCATCCGCCGGGCGATCAGGCGGAAAAAGGCGAAGAAGAACACAGGCGATTCGAGCCAAGCTTCTTAGCTTGGGGTATGCGCTCGCTTTGGTTCATACTACTACTTGTTCTGCCCGGCCTCTGTGTCGGGCAGAACTCGTTTGAGGGCTTGATCCACTACGAGGAGACGCTCTATGACCCGGCCACAAATGAAGTGATTGAGGGGCCCAACGAATGGAGCGCACGATACGTAAAGGGCATGAAGTACTACTTCGTGATGCCGCATTCGTCGCAGTCGGAATTCGACCGTGGATTTGTCGACTACGAAGCTGGGCAGATTACGATGTTTAGCCCCAGTCGCCGCCAGTATTTTGTGGACGACTTTGGTGTGGATGAAGCAGTATTGGTGCCCACCGATTGCGTTGATGTCCCCAAGGAGTGGGACGCGACAATTTATCGGGTTGAGTACTTGACCTTTGAATCCCTGGAAGGATTGCTCGTCACTGTTCCTACGACCTACGATAACATCTGGTGGTTTGAGGCCCTTGATTACGGTCAATCGGGGGCGCCAGGCACCTATGGGTTTCTTCGGCTCATCCCGAGCATTGGCTCACCGCTCATGTATCGGTTGGTTGCCGTCAAGCTGGAACCCAGGGAGGTATCTCCTTCACTTTTTGAGGTTCCCGAAGGCTATAAGCGATTGAAGAAAGTGCCTAAGGAGTGGCGGTAAACCATTTATATGGGACCTTCTTCTTTGAATGTTTTCACATCTCTGGCCCAATGCTTGACTTCTTATTAGCTTGAGATCAAGCTCACTCCACTTGCCTTTATGAAACGCCTTCTTCTCTCCCTTTTCGCACTCAGTGCACTGAACCTTTCCCTCCAAGCCCAAGGCTTCGAGGGCACCATCGTCTACAAAACCATTGTTTCGGCCCCAGAGGGCTCGCCGCTGGCGGCCATGCCCGGCTTGGTGGAAAAGTTGGCCCCCAAGGGCATGACCATCCAGATCAAAGGCGACCGCGCCCGTTCGGAAATCGACGCGGCCTATGCGAAGAACAGCTACACCCTGGTCCATGCCGCCGAGGGAACCAGTTACATACTCAACAGCAAAAAGGAGAAGTACGCCAAGTCGAGCGTCGAGGAGCACGAAGAGGAAGTGATTTCGATCACGCCCTTGAGCGGCACGGAGACCATCGCGGGCTATCCCTGCAAAGGCTTCTTGCGCAAGGTGCGGTACGAGGCCGATCAAGAGCCCATCGAGCAGGAGTTTTGGGTGCCAGTTTCGGGATTTGATCAGGCGAACCTCAAGACACTTTTCTCGCACAAACACTTGAACAGCGAAGGTGCCAAAGGTCAGATTCCGCTGCGCATCGTCGGGCGCGACCCCGGCAACCAGTTCGTGATCATTTTCGAGGCCACCTCGGTGAAGGAGGAGTCGTTGCCGGCCAGCTTGTTTGAGGTGCCCAGCGGCTACAGAGAGCAGAAGGACAAAGATGCGCAGGGCGCGTTGTTCTTCTAGTCCGATCAACAAGCCAGCTGCGTTGGCCTAATTCTTGAAAGCTTGCTAGCTTCACCATCCTCCTAACCACGATTATGAAACGCTTCCTGCTTTCCCTTTTCGCCCTGGCGCTCCTCTCGCCCCTCGCTTTTGCCCAAAAACCCTCGGGCAACTTCGAGGGACGCATTGATTACACCCTTGACCTGACCATCGACGAAACTGTTGACAGTACCGGCATGGGCTCGATGATGGCCATGATGATGCCCAGCGGTTTCACCTTCTCCTTCAAAGGCGAGAAAATGCGCCTGGACTTCCAAGGCGGCGGCTTGTTCACCATGATGGTCGGCTACCTGGTGGTTGACGGCGCAACTGGGAAAGTCTACAGCATCAAGGAAGCGGATAAGACCTATACAGTCAGCGAGAAAGAAGCCCCCGAGTCAAGCGCGCGGGACATGAAGCCCACGGGTCGAAAAGAGAAGATCGCTGGGCATGCCTGCGAGGAGTTCCTGGAAGAGAGTAACGGCGAGGGAGGCACCCAGAGTTTCTGGTTGGCCAAGGATTTCAACTACGCGAACATTAGCAAGCTGCTGGCTTATCAGGACTTCCTGGCCCAAAGCAAGCAGGGCGGGTTTCCCTTGCGCATGGTGGGTGAGGATCCGTCCGCTGGCTTAGTTGTCAAGATGGAGGCGACCAAAATCACACCCGAGAAACTGGACGCTTCGCTCTTCGAGGTGCCCGCTGGCTACACAGAAGGTGCCAGTGAAATGGGCAATATGTTCGGCGAGTAAGAGAGCCGAGCTACACCCCCTGACATGAAAAAAGCCTTCCGAAGGGGAAGGCTTTTTTTGTAGTGGGTTGCGAATTAATTCGGCTGATTAGAAAATCACGCGGGGGGAGAAAATCACTGCGTTCACTGTGGGGATTTGGTTCTGCGTAGGGGTAATATTCCCTGTAAATGTATCACGTGTTTGAACATTTGCCTAAAAACGCTCGCTCAAAAATTGGAATAGTGCAATTAATACGTTCAGTAAGCTAATTTCCTAATCTAGCTTCAGCCCCAACGCATCGGAAACTGCCTGACTATGCAATTTTCCACCTTGGGTCGAGAGGCCGGCCTTTAACCCTGGGTCGCTGGACAATACCGTGGGAAGGCCGCCCGCTAGCCGCAATACATCGGGCAGGATTGCATTGCCCAAGCCCATTGACGAGGTGCGGGGCACAGCCCCCGGCATGTTTGCAACCGCGTAATGTACAATGCCGTCCACCAGGTAGGTGGGCTCGGCGTGAGTGGTGGCATGGCTGGTTTCAAAGCAACCACCTTGGTCGATGGCCACGTCCACGAGGACTGCGCCTTTGGGCAGCAACGCAAGTTGCGATCGGGTAAGAATCTGGGGGGCTTTTCCACCGGGCACGAGGACTGCGCCGATCAGAAGGGAGGTGGTGGGCAGGAGTTCTTCCAGGGCTGAAGTTGTTGAGGAGACGGTGTTTACCCCAGGTAGACTTTCCTCGATGGCGGCTAGGCGCGTGGGGTTGATGTCCATCACGATGACCCGTGCGCCCAGCCCGTGGGCAATGCGCGCGGCCTCGCTGCCTACCATTCCCGCACCGACCACAACAACCTGCGCAGGCAGCACACCGGGCAGACCCGCTAGCAATACACCTTGTCCCTGCTCGTGGGCCAATAGGTGGTGCGCGCCTTCTTGAGCGGCCAACCGACCGGCGACGCGCGACATGGGTTCAAGCAAGGGGAGGCGTCCGCCACGCTCGACGGTTTCGAAGGCGATGGAGGTGACACCGCTTTTGAGCAGTGCCTCGGTCAACTCTCGGCTTGCGGCCAGGTGTAGGTAGGCAAACAGTGTTTGGTCGGGGCGGAGCAGCGGCCATTCCGAGGCAAGCGGCTCCTTGACCTTGACGATCAGCTCGCCGAAGGCGTAGGTCTCCTTTGCATCGGTGAGGAGTGTTGCGCCAACGGATCGGTATTGGTCGTCGGCGAATCCCGCACCCAGTCCAGCTCCGGATTGCACGCCAACTTCATGGCCCGCACGGACCAATTCGGCCACGTGGACAGGTGCCAAAGCAACCCGCCGCTCTTGGGGCTTGATTTCAGCGGGAAGGCCAACGCGCATCGCGTTTTGGCAAAGGGTTAATTAGCGACGCGCGACCAATCGGCGGCGGATGCCCACCAGCCAGATCGAGCCGAAAGCAAGCCCAACGCTGCTCAACGCCACCATGCTCCAAGGCACAAGCGAAGCGTCAATTGGGTCACCCCCCGACTCGTCAACATACGGTTGGCGCGGGGCCAACGCACGGGCGGCGGGGGAATATTCCTCAACAGATTCTGTGGTTGCCTCGACAGGCGGTGTGTTAACTGGCTGATTCGCCGAAGGGGTAACAGGCTGTGGGGCCTCGACTTGCGGTGCGTCAAGGATGGGTACGTTGCCATCAGGGGTCAACTTTTCACCCTCCAGTGAGGACTCGCCCGATTGAGGGGTGACTCCCTGAGGGGTTTGGCCTGGCACGGGGGCCGAGGCAAGGAGAGTGGCTCCTGCGCCCCCCAAAAGGAGCGAAAGCAGTAAAATTCGCATAAGTGTGATGTGGTATCTGGG
>CAYGKP010000130.1:0-1380 GCA_964350605.1 uncultured Cytophagales bacterium
CCCCTTTTCCATGCGTACTCTTCTGCTCGCCGTCCTCACTTCTTTGAGCTTTGCTTTGGCCGCCACCCACGCCGCCGCACAACAGCCCGCTAAACTTGCCTACACCAACGTGGAGTACCTCGCTTCGCTTTGGCCGCCTTTCAAACGCGCGGAAACCGACCTGAGTACCTACCAAAAGCAGCTTCAGACCGAACTGCAAGGCAAGGAGAAAGCCTACATGGAAAAACTGCAAGCCTACGAGGCGGGCAAAAACACCATGAGCCAACTCACCCGTCTGGACAAAGAAGCCGAACTGGAAAACTTGGGCAACCAAATCCAGCTCTACGAGAAGAACGCCCAGATCGAACTGCTCAACAAACAGCAGGAAATCCTCACGCCCCTCTTCGACTCGCTCTTTGTGGCCATCGAAACGGTCGCCGATAAAAAAGGCTACGACTACGTGATTAACCAAGGCTCGGACCTCCAGACAATCATCATCCTCTACGCCCGCCGCGAGGAAGACAACATCACCAAAGACGTCCTCAAATACCTGGGCATCACCCCACCTGCAGACTTGACTTCGGGCAAATAACCCCACTGTCCCCAGTAGACAACCAAGGCGCGAGCGCACCCAATGGGTGCGCTCGCATCGTTTCCAGGGATCCATGCGCCAAGCGCATGGATCCCTGGAAAAAGGGTCGGCGGGGCCGCTCTTCGCGCGGAGCCCGCCGACCTCCGTTAACTCCAGTTACTTCCCTTCGCTGTAGACCACCGTCAAGACCGTGCGCCCGACGGCTTGAAGCGTCGCGGGGTCGATGACTTCGAGGTTGTCGGCGTGAGTGTGCCAGAACTCGCCGAAGTAGCCACCACCGCCATTGGGGTCGTGCTGGATGATGTCGGCGGTAGGGATGCGGCGTTTGGTGATGAGGTAGTAGTGATCGTCCAGAATTTCGTGGGCTTTCTGGTTGACGAAGTAGTTGCCATAACCGAGTCGCTGGCCTATCGTCCAGATTTTCTCGACCACGTTGCCCGCATGGGTGACCGAAAATCCTTCTTTGGCGAAACGCGCGTCCTTGGCACCGACCATATCGAGCAGAATGCCGTAGTAGGCCCCGTAGCCAGGGGTATGCGGGTACATGGCCCAATACTGGGTACCCAGGCACCAATCGTCGTCGCTCTCGCCTTCCCAGTCGGCGGGCGAGCCTTGGTCTTCGCCGTCGGTGAGGAAAATGTCTACGCCCACTTGGAGCTTCCCGGTGGTGTCTTCGGAAATCAACCGGGCAATTTCCAGGAGGACGGCCACGCCACTGCCCCCATCATTCGCGCCTAGAATGGGTTCGGTTTGCCGCTCGTCATCTTGGTCAGCGAGGAAGCGCGTATCCCAGTGGGCAACTAGCAGGA
>CAYGKP010000130.1:1390-7414 GCA_964350605.1 uncultured Cytophagales bacterium
TTGCGCAGGGGCAGGAGCTTGCCGGCGTAGCGTTCAGCCGAGAAGTCTTGGACATACACGGTGTCGCAATACTGTTTCAACCAGGCCTCCAAAAAGTCGCCGCACTTCTGGTGCGCCGCCGAGTTGGGGGTGCGCGGGCCGAAGTCCACTTGCTTTTTCACCAAGGCATAGGCCGAGTCGCCCGAAAATGCCGGGGCCACCACCAGCGGTGTTTCGGTCTTGGGGGGTACGGTGCTCGTCGGGTCGTTCGACTCGTCGCAAGCCCACAGCGAGAAGGCCAAAAGCAGCCAAAGGAGTCGGCTATTGTTCTTCATAAGCCCAGTCAATTTTGTGTTTGAAGTCGCGGACAAGCACACCTTTGGAACGAAGTGCCGCACGAATTTCGTCCACGGCGGCATAATCCTTCTCAGCTTTCGCGGATTGGTAGGTTTTCAAGTGCTCGGCGATGAAGGGAAGCAAGTCGTCGGGCATCTCGTCTTTGAGGCCAAGGACCGTTTCGACCAGCGACGGGAGCCAAGCGGTAATCTTCTCGTACGCCTCAGGCGAGAGGGCCGCGACAGGCAATTGCCCAGTGTCTAAGCGGTTGATCACTTTGGTGAGGCCAAAGAGGTGCGAGAGGGCGATGGCCGTATTCAGGTCGTCGCGCAGGGCCGCTTCGGTTTGCGCCGCGAAGGCCAGCACTTCCTCGGAAATCTTGGCGTCTTCGCCCGCCGGTGTGCCCGTCAACGACTGCGCCGCGCGCACCGCATTCATCAATTTTCGATAGCCCTTTCGCGCTGCTTCCAGGGCTGTTTCCGAGAAATCGAGCGTGCTGCGGTAGTGCGCTTGGAGGATGAAGAACCGGACGTTCATCGGGCTGAAGCCTTGGGTCAGGCGCTCGTGCTGTCCGGCGAACAACTCCTCGAGGGTAATGAAGTTGCCCAGCGACTTGGCCATTTTCTGCCCGTCGATGGTCACCAAATTGTTGTGGACCCAGTAGTTCGCCGGACCCTGCCCGCAGGCCGCCGTCGACTGGGCGATCTCACACTCGTGGTGGGGAAACTGTAAGTCCATCCCTCCGCCATGAATGTCGAAGCGGTCGCCCAGGTACTTGCCACTCATGGCCGTGCACTCTAAATGCCACCCGGGGAATCCCTGGCTCCAAGGCGAGGGCCACTGCATCAAATGGCTCGGACTGGCCTTCTTCCACAAGGCAAAGTCCAGGGGGTTTCGCTTCTCGTCCTGCCCCTCCAACTCGCGCGAGTTCGACAGCAAGTCCGCATAGACCCGCCCACTCAACTCACCATACTTCCCGGTCTTCTGGTATTTCTCCAAATCAAAATAGACCGACCCATTCGCCTCATAGGCATAACCCGCCGCCAGGATTTTTTCGGTCAGGGCGATTTGCTCGGCGATGTGCGCCGTTGCACGAGGTTCGTGGTCGGGCACCAGGCAGCCCAGGGCCGCCATGTCGGCTTGGTACCGCTCGGTATAGCGACGGGCAATCGCGTAGGGGTCCAGTTGCTCGGCCTTGGCCTTCTTCTGGATTTTGTCCTCGCCTTCGTCGGCGTCGCCCACTAGGTGGCCCACATCGGTAATGTTGCGCACATAGTTGACCCCCAAGTCATTGAACCGGAGCCAGCGCACCAGCAAGTCAAACGTCAACGCCGAACGGGCATGGCCCAAATGCGCATCGCCATAGACCGTCGGACCACACACGTAGAGGCCCACCTGGCCCTGAGCCTGGGGCGTGAAGACTTCCTTTTTCCGCGTAAGGGTGTTGTAAAGCTGTAGGTCCGCCATCGGATGCGAAGGTAGCCAAACGCGCCCTAGCGCACCTGATAGGTGCCCAGAATTGGGTAGTGATCGCTGTGCTTCACCGAACGCAGGGTCTTGAAGTCCAGCAGCTCCAAGCGTTCGTCGTCGAAAAACTGGTGGTCGATGCGCAGGAAAAACAGCCGCCCGTTGTAGGTGAACCCAAAGCCTGCCCCGTCTTCCTCAAACGCGCTGGTGAGCTGGTTGTGCATGATGTGGTAGACATGGCCGTAGGGCATCTCGTTGAAATCGCCAGTAACGATCACCGGGTGCGGGCTCTCCGACAAGTGCCGATCCAACTGGCGGGCTTGGCGGCTGCGGGTGGCTTGCCCGGCACGCAGCTTGCGCAGAGTACGTTTCTTTTCCTCGCGTACTTCCTGGTCACCCAAATTCGTAGCCAACACCTCGTCCTCGCTGAGTGCCATCGACTCCAGATGGAGGTTGTAGATCCGCACGGTGTCCTCCTGCCACACCACGTCCATCCACTGGGCCTTGTTACCCGAATTCACATGAAAGTCCAAGGTGCCCACCGAAACCACCGGCAAGCGGGAATAAATCGCCTGACCAAATCGCTGCTCTCCATCGCCAAAGCGATCCACGATGTGGTGATAGGGATAGCCCGCCTCAGCCATACGCGCGGGCAAGTCGAAGAGCGAATCGGTACTGTTCTCGTAGTATTCCTGGAAGCATAACACCTCGGCCTCCTGCGCCAGTACCCAATCAAGCACCTCAGCAGCCTTTTCGGGGTCCTTGTCCCAATAGGTCTGGTAGAGGTTGAACACCCGCACATTATAGGACAACACCCGAAGGCCCTGCGCATCGGAGCCCGAAAACGAGACTTGCAGGGTGCTTTCCAGGTGCGGCCACCCGAGCACGAGCATCAAGCCCGAGAGCCAGGCGCGTTTTCGCTTGAACTTATTTTTGCGCTTGAGCAACCAAAAGGTCACCACCAGAAGGTGGGCCAGAAGGAGGGGCAAAGTCAGGTAGGTGGCCAGGCCGAACACCCAGTTCTGGTCCGAGGGCACATAGTAGCCGATGTAGGCCATTGCACTGAGCAATGCCAAGAGTCCGTTCCACAGCCACCAGACGCGCATGGCGCGAAGATAGCAGGGACCATGCCAACCTAGCTGTCCGCACAAAGGAACTTGGCGAAGCGCAAAACGGTTGCTACCTTTGTAACACTTCTGGAAGCTCTGGCTGAAAGGGGACGAGATTCGTCCCCTTTTTTGTTGCCCTGCACCGAAGTACCAACCGACGTGAAAAACCTCGAACAACAGATTGCTCTCTGGGCCCAATCGGCGCTCGATGCCCGCACGGACCGCACGGACCTTTTTGTGGTCTCGGTTCAGGTGGCCGGGCATGCCCCGCGCCGTAAGGTGACTGTCACCCTCGACGGGGAAGAAGCCGGCGCGGACATCGAAAGCTGCACCGCTGTTTCGCGCACGCTGGCCGACCGGTTGGAAGAAGAAGACGCCATCGACGGCGCGTACAACTTGGAGGTCACCTCGGCGGGCCTCACCTCACCCATTGCCCAGCCGCGCCAATACCGCCGGCACGTGGGCCAACGTTTTCGCGTTCGATTGCTGGACGGTCGCCAATTGGAAGGCGAGCTGCAGGCCGCGAACGACCAACACATCACACTGCTGGCAGGAGAGGGCGCAGAAGCCCTTGACTACCCGCAGATCGATTCTGCCAAACTCATTCTCACTTTCTAAGCTACGACCCCAATGGCTACCGCTGCTGCTGCACCAAGCACCACCCACCAGCTCATCGAGTCCTTCGCCGAGTTTGCGAAGACCAAGAACATTGATCGCCCGACGATGATCCGCATCCTCGAGGATGTGTTTCGTACGATGATTCGCAAGAAGTACGTCTCGGACGACAACTTCGATGTGATCATCAACACCGACAAAGGCGACCTACAAATCTGGCACAACCTGGAAATCGTGTCGGAAAACGACGCAGACAACCCCCCGGTTTACGACGAAGAGTTGGAGGAAGAAGTGCCCTGGGCCTTCGACCCGAACAAACACATCCGCATTTCGGAAGCCAAGAAGATCGAGCCTGACTTTGAGGTCGGGGAAGAAGTGGCCAACGAGGTGAAGATTGAGGACTTTGGCCGCCGCGCCGTCCTCACTGCGCGCCAAACGCTGATCCAACGGGTCCGCGACCTGGAGCGCGACATCCTGTTCGATCGCTACAAAGACCAAGTGGGTGAGATCATCACCGCCGAGGTCTATCAAGTGCTTTCGCGGGAAGTCCTGCTTTTGGATGCCGACAACAACGAACTGATCCTCCCACGCTCCGAACAAATCAGCAAGGACCGCTACCGCAAAGGCGACACCATTCGCTCGGTGGTTGCGCGGGTCGACATGGGCAACGGCGGCACCCCGCGTGTCATCCTCTCGCGCACCTCGCCAGCCTTCCTCGAACGGTTGTTTGAAAGCGAAGTTCCGGAAGTCTTCGACGGCCTGATCGCCATCAAGAAAGTCGTCCGCGAACCCGGCGAACGCGCCAAAGTCGCTGTCGAATCGTACGACGACCGCATCGACCCCGTAGGTGCCTGCGTGGGCATGAAAGGCTCCAGAATCCACGCCATCGTTCGCGAGCTCTGCAACGAGAACATCGACGTGATCAACTTCACCGACAACCTCGAGCTGTACATCGCCCGCGCCTTGTCGCCCGCGAAACTCAGCACGATGAAAATCGACAAGGAGAACGCCCGTGTTTCGGTCTACCTGAAACCCGACCAAGTGTCGCTGGCCATTGGCCGCGGTGGACAGAACATCAAACTGGCCTCGCGCTTGATCGACATGGAAATCGATGTGTTCCGCGAACTGGCCGAACACGAATCGGACGAAGACGTCGACCTCGAAGAATTCTCCGATGAAATCGACGCGTGGATCCTCGATGAGCTCAAGCGCATCGGCCTGGATACCGCCCGACAAGTACTTACACTCAGCAAAGAAGACCTGGTGCGCCGCACCGAGTTGGAGGAAGCCACCGTTACCGAGGTGTTCCGCATCCTTCAACAGGAATTTGAATAAGGGGCACAAAACCCCGACCTTTGACCCCTTATGGCAAATGCCCCCATGCGTCTCAGCCAAGTGGCCCGCAAACTCAACGTCGGGACCAATTCGATCGTCGAGCACCTTGCTCAGCGCGGTCACCAGGTAGAGAACAACCCCAATACGAAGATCTCCCCCGATCAGTACGAGCAGCTACTGATGGCCTTCTCAAAATCTGTGGCCGACCGAAAGGAAGCCCAGGAGATGACCATCGGCCAAGCCCTGCCGCAGAACCTGGTCATCGACCAGGACCGCTCGGGCCCCAAGCGCACCGGTGGTACTGATGAGCAGTTGACCATCCGCAACCTCGAGAACAACGCCACGGGCGCTGGCGAGGTGGAGGAAGTCCAAAAGAAGGAGGAGAACAAACTCGAAGGCCTCAAAGTGGTCGGTAAGATCGACTTGGACAAAAAGCCCAAGAAGAAAGCCGAGCAGAAGCCCGAACCAGAGGCAAAAGCAGCCCCCGAGAAACCGGCCCCGAAAGCCGAAGAAGCACCTGCCAAAGCCGAAGCGCCCGCCCCAACGCCCGAGGCTCAAAAAGAAGAGCCCGAAAAGGTCATCAAAGGCTCGGCCGAAGGCCTCAAGGGCCTAACCGTTCTGGGCAAGATCGACCTGCCCCAAGAGAAAAAACGCGAGAAGCCTGTGGCCTCCTCGGACATCTCGGGTAAGCGCAAGCGCAAGCGTCTTCGCGTCGACAACAAGCCAGGCGAGCCAGGCAAACCCGGCGGCGAGCAAAAAGAGATCACCGACAAGGAGATCCAAGACAAAATCCGCGCGACCATGGCCAAAATGGGCCGTGGAAAAGGCGGACCCGTCAACCGCAGCAAATACCGCCGCGAGAAACGCAGCCAAGCGGCTGAAGCCCGCGAGCAGGAGGAGCTCGAACAGGAACGCGAAGCACAAATTCTGCGCGTGACCGAGTTCATCTCGGCCAACGACATGGCCTCGCTGATGGACGTATCGGTCAACGAAGTCATCTCCATGTGCATGAGCCTGGGGATGTTCGTATCGATCAACCAACGCCTGGATGCCGAAACCATTTCGGTCATCGGGGAAGAATTTGGCTTCAAAGTCGAATTCACGACCTCCGAGGAGGAAGCCGAACTATCTGTCATCGAGGAAGTTGATGCCCCCGATACCCTAACAGACCGCGCGCCAGTTG
>CAYGKP010000131.1:0-7391 GCA_964350605.1 uncultured Cytophagales bacterium
CTCCTGGCCCTGGGCGACCGCGCGATCCGCAAGAAGGAGTACCAAAAAGCCCTGGCGGATTACGAAGGGGTCGACCCTGAGTTGCTCTCCGAAAAGGACCGCAAACGGTGGACGTTCCAACGCGGTTACGCGGCGTTCCTGACCAAGGACTTCGAGACGGCCCGCCCGCTCCTGAACCAGTCGAAGAAGGAGGAAAGCCCCTACAAATTGGCGGCGGCCTACTATGCGGGTTATGCCAATTTCCAGACCGAGAATTACGACGAGGCCCTTTCTGATTTCCGCTCGGTCGAGACGAACGAGGGCTATGCGCCGCTGGTGCCCTACATGATCCTGCATACCCTGAACCGCCAGGGGAAGTTTGCGGAGATGATTCCTTATGGGGAGAAAGCATTGGCCGAGCAGGGCGACAAGCTCCACAACAAGCAGGACGTGAACCAACTGATCGGTGAGGCATATTTCCAGCAACAGAACTACGCGAAGGCGGCGGGCTACTACGCCAAAGCACCCTACAAGAAGCCGCCGGAAGACCCGGGCTATGCGTACCGCTTTGCGTTCGCGCATTTCCAGATCGACTCGATCCTCGCGGCCAAAGACGGCTTCGAGCAAGTAGCCTTGAAGAAGGACACGCTGGGCCAGTACGCCGCGTACTACTTGGGCCAGTGCTACTTGAAGCTGGGCGATGTGGCTTCGGCCCGGTTGGCGTTGGACCGCGCAGCGGCCGAGTCCTACTCGAAGGAGGTTCAAGCCTCCGCCTTGCTCGATGTGGCGAAGTTGGCCTATCAGGAATCGGACTATACCACCGCGCTCCGTGCCTTGGATCGCTTCGAGGCCGAGTACCCCAAACATGCCCGCATCGCCGAGGCGCGGAGCTTGCATGCCGAGACGTTGCTCCGTTCGCGGAACTACCCCGCGGTGCTCGACTACGTGGACGCGCAAGGCGGCCCCGGGAACGAGAAGCTGCGTCCGATCTATCGTCAGGCGGCCTACCTGCAAGGCATCACGCTGTTCAACGAGAACCGCGCGGCCGAGGGCTTAACCTACCTGCGCAAAGCAAAGGAGACCAGCGTGAATTGGGACGAGAAAGCCTCCGTGGTCTTCTGGGAAGCCGAGTCGTACTCCGCACTTGGCCAATGGCAGAAAGCCGGCGAGGGGTATCGGAGCGTGTCGAGCAACGAGGAGTTTGGCCCGCGGGCCCGGTATGGATTGGGCTACACGCTCTACAACCAAGGCAAGTACAAAGAAGCCAAGGAGCAGCTTTCGCAAGCCATCAACGGCCTGGAAGTTGGCGACCGCTACCGAGTCGATGCCCGGTTCCGACTGGCGGAATGCGACTATGCCCTGCGCGATTACAATGCCGCGCTGAGTGGCCTCAATGCCCTGCTCGCCGAAGCGAAACCCGACCGCCCGAACCGTTTGCGCTACCGCAAAGCCCAGGTACTCGCCCGGATGGGTCGTTATGACGAGGCACAGAAGGAACTCGACCGCTTGCTCGACAACCCCAGGGACGGTCTCCAGTTCGAGGGCTATTACCTGAAAGCCGACCTGGCCTTGACCCAAGGCAACTTCGCTGCTGCCGAGCAGGGCTTCAGCCGTCTGATCGACCTGAACCCACCTGCGCCTTGGCCTGCGAAAAGCCACCTGCAACGGGGCACGGCCCGCTACAACCAAACGCGCATCGACGCGGCGGTCGAGGATTATGCCGCTGCCCTGCGCCTGGGGTGCCGCGACAGTCTATTGGCCCGCGATGCCCTGGAAAGCATCTCGCTCGCCTTGACCAACTCGGGCCGCCCCGACGAAGTCGCGCCCTACCTGACGCAGTTCTCGAAGTGCCACCCGAACGAGCCGCTGGTCCAGCGCAAAGCTTTTGAGATCGCCTATGGTGCGTTCGACCGCTTCGAGTACACCAAAGCCATTCCGTTGCTTCAAGATTATCGCAAGACCTACGGCATGGAGTCCGAAGCCGTGTCGGTGACCTATGCGTTGGCCGAAAGCGCGTTCAACGCCAAGTCCATGCCGATGGCCAAGACCGAGTTCCGCCGCTTGCTCGACCTGGGCACCGCCGACCACCGCGAACGCTCGCACTACCGCTTGGCCCAGATCGCCGCCTTGGAAGGGGATACCGCCACGGCGATCAAGGAGTACAAGGCCCTGCTCGATCCGCCGGCACGGGACCGCTGGCGCAGCGACGCGCTCACCTTCCTGAGCGAAGCCAGCTTTGCCTGGCACGACAACGTAGCTGCCCGCGACTACGCGAACCAGATCATTGCCCTACCTGAGCTGCGCCCCGATGCACACGACCGCGCCCGCATCCTGATTGGTCGCACCTACCAGATGGCTGGCGAGGATCAGAAGGCTGAGGACCGCTTTCTGCAAGTGATGAACAACCGCCGCGATGCCCTGGGGGCCGAGGCGCAGTATCACCTGGCCGAGATTCGCCTCTCGCAAGGCAAGACCCAGCAGTCCTTGGATCTGCTGATGGACCTGATCCAGAACTTCGAGTCGAAGCACGAGTGGGTGGGCGAGGCCTACTTGCTGGCCGCGGAATGCTACCTCGCCAAGAGGGAGCCGTTCCAAGCCAAGGCCATCCTCCAATCGCTGATCGACGGCTACCCCGAACCGCGTATCGTCGATAAGGCCAAAATCCGCCTGCGCGTACTGGAAGAGTCCGAGGCCAACCAAACTGCCGCGCCCCGATGAAACGGTTACTGACCCTTCTGGCGTTGCTCATGGGCACCCTGGTGGTGGCCCAACCGACGATCACCCAATCGGTGACCGATACGGTCTCGGTGAACGTCCAACTCGAATCGGCCGACCGCTTGTTCCGCCAAGCGCCGTTGCCCGACAGCCTCACTAAGCCGGGGAAGGTGCCCTTCGGTGCTGACAAGCTGACTGCGCCCTACGCGCCGCCCAAAGCAAAGGCCCGCATCTATCCTTTGCCCGAGGAGCCCTTGCCACGCATTGCCAGCAACCTGATCCGTATCGGCGGCGGGAATTACGGGACGAGTTACCTGGAAGGCTTCTTATCGTCAAACCGCCAGGAGAAGTATGCCTACGACTTCGAGTTCAAACACGCCAACAGCGCCAAGGGGCCAGTGGATGGGAGGAACTCGGGGATGGGCGAGAACCGAGCGAAGGTGGACGGCTGGTTGTTCAACAACAAGGGGCAGAGCATTCACGGCGAGATGGGCTACAGCCAGAACCGCCTGCATTACTATGGGTATGCCGATTCGCTGGAGAATGTCGATGCCGACACGATCGACCAACGGTGGGATCGCTATTGGGTCGGGGTGGGGCCATTGACGGTCAGCTATTTGCAGGACCGCTACAACTATGGCGAGTGGAACGCCCAATTGCAGAACGTGGGCTACACCTACACGCCTGCTTCCTCGAACTTCGGCCTGCGGGGCGAGCTTGCGGCCCAGTACCTGAACCAGCAAGGCCCCGGCCGCGACCGCTTTCTGATCCCTGCCGGGGTGTTTGTGGTCAACGACCAGTTGCTCACGGGCCTCAGCCTGAAAGTCGGGGTCCGGGTGGTGTACGAGAATGACGAGGTTGACAACGGCCCGGTCCATGCCTATCCGGTGGTCGATGCCAAGGTGCAGAGCGCCGATTCGGCCCTGCGGCTGCGCGTTCTGTTTGATGGCAACATGGAATCCGGCTCGCTGCATCGCTTCTCGACCGAAAACCCCTGGTTGGCCCAAGGGCAATCGCCCGTTCATTCCAACGTGCGCACGCGCTTCCAGGTGGGTGGGGAAGTGGTTCTCGGCAAGCGGTTCCTGTTCGACGTTCAGGCCGAGCACGCCCGGATCGCCCTCTTGCCGACCTACATCAACGACACGACCGACCAAGCGCAGTACTTGCTCGCCTTCGACCCCGAGGTGACCACGCGCATCCGCTTGAAGGGCGGCTTGACTGGCCACTGGAACGACCTGTTCGTGCGTGTCTCGGGCACCTTGACGCGCTATCAGATGGGTTCGCTTGATAAGCCCTGGCACCTGCCCACTGGCGAAATCAATGCGCTTTTCGGCTACAGCCTCTTCGAGAAACTCTACCTGGACACCAAAATTTCCTATCTTACGGGAATCGTTGCGCCCTCTTCGGGCGGCGGCGAGGCGGAGTTGGATCCCTTGATCGGCTTCGGGGTCGGTGCGGAAGCGCGCCTTTGGCCTCGGTGGTCGGTCTTTGTTCGGGGTGAAAACCTGCTGGGGCTTGGCAACGAGCGCTGGCAGCACACACCGGCTCGCGGTCGCCAGGTCATAGGGGGTCTCAGCGTGAGCTTCTAATTGACCCACAGTGCCTTACCCGTGATCCAACGGATTTGCCAGTTGCTTTATCAACACGATTGCGTGGTTGTCCCCGGCTTCGGCGGACTCATTGCGCGGTCGGAAAGCGCGCGGCTCGACCCCACGGGGTTGCGCCTCACGCCGCCGGCAAAAGCCTTGGCATTCAACGCTCGCTTGACCGATAGCGACGGTCTGCTCGCGATGAGTGTGGCCCGCGAGCGGGGCATTTCCCTTCGCGAGGCCAACGAACAACTGGTGACTTTCGTCCGCCAAGCCAAGGCGACGCTGGCGCAAACGCGCAGCCTCGACTGGCCCGGTGTGGGACGATTCTCGCTCAACGTGGAAGACCGCATCGAATTTCAACCGGCCCAACGGGCCAACTACCGCGCCGATAGCTTCGGCCTGGTCCCACTACATTCACAACCCATCCAACGCACGCAAGAAGAACTGGATATGAAACCACGCCCCGTACCCGGTCGCCCGCCGATCGTTCGCCGCCCTCCGGGCATGAAAGGCCCGATGCCTCCACAGATGCCCGCCCGTCCGGGTGGACCGCGTCCGCCGCAAGGCCCCCCTCAACCCGAGCGCAAGCCCGAAGAGAAGCCCGAGGAAAAACCCCAAGACAAAGTAGAGCAGGAGCGCCCCGCTGAACAGCCGTCCGAGCAGCCCCAGCGCGCGCCCGAGCCACAACCACAACCACCGTCGGCTGAAGCCCCTGCGAAGGCACCGGAAACTTCCAGCGACGGTGGTAGCAAAACGCCCCCTCCTCCCGGAAAAGGCCCAAAATCCGAACGCCCCGGTAAACCGGATCGCCGCGGACCTGAGGGCCCCAAAAAGGAGAAGAAGAAGAGCAAAGCCCTCTTCATCATCATCCCGTTGCTGTTGCTTGGGTTGGGTGTCGGTTCGCTGTTCGTGTTGAAGAATCAAGACGGACAAACCTATGCCTCGGCCTTGTTTGGTAAAGGTGGTACCACATCGGATGAAACCATCGTGCCTGCCGATACCTTGGAAGAGGAAGAGGTTGTCCTGGAACCAGAAGTAGTGGACAGCACCGCGATTGCGAAAGCCGATTCGCTCGCTGCGTTGGAAGCCGCTGCTGAGCCTGTGAAGGAAGAGCCTGTTGTGGCTGCGAAGCCCGAAAAGGTAAAGCCCGAGCCAAAGCCAGAGAAAGTAAAGCCCGAGCCTGCTGCGCCTGCGCCAAGCATGAGTGGTGCGCCCGTTCGTGGACGCTACTACATCATCGCGGGTGCCTTTGGCGACCGTGGCAATGCCGAGCGTTTTGCGACCAAAACTGGCGGAACCTTAATCCCAGGCAGCAGCCTGCACAAGGTGGCCGTGGCCGACTTCGCCTCGCGTAAAGAAGCCGAGAGCAAACTTTCTAGCTACACCTCACAATATGGATCGGGAATTTGGGTTCTTGGCTACTAGAAGCCTCACCTGAATGTTCCACCCAACCCAGACGCGATAGATGATGAGTGCCCTACATGCCATCCTGCTCCAAGTGCAGGTGGTGGGCGAAGGAGCGGCCCCTGCGGCTCCCCTAACCGATGAGATCGTCCGTGAGGTCGGTGCCTGGGAATTGACCCTCAAAGGGGGTTGGCCCATGATTCCGCTGGCCTTGCTGCTGGTGGTGGCGTTGTACCTGTTCTTCGAGCGGTGGTTGACGTTGCGGCGTGCGACACGCGACCCCCGCCCGATGATGGACTCGGTCAAAGCACGTGTGCTAGCGGGCGACATCGAAGGTGCTAAGATTGATTGTGCCCAGCACGATACGCCGATGGCGCGGATTGTCCTCAAGGGGCTCAACCGCATCGGCTCGCCGCTCACGACCATCGAAGCCTCGATCGAGAACACCGCCAAGGAGGAGCTCTATCGGTTGGAAAAGGGCCTTTCGTCCCTCTCGACCGTCTCAGGAGTGGCACCGATGATCGGCTTTCTGGGCACCGTCTTGGGGATGATCGAGACCTTCATCACCGTGGCTCAAGAGAAATCGCCGGATACCGCTGACTTGGCGGGTGGTCTCTATCAAGCCTTGGTGACGACGGTCGGTGGCCTGATCGTGGGGATCATCGCGTACGCGGGCTACAATTTCTTGACCAGTCAGGTTCAAAAGGCCATTCACCGCATGGAAACCACGGCGGTTGACTTCCTGGATCTGCTCCAACAGCCCCAGCACAAAAGCTAGCCCACGGCCATGAAGCTCCAATCGCGCCACAAATCGGACCCCCAGGGAAGCCTCTTCTCGATGGTCGACGTGGTGTTTTTGCTGCTGATCTTCTTCATCCTGACCTCCTCGAACATCACCCCCAGCGGGGTGCCCGTCTCGCGCCCCACGGCCGAGGCTTCGGTGATCGAGATGCAGAAGGTCGGGGTGACGATCACCGCCGACAAGCGCTACTACGTGATGGATCAGGAAGTTGCGTTCGAGGCCCTGGGCCCCGCCATCCAGAAGCACCTTTCGGCCACCGACCCGAACCTGAACGTCGTGGTCGTGCATGCCGACAAAGACCTCTCGTACCAGACGGTGATGGACGTGGTGGGCATTGCTGCCCAGATGAATACGAAGGTGTCGCTGGCGACCGACCCGAAATAAGGCCCGGTTAATGCGCGCAGGTGTGAATTTGTTGACCTGTTTGCATCGTTAGGCAAAGGAGAGATGTCGAGCTACGATCCCAGCACTGAATCCGAGAAGAAGAACCGTTGGAAGGCCCTGGGCCTGACCACGGGGACGATCACGGCCATGTTGGTCGCGCTACTCGTGACTTCGTGCTGGAAAGCGCCCGGACCGCCTTGGCCCGGTTCGGACTTCGGCATCTTGGTCGATGTGGCGGGTGGCCAGTCCAGCGGACCGTTGCCCGAACCCGGCGCGCCCCAACCCACACCACCGACGGAAACCACCGTCGATCCGCCCACCTCACCCAAGGGTGACAATCCAGTGCCCCCGAGCACTAGCACGCCCACGCCTCCAACCACGACAACGCAACCGCCTCAGCCTGAGGCGACACCGAACCCGTTTCAGTATAAGCCCGGCGGTGGCCCGGCTGCGAAGCCCGACCCCAACCCCGTCGGTGGCCCTGGTGGTCCCGGCGGCGGAGGCGGTGGTGGCGG
>CAYGKP010000132.1:0-7268 GCA_964350605.1 uncultured Cytophagales bacterium
CTAAAGGGTACCGGGGGTTCGAATCCCCCTCTCTCCACGGAGAAAAAACTCGGGGTGACGAGTCGCCCCGAAAAAGCATCCTGGAACCTCGAATGCTTCTACGAAGCGGCGAAGTCTCAGGGAAAACGGTCGAAGACCACGGGGCGTAGCGTAGCCCGGTATCGCGCCTGCTTTGGGAGCAGGAGGCCGCAAGTTCGAATCTTGCCGCCCCGACTTAAGAACGCCTCACCAGAAATGGTGAGGCGTTTCTTTTTTGTAGGTTGGAGGTAAAGAAAAAGTAATGGCAAAGGTTGGGTTAGGAACGGTCGTGTTTCGCGTAGCGGTGGTGGGCTTGATGGCGCTCAACATCTATTCGATTCATCGTTTTGTGTATTCGGTGGTGCCTTGGTGGTTGTTTTGGGCGATAGCCGGCGTTATGGCGGCGGTGTTTTTGTTGGTGTTCGCGGTGTTCTCTGGCTCCGGGTCAAAATGGGGGAAGATGAAGGGGAAAGAGCGGTTGAAAGGGCTAGCGCGGGCCTATGGTATGGCGTTGCTGATGTATCTGGTGTTCTTTTCGTTCGTACCGTTTTGGTTGAATTCGGAGACCGGAGGAGGAAGTGGCGAGTTGATCACCGTGGAGGCGAGGAGTAGCGACGCGTTTGTCATCCACGAGGATACGGGAAATCCAGATGTGTGGAAGTGGATCGAGGTGGGAAGCGACAATGAGTTCGTCTACAAGGGCGAATCGTTTTCGAAGTTCACGGTGTACGAGGGCCGCCGGATCAGCTTTTTCTCGCGAACGGGTTGCTTTGGCTGGGAGTACATCTATGATATGAGGTAGGCCAAAGGGGTTGTGTATCTTTGGGTCACGGCCCCATAGCTCAACTGGATAGAGCAGCTGCCTTCTAAGCAGCCGGTTTCAGGTTCGAGCCCTGATGGGGTCGCTTAATGAATGTATATATTGAAATTTAGCCATATTTTTATACATTGTGTACAAATCGTGTACACAAGTGGCAACCGTCCAATTTCAGCTTGATACCCGTGGGAAAGGGGCGCGTCCCATTATCCTTCGTTTCACGCATCAGTACAAATCATTCAGAAACGCCAAAATCGTTGGTTTGCGTGTTCCTGCGTCTAATTGGGACTTTGATGCGAAAGGGTCACCTGAATCAATCATTGGGAAGGAACAATGGGCGGTCGAAGCAAGGGCACATTTGGCCGAGCTTCATTTCCGTTTGACGCACAAGATTCCGATTGCGTTACGCGCTGAGTTAGGTCGTGATCCAGCGATGGAGGAGATAAGAGAACGCATTCTTTCAGAAGAGAACCTACTAAACAGTGTAAAAGGCAGAAGAACTGCGCCAAAGATGCTAGGCCTTCGGGAGGAGTATTTAGATCATTGCGAGAAGCGCGATCATGCCCCTGCAACGATTCGCGCGAAGCAGACCTTTTTTCACCGCCTCTCTTCCTTCTTTGCGTACAAGAAGCTAGATCCATTCTTTGATGCGTTTAACCTACCGATGTATTTTGACCTGATATGGTATCTACGGCACGAGTACGTATTGGCAAGTGATGGAAAGACAAAGGGACTGTCTGATAAATCAGTTGGAACCGTTGTCAAGGACCTTAAGGCGTACATGAATTGGGCCGCACTCGCGGGCTATTCGAAGAACCAGATTCACAATCACCCCGAATTCAAAAAGCCTGATGCGGATGCCGATACAACGGCTTTGAATCTTGATGAGATATGGGCCATCATCCGTCTGAAACTACCAGATCGCATACGTGATCGCAGCGCACTCGAAACGGCGCGTGATGTGATGGTCGTCGGCATGATGACGGGCTTACGAATCAGTGATCTCTTAACGATGGAACGTCACCACGTCCATTTGGATCATGTGAATCCATCCAACTCGATGATTCGCCTTCGTACGAAGAAGGGACTCAAGAAGATCGAAGCGCCCATCCATCCGGAAGCGTTTAAAGTGTTTGCCAAGTATGAGGACCAGCCCGAGTACGCCTTGCCGCGCCATGTTCCGGGCGGCGTTCATTTGACCGAACAGTTCTTCAACCGTCTTATTAAGGAAGTGGCCCGCCATGCAGGCATCGTTCACAACGAAGAGACACGCATTGTAATCAGTGGCGGAAAAATGGATCGCGTGAACGTTGTTCCGCGCTATACGCGCATCACTGCCCATTCACTTCGCCGGACGTTTGTGACGCGCCTACATGCCGCTGGCGTGAGCGAGATCATCATACGCCGCCTATCGGGCCATAGCACGGGTTCCCGCGAAGCTCACCAAGCCTACGTCATGCCATCGTATAAGGAACAGTATGAGATTGTGGTGAGGGCGTTTGGGCTTAAGTGATATCGACGAGACCACAACTATTAAAAGCGTTCTGGTAATCGTCTTTATACTTCTTTGGAACGGCAAGTACGAATAAATGCTTTGCGCGGGTCAATGCAACGTAAGCGATTCGCCCAACCTCATTGGTTGTTCCTAGAGTAAACCCCTCAAAATGCGCTTTCTCTGAAGTTAAATAGAGTACAGATCCAATACTCTCTCCTTTAGCTTTGTGAACTGTACAAACCCTTATGCCCGCTTTAGGTGAACTATTGACAAATTGTTTAAGAGGAATGTCAAGTAGGTTTGTCTTCTTAAGTGATTGGGACGGATTTTTGTCAGCAGTGATTTCAAAATTATTTTTTACTCGTTCAAGGAGTAAATCTAAATTCTTTATAAGAAGTGGTTGCCATTCTTCCTTCATATTTAGTTCTGAAGAAGGTAATCCATTCTCTTTATCTCGCACAAACTCCCAAATAGTCTGTCGCAATTGAATCCAATAGGTATCATCATATCCCTCAAGTATTTTCTCCCAAGAGTTGTAACCTGTATTCATTAGTCCAAGTATTCCAAGGCTGCAGTTTCTAAATGACTCTGCTAGATTGATATTAATATCTCTCTGAATAGATGCCTT
Source organism: uncultured Cytophagales bacterium (assembly GCA_964350605.1). Lineage (GTDB taxonomy): Bacteria > Bacteroidota > Bacteroidia > Cytophagales > JAAEPT01 > CAYGKP01. Next base: position 2,959 of record CAYGKP010000132.1, read on the forward strand.
CAGAAAAAGTGTGACATTTGAGAGTGGCTTTTTCTTATTTGGAAAAGGCAGTGTGTGTCCATTGGCTTTTTCTACGTTACTGTTGCTTCTGCTAAGAATAGCAGAATCATTGAAGTCTAACTCAGCAGATTCAATTCTGCGCAGAAACGAGCTGATAGCTTGATTGGTGTCTGAGTACCAGTAGACGAATGCACCTTGTAGATCGTTTTTTTTCTCAATATTATGAAGGAGAGACTTGCCTGAAACTTTCATTGAAACATCAACAATTTCTTTTACTGATCGATAGTTTTTTGTGAGTTTCATTGAAAGTACATTTACACGGCTATTGTATGTATTTATGAAGTCACCTTTGGCACCGATAAATTCATAAATTGATTGATCAGAATCACCAAAAATAGAGATGACTGATCCGGAATCAATTAGTCGATTCAATAGACGCTCATGAAGTGATCCAACATCCTGCGCCTCATCGACAATAATATGTGGGTATTTTCTTGTTATTATCTTGCTCAGATATGGCTCTTTACTTAGAATAATATTTGCCCAGAGATTCGCCCCTGAGTATGTGAAAAATCCTGATTTTCCGAGTGAAAATGTTATAGCTTTCCCATTTTCTTTAGGAATGGAATGTATGTTTCCAATATCGTCCTGATACTCAAAGATGAGTTCATTCTCTTCGTGTCTTATTCTGATCCTAGTTGGCGCAATTGGAAAGCTTCCATTTCCGTTCGTCTTTTTCTGATGGAAGCAAAACTTTTTATTTTTCAGAAATGGATTTTCATTTGTCACTAGGTATGGTGTAACACCTTCCTTGCAATTCATGAACCTATTGCCATGTGGCCGAACTATGTGAGAAGATAAGAACCCATCGAAAGTGTCAATGTATATTCTATTGCTGTATGAGTGCTTGCTTGCCGTATCCAGCTCTTGAAGTGCTTGTCGGAACGTCTGTATAGCTACATTGGAGAATGACAGTAGGGCAACCTTTTCTCCTTGGTCGGACAACTGCGAGGCAATATTTCTTACTCTGTGTACCGCTGTTTTAGTTTTTCCACTTCCAGCACAAGCAGTCACGCACATGGGTACCAAGTCGGCATTAACTATTTCTAGTTGTTCAGGTGAGAGATCCATGCCTACCTCTGACTAACGTGATTGATAGCATCTTTAATGTAGTTGGGAACAGTAAATGGGCGATTATCAGACAGAGTGTCTAGTAATGTCTGAGCAAATCGACCTTTGCTTACTTTCCCTTTTTTGAAGACGTATTCATGGAATTCTTTAGCTTTATCTTTGTTGGATATTTTCTTTTCAGCTATCTCTCGTGCTCTTCTTGCTCTAGTCTTGTGCCCCATTTCTATTAACACCTCAATAAGTGTATCCAAATTTCCATCTGGAAGTGCAAGTTCATATTCAAAAGTGATCTCAGAGAGGAACACCTTCACATGAGGGTCTTGAATCGCATTAAGTTTTTTGGCAGATTCAGACATCTCATTTATTGTTTCTCTGCCTTCATCATAGGTTGGATCATTATCTGAGATGATTGCGACTGGTATTTCAATCTTGTCTTTTCCGAATAGCGGAGTGAAACAGTCGAAATTTATTCCTTCCACGCTTATTACACTTATTGATCTTCTCATGCTCGGCTCAAGTTTAAGTATTTCTGCGAATTTTGGGATTAGAAACTTTTCTGATATTCCCTCTACGAATATAATTCGATCTGCAAAGAATAGTTCAGATCTTGTTACATCTAAATACCTTTCAACTTTCTTTTGAAGCTTCTCATTCCCCTTGTATACATATGATGGTTTGAAGGATTTTATTTTTTTGTTATCGAATAGACATAGTGTTGAGTTTATTCCTGCAGAGCTAGAGAAATTGGGTGAGTGAGTAGTAACAAATATTTGCACATTCTCTGAACTTGTATTGGTGTTGAATGATTCAAGGTAGTTGAGTAAGACGTATTGTAATTGGGGGTGTAAATGGGCTTCTGGTTCTTCTACAATTAGTCCTCTATATGAGGAATCCTCTTCGGATGATAATTCTCCCAGAACTACGGCCATGTATATTAGATTATTGTATCCTAGCCCATTCTGATCGATATTTAGTCTGTTTGCCTCAATGAGAACCCTTGAAACAAACTTCTCAAAGCTTGTTACGCCAAGTCCGACTTTTAGATTCTGTGAGAGAGTATTACCTAGCATTGATTCGTGTTGCCCTCTGACCATTTCTTGTATCTCTTTTATGGAGTCTTGTTTTGCTAGATCTTCGTCATACTGTTTTAGGAGTGCCTCTATCTTCGTGTTATCACGTTTTGTCGCTTGATTCAACATTATCCGTGCAATTTGGCTTGCTCGGCTTGGTCGTAGCCCGTTGGACGCATCCCTCAAGGGGGGTAGATAGATGCACCTGAGGTTCTCTAGCATCTCCGTGTTTACAGGGACCTCATCTAGTTCCCCGCACCACCTTTTAACTTTTAGGCGACTGGTTGAGCCGCCTTTGAAGTGATGACAAGTAATATGGACCTCATAATCTCCATCTGGAGTGGGGCGCAAGGCTGGTATGAAGTTCGACTGCTCTTTTAAGGATAGACCCTTGAATGTGTAGGTTATCATTATATCGGCTTGAGTCTCCGGCTTTCCCTCTGTTGACCACCCAGTAACTCGTAAATCGTTTTCCGTGAAGGCTAAGGGATACTCATTAGGGCCAGACAATAGTGAGCGAAGCGCATCAACCACCGTGCTTTTACCGATGTTGTTCGCGCCCACGATCAGATTAAGCCCGTTTTGAAACTCAAGGCGTGTTTCTTCAAGTTTGCGTAGATCCTTGATTGTCATCTCTGAGAGATACATGGCCTTCTAGTTGATTTTGGTCTCGGAGATAAGGTAGCAGTATTCTAATAATGATTTTAGATACAGATAAAAGTGTAGCTGTTGGTAGTGTGTACTATTTGTGTACAAATCGAAAGAATCGTTTTCTATGGAATCAAATTAAAATACTGTTTGTGTGAATGGATGCCATATGAACGTTGGGTGAATCATAAATAATGATTCCTATCATTTGGAATCCATTGAACCCCCCGAATCCTGGCGAGGTCGGTGTAAATCACTTTCGACCTGATAGAGGGTGTTGGTTAGTTAGAACCTGGAATGCTAACTTTCAAAAATGGGAAGGAGTCTAAGTAGTTGTGCTATTGTATCGGCTAGTGCTTTGATGGCAGGGCTGCTATTGGCTTCATGCTACCGTATCCCCGCCCGCCAGACCTACACCTTCAGCGACACCAGCTCGGACACCCTCACCGAGCGCGTCCACGTCCTGATCGAACCCTTCGACCAAAAGCCCGACCTCGACCGGGTCTACCACTACTTCCACAACGGCCAAGTTCGCACGACCCAAGGCGCCTTCGAAGGCCGCATCCTGCACGGCACCTTCTCGGCCTTCGACCTCCAAAACGAACTCCGCGAGAAAGGCAACTTCCGCTACGGCCTGAAACACGGCCCCTGGCTCACCTGGCACCCCGACGGCACCCTCCAAAGCGACTACCGCTACAAACACGGCTGGCGCCAAGGCCCCTTCACCGAATTCGATCCCACCGGCCGCCTGATCAAAAAGGGCCACTACAAACACGACAAGCTGAACAGGAAGATTTACTTCTACTCCTTGCCCGGCGAGGCGGCCTTCGTGGTGCGCTATAAGAAGGGGGAAATCATCCCGCAAAAGACCAAGAAGGTCAAGGAACCAAAGGCCCCAAAAGCCGACAAAAAGTCCAAGAAAGCCCCCAAGGAAAAGGAGCCCAAAGCCGAAAAACCCGGGCGCGAGAAGAGGCCAAAGCCCGACAAAGAGCAACCCGTCAAAAAGGAAAAGACACCCAAGGCCAAGAAGCCGAAGGGTAAGTCCTCCGAACCGGCACTGGAATGAGGACCGGGCCCCCACGGGTCTCGCGCCTGCCGGGCAACGCCCTGCTTTTCGTGGTGATGATCAGCTTGATTGTCACCATCCTCATCGGCTCGTTCGCGGCCCTCACCCACATGCGGAGCAGCGTTGCGTCCCATTACCTGCACGGCGAGCAACTGGAACAAAACCTGGAATCGGCCCTCATCCTGGGGCGTTCTGTGGACTTTCCCAATGGGGAGTCTCTCGCCCTTGATTTGTTCGACCAGGGCCGGGATTCAGTCCAAATCAATTCACAACCCTGGGGGCACTACCAACTGGTGGCCGCAAAAGCTTGGCGGGGAAATCGTTCGCTATTGCGAACAGAAACGCTGGCCGCTCGGCCCTCGGCAACCGAGCGGAACCAGCTTGTCGTCTACGAC
>CAYGKP010000133.1:0-7252 GCA_964350605.1 uncultured Cytophagales bacterium
CACGCAAGTACAAAATCCCTTGGGCAGGTACCCCGTTGCTGTAGACTGTGATGCCTTTGGTCTGCGCGCCGATTTTGCCCGCCGAGTTAAAGGTCACCTTGATCTCGCCGGTTTTGCCTGGCAAGATTGGTTGGCTTGGTTTCACGGGCACTGTGCAACCGCACGAAGCGCGCACGTTGGTGATGACCAGGGGCTTGGTGCCCGCGTTCTTGACGATGAATGTATGATCAACCACATCGCCCTGCTTGATTTCGCCGAAGTCGTAGCTATCGCCAACAAACTCCATGACCGCGCCAGGGTCTTGGCTGGTTTCAGTATTCTGGGCTTGAGCCGAGAGGAGGCCAACAAAGAAGAAGAGGGGCAAAATCAGGAGTACGCGCATGGCAAGAAGTCGAATGGGTTGGATGTGTAGTCTGGTCATTGAAGTTCAAGAACCGTTCCAAACTGGACGCAGGCTCAAGTTACAACTCCCTCGGGAAAGAAAGCTTTCAAGTGCGCGGCGGTTTGTGCCACGAGGCGAGAACGGGCCTCGAAGCTGCCCCAGGCCATGTGCGGGGTCAGGAGCAAGCGGCTTGCATCGTCGATGGAGAGCAGGGGCGAACTCGCAGACAAAGGCTCCTGGGCGAAGACGTCGAAACCTGCTTTGATTTTTCCGGCTGCGACTACTTTGGCCAAGGCCGCCTCGTCGACGATGCCCCCGCGGCCTACGTTGATCAGGATCCCACCAGGTTTCATCAGGCCCAGTTGCGCTTCGCCGAGCAGTCCCTTCGTCGCTTCCGTTAACGGCGCGTGGATCGATACCACGTCGCAAGACGTGAGCAGCTTTTTCAGGGAATAGTGCGGGTAAGGTTGGCTTAGGTTGTTCCCGCTAGTCGAAGTATAAGCAATCTGAAAGCCCGTCGCTCCGGCCATTTGCGCCACGCGTTGGCCGATTTCCCCCATGCCAATGATGCCCCAGATCGAGCCTTCTGTATCGCGGACCGAAGGATCGGTGTTGGTGAACAACAGGCCGTTCGAATAAGCCTTCGACTGGACTTGATGATGATAAGCCGGTAGGCTTTGCCAGAGCGAGAGGGCCATCGCCAAGGTGTGCTGCGCAACGCTAGCCGTGGAATACCCCACCGCATTTCGTACAGGAATGCCCCGGGCTTCGGTGGCGGTTTTGTCAATGTGATCGGTGCCTGTCGCCAGGGCGCAGATCAGTTTCAAGTCCGGCGCGGTGGCCAAGACTTCCTGGGTGATCTTCACCTTGTTGGTGAGCACTGCATGGGCACCCGCGATGCGCTCGGCAGTCTCCGAGGGATCGGTATTCGAGTAGTCGATCAGCTCGCCATACGGCTCGAACGCCGAACGGTAATCGACATCGCCGAGGGTCAGCGCATCGAGCAGAACAAGTTGGGCAGCCGCCACAGAATCAGTCGAGCAGCTAACCTACTTCTTCCACTTGATGGTGCAACCGATGGCCTTGGTCTCCGCTGGATCGGGGTTCGTGCCATTGGTGACGGCGGCAATGGCGTTCTGGACGTACTTCTTCTCCGCCTTGTCGGCGTTGGTGTAGTTGTCATCGATCGCGCCGATGTACTTGACGATCAGCTTGTCGTCGGCCTTCACCAGGAAGTAGACTTCAGGTGTTTTGGTCGCACCGAAGGCTTTCGCCACCTCTTGGGTCTCATCAATCAAGTAGGGGAAGCTGTACTTCTTCTTCTTGGCACGTTTGACCATCTCGGGGAAGCTGTCTTCGGGGTACTCGGTCGGGTCGTTAGGGTTGATGGCGATCACCGGGTACTTGGGGCTGTAGGTTTTGTCGAGGAACAAAATGCGATCCTCATACGCCTTCGCATAGGGGCAGTGGTTACACGTAAAGACGACAATGAAGCCTTGGGCCTTGGGGTAGTCAGCCAGGGAGACCATTTCGCCGTCCACGTTTTTGAGCGAGAAATCCGAGACTTCATCGCCGACCGCATAGCCTTGGGGGCGCAGGGCGAAGGCCGAAAGGGCCATAACAGGTAGGAGCAACAGAAGGAGTCGCAGGTATTTCATAAGTCTTGGAGTTGTTGTATTTCGCTGGGCTGTGGGCCAGCAGGTTACTTGGATAGGAAAGGCAGGATCGCCGCTTCCAGTTCCGCGTAGGTGAAGGATTTTTCGTCGAAACGCCGGGTGCCGTTGCCCACCATCAGGGTGGCAGGAATTGCGCCCGACCAAGCGGGGTCTACCTTGGGAATCCAGGCATTGAAGTCCACTTCGCTCATCCAGATCACCTCAGCGGTGTAGCCTTTCTTACCCACGAAGGCTTCCAGCTTGCCGCTCTCGAAGCGGTCGGGTGTGTCAAGGCTGACAAGCACCACGTGTACGCCCTTGTCCTTATAGACTTGATGCAACTGCTCGAACGCAGGCAATTCCTCGATACAGGGCTTGCACCACGTGGCCCAGAAGTTCACCACGTGAACGCCTTCTTCGGGCACCAGTAGGAGTTCTTCTAACTCATTGACGCCAATCGACTTGATCTGTGCCTTCGCTGGCGGGAACGCCCCAAGCAGCACCGTGAGGGCCAAGGCCCAACGAAGATGTAAACGCCTACTCATAGGTATTTGTCAGGCCGAAGCGTGTGCGGGCCGTGGTATCGGCACGTTGGTTAAGGCCCCAGTAGGGAAGACGTTCTTGGTGTGTGAGGGTCGCCACGGTGGTCAAGGTCTTGGCATTCTGGCCGAAGCCGCTGAGGCCCACGATTTCGATCTGTTCAATCTTATAGGGGAACTCGTCCACATAATGAAACCGAACGGTACGGGGTTCGGGTTCCCGATAGACAAGTTCATAAGCCTTGTGAAGTTTTCGGTCCGCGTACTCAACGATGCGTGCGTTGGCGGGGTAGGGCTGAACGGGTTTGTGTCGCAGGCGAACGAAACTGAGCGAAGGCAACACATCAATCTCCCCAATCGGGAGTTTCGAAGGGTCAAAGCGGATCAGGTTCCAAAAGCCGTCCTCGCTCCACACCGCCGAGAGGTTGAACTTCTGCTCGCCCTCGCTTTCAAAGTAGGAGTGGCCCTCGACCTGAAACTGGCTGCCACGGCGAAGCAACTGGAGCCACGTATGTCCGCACCATTCTTGGCTGCTGTTCGAGAGCTTCAGTAAGCGACCATCCTCAAGCGAAGTTTGGGCAATTGTTTCGACCGAGTAGGGGTAGAGGCCCGTGTTGAATTTGGTGCTGATCAAGCACTTAAGCACGGGAACATGGTCTTTTCCAGCCCCTTCCACGTTGTCCAGCTTCACGAGCTTTTTGCGCGAGAACGGCTCGTGAACGAACACCACCACCATTTCGCCGGGATGGATTTCACCGTAGCGGGCTTGTTCCAATTCATACGTACTGATCTCTCCCAAGCCATCCATCCAGTGGGAATTGAATGACTCGCGATTGGCAGGTGCGAACTCCGAAGCGGGTTCGTATTGCTTGGCGTGGATCAAGAGGCCGTATGCGGCCAACGCAACGATGGCCGAGCCAAGCACGAAGCCAAGAATCAATCGTGTGTTTTTCATTCTTCGCCGCGCAGTTTGTCCAGAAGTTCGTTCAAGGTTTGGGCCTCCGATTCGTTCAGATTGCCCTTGAACCAAGCCATCTCGTCTTCCCGCCGATCGAAGTAGGCCAAAAGGTCCAGGCCTGCCTGCGTGATGCGCACGTCCATCTGGCGGCGATCGGCCTTGCAGGGCTTTCGTTCGATGAGCTTCTTGACCCGCAGGCGTTCAACGATTCGCGATACGTCGGAGTTCTTGTCGAGCATTCGCTCCTTGATGGTATTGATGCTGACCGCTTCGGGGTGTTGGCCCCGCAGAATACGCAAGATGTTGAACTGCTGAGGGGTCAGGTCGCGCTCCTTGAAAAAGAGTTGAGTGCGGCCCTGTAAAATGTTGTTGGTGTAGTAGATGTTCAAGTGGAGCTTTTGATACTCGGACTTGAAGCTCTTCTGCTGAATGGCCTCTTCCAATTTCATGACCAATGGTATGCTTGTTTAACCATTAGATGGCGTTGCTTGTTTCGGCAAGATCGCCCGAGAGATCGGACTGTGCAACAAGTGGGCACTTATTCGGAGAGGTCCTCCTTCAATTCACGCAAGTCGACGGGTACCAATTTCGATACCCCAGCCTCCTGCATGGTGACCCCATAGATGATGTCGGTCGACGACATGGTGCGTTTGTTGTGGGTCACGATGATGAACTGCGAGTCCTTCGAGAAGGTGCGGATGATGCGGTTGAACTTGTCAATGTTCGCATCGTCGAGCGGGGCATCCACCTCGTCAAACACACAGAAGGGCGCGGGTTTCAACAGGTAAATCGAGAAGAGCAGCGCGACGGCGGTCAAGGTCTTCTCGCCCCCCGACAACTGGTTGATCGTCAGCGGACGCTTGCCTTTCGGACGGGCTTTGATCTCAATGGGCGAGTCCAAAGGGTCGTCCGGGCGGGTGAGGGTCAATTCGCATGTATCGTCCTCGGTAAAGAGCGTACGGAACACCTCCTGGAAATTGGCCTGGATGCGTCCGAAGGCTTCCAGGAAGGTTTCCTTGGCCACCGCGTCGATCTCTTCAATGGTCGCCAGCAGCGAGTCTTTGGCTTCCAGCAAGTCGGCCCGTTGGGCAGTGATGAAGTCGAAGCGCTTCTTCATTTCCTCGTAGGCTTCCATCGCCATCGGGTTGATGGGGCCCATCTCGTCCAGCTTACGGCGGGCTTGCTGCACTAGGTCGCGCAGTTGGTCGCTGCTGATGTCCTCAATGTCGCCCACGTCCTCGAAATCCAGTTGATCGAGGTCCAAGTTGAATTCCACCGACAAGCGATCGCGGACCGACTGCAAGTCCAGCTTGGCGTCGTTCAGCTTTTCGGTCAGGCTGAGGCGCAGGGTGTCGGCCTGTTCGCGCTGGTGGGCCAAGTCGCGTTGGGCGGTGTCCTGCTTCTCGATCTCGCCGCGCAGGGCGTAGTAGTCTTTCTCCGCTTCGCGAACGGCGGCTTCCAGGTTCTCCTTCTCCTTGTAGAGGTCAAGCAGCGATTCGTCGGTTTCCTCGGTCCTCGACAGCAATTCGAAAATGTCCTTCTCGGTTTGGGTCAGCTGCGCTTGGTTGGCTTCCAACGCCGCACGGCGCTGGGTCAGGGTGTCGGCTTTGTAGCCCCGTTCCCGCGCCAACGAATCCAGGCGGTTCTGGGCTTGGTGCAGGGCGATATTCTGAGCGTTGAAGGCTTCGCCGGTTTGGGCTTGGGCTTCTTGTTCAGTAGCGAGTGCCTGTTCAAAGGAAGAAAGCTCGGACTCCAACGTGGCTACGCGGTTCTGCTCGACTTCCAGCTTCGGGCGGCCCTTGGCCAGCGCATCTTCCAGCACGCGCAGGTTCTGGGCCAATTCCTCGGTGCGCGTCGAGGCGGAGGTCAGGTAGGCTTCGCTTTGCTCCAGCTCGACGCGGGCTTGGGTGTAGGCTTGGTTGGCCTTCGTCACTTCCTGGCGCAAGCTGTCGAGGCCGGCGGCGGGGTTTGCGTCTTTGTGGGCTTGTAGCTCGCGCTGGGCAGTTTCTACGGCTTCGTGCAGGTCGGCGCGTTCTTTTTCGAGGGACTTCAGTTGCGCTGAGAGTTTCTCCAAGTTCTTGGCCCGCCCAATACGTTTCCCTTCAAAGAGCCCCACCGACCCGCCCGAAAGCAAATACTTGCGCCGGGCCAATTTCCCGCTCCGCGAGAGGTAGACATAGTCGCTTTCCGGGAAGGAAACCCGCTCATCATCCAGCAGGTACACGCCACCGAGCAGGTGCGCGACCAGGTTCTTGTACTTCCCGTCAAACTCGACAGCTTCCATCGCCGCCCGTGCACCCGGCAGATCGGGCAGCGACGGCAACGAGACCGCCTCCAGACGATTGAGCAGGAAGAAATGGGCCTTTCCTTTGCCCGCATCACCAAGGAGTTGTACGGCCCGAAGTGCCTGCCCTTCGTCGTCGACCACATAGTGGTTCATGTACGGCTCCAGGTAGTATTCAATTGCCAAGCGGTCGTCCTCCGAACAGGCGATCAGGTCGGAGAGGAGTGGGGCCTGAACGCCCCACTGGCTGTTCTTTTGCAGGAACTTGATGGCCTCTGGGAAGCCTTCGAGGTTGTCGACCAGCGACTTAGTCAGGCTGTATTCGTTTTGCACCCGGTCGAGGTCGCGGGCCTTTTTGGCCAGCTTCTCGCGCAAGGCTTCGAGTCCTTGTTCCTTTTCGGTGCGCACCTCGCGCCAACGGGTCACTTGCTGCTCAAGGGCCGCGAGGGCTGTCTCTTTCTCGGTCAAGTCCTTTAGGCCCGACTCCCGGGTACCCCGCAACTGATCGAGGTTCGAACCGCGGTCCGCGCGTTCGCTCTCGGTGCGCTCCAACTCGCGCTTCAAGGTCGCCAGTTGCGCTTCTGACACCTCCAAGCCCTTGCTCAGTTCATAGAACCCCGAGCGGGCGGCTTGCAGGGTCTCGCGTTGCTGGTTCACCTGCTCGCGCTGGGCGAGGGTGCGGGCCTTCTGGGCCTCGTTGGCCTGTTGTTTTTCGCCCAGCTCGCTTTGGGCGGCGCGAAGCTTTTCTTCGGTCAGGGCCACTTCCGCCGACAGGGCCGACAGCTCGTCGGTCAGTTGCGCGATGCGCGTCTGGTCTTCGCCAATCTGGCGTTCGAGTTGCTGGCGACGGTCGGTCAAGTAGCGTTGGCGTTCGCCGCGCACTTGCTTGTCAGATTCCTTCGTTCGGATGGCCGAGGCCGCCTCATTGAGCGTCTCTTGTCGCTTGCGCAGGATCTGTTCGGAGGTAACGAGCTTCGTTTTTCGCTCTTCTTGGCCCGCTTCCAGCTTGAGCCATTCGGCTTGAATCGCGCCGCGGCGGTCTTCCAACTCGCGGGCTTCTTTGCGTAGGCGATCCAACGACTCGCGTTGATCTTTGACCTGCACCCGGGCGAGGGCAATGCTGCGCAGACGATACTCGGTTTTTAGCTCGCGGTACTTCTCGGCGAGCTTGGCTTGGCGTTCCAGCGCCTTGAGGTTCTTCTCGATCTCGAAGAGGATGTCCTCGACGCGGTCCAAGTCGCCGTCGGTGTCCGAGAGGCGCTTTAGGGTCTCTTTCTTGCGCTTCTTGAACTTGGCGATACCTGCGGCTTCCTCGAACAAATTGCGGCGCGAGTTCTCGCGGTCGTTGAGCAGGTCGTCGACCATCCCGAGCTCGATGATCGCGTACATGACGGCCCCAATGCCGCTATCCAGGAACAGCTTCGAGAAGACCTA
>CAYGKP010000134.1:0-7182 GCA_964350605.1 uncultured Cytophagales bacterium
TCGGGCGGCAAGGCCGAAGGCTGATCCACATCCCTGAGGACAGGCAACAAGGCGAGGCTGAGGCCCGCCTTTTCCACTTTCTCTTGGGTCTGATCCAGCACGCGTTCAGTGCTCCATTCAATCCCTTCGAAAAGACTGGGCTGTGGTTGCTGCAACCCGATGAGGTAGTACCCTCCATCAACCGCCGGACCCAATACAACCTCCGTTGTTTCCAGTAAGGCAAAGGCCTGTTCGATGATCTCAGCAGTCAGGTCTGGCACATCACTGCCCACCAAGACGCAAGGTCCACCGCCCAAACGGGCCCGCTCCAAGAAGGCAGCATTCATGCGGACCCCCAAGTCACCGGGCGACTGCACGAACTGTTCGTAGCCTGCCTCAGCCCACAGGTCCTCTCGGTCAATGAACTGATCGTAGTACACCACCTTCGGCACCGAGACACGCTCGCTCTCGGCCTGAAGCACGCGAAGCAAGCGGTAGTAAATGGCCAAGGCCCGTTCCTCGCCCAGGCCCTGGGCCAATCGGGTTTTCACCCGGCCCAAGACAGGGTTGCGTACAAACAAAAGCAACCACGAATCTGGCAAGACCCTACGGCTTGAGCTTCTGCAAATCGCGGATCAAGAGCCGCCGCCGATCAAAGGTGATCAAATTCTCATCGCGCAGCTCGTTGAGTACAGTGGTCACCGTCTGGCGCGAAGTAGCCGTCAGCGAGGCAATGTCCTGGTGCGTATGAAACACCTTCACCAAGGTCTCATAGCCGACCTTCTGGCCCTTCTCGACCCCCAATTCATAGAGGTACTCCCGAATTCGTGTGCGCGCATCGCGGAACACCAAGCTCTCGATCCGGCGCTCGGCCTTCCGCAGCCGCAGCCCAATTAAGCGGTGAATCCGCAGGCTGAGTGGGCGGTTGTTCTTCATGAGGTCCTCCATGTCCTCAAGCGAAAGGGGGCAAATGGTCACCTTGTCCATCGCCCGGGCAAAGTCGGTGCGGCGGTCTTCGCCCAGAAGGGCCAATTCGCCAAAAACTTCCCCTTGGGTTAGGATCGCTTTGAGCACTTCCTTCCCGTCGGGTGAGACGCTGCCGATTTTCACCCGCCCGTCGGCGACCAGGTAGACATACTGAGACGGATCATCGGAAAAGTAGATAAACTGGTCTTTCTCAAAAGTCTGAAAGTGGTGTTTGCTGTCCAGGCCCTTGGTGCGGTGCGGGCAAAACACCTGAAAGAGGTCGGTATTCTCGAAATACCAAATATTGCCGGACTGTCCTTCGCTTGCCATGAAATTCGGTTCGGGATAAAGGTCGTCAGCAAGGCTGCGATGTCAAAACCCCCAGGCCCTGCCCGAGAGTTCCCCCCAAGCTACCTATCTTCCGCCCGATGGAGGACTTGTTCATCGACCCCAGCCCATTTACGCCCCTGGTGCGGGCCCAAGCAGCCCAGGGCGAGATCAGCCTCAGCGGCCGAGCAATGCCCGAGGACGGGGACCAGTTCTTTCGCCCCCTTTTCGAGTGGATTGATGGGTACCTCGAAACGCCCGCACCGACCACACAGATCGAAATCCGGCTGGACTACTTCAACAGTTCGTCAAGCAAGTATTTGCTCCTGTTGCTGCGGAAATTCGAAGCCCTGGCCCAGCAAGGTCAAACGGTATCGGCCAAGTGGTACTACGACCCCGAAGACGAGGACACACTGGAATTTATCGAACAGTTGGATGGGCTTCTGAGCCTGGTCATCGAAGCGATTGAGGACGATCCGTATTAGGCAGCTGCCTAGTGTGTGACGATCAGCGACTTCTTGTCGATCAACTGGCCATCGACCACCAATCGAAGCAAGTAGAGCCCCGAGGACCACTGATTGACCGGCAGTTCAATCTCACTCAGGCCACTTTCAATCGGCACCTGTGCCACGCGCACACCCAGTTCGTTGACCACATCCAGATGGCCAGGCTTTGGCAGTGGTATTCCGAAGTCAACGGTCGAGTAGTCAATCGAGGGGTTCGGGTACACGCGCATGGGACTCGCGCGAAGCTGGGCTTCGAACTCTTCCACCCCGGTAATGATTGAGCCAGTGGTCGTCCCACTGGTAACGGCTTGGAGCACCTCGTCGGTATCGTCGTCCTGCAAGAAGGCCACCAGGCGCACACGGCTGGGGTCGTCGAAGTAGCTAGCCGGAATGTTCCACAGGTACGTCACGGCCGAGTCACTACCCGCCGTCCAGTTGTTGGTAAAGATCGTACCCGACGCACTGGGGATCATCTTCTTGAGCACCGCGCGGAAGGTATCCTCCCCATTGAAGAGCGCGGGCGCAAAGACCATCGTATCCTCCAACACCGCGATCTGCAAGTTTAAGCGACGGCCCGATTGCGCCGAGCGGCTGGTAACCCGGACGGTCACTTGCAACTGTGTCGCGGTACGGATGTACTCCTCGATGGCCAAGTCAAACTCAACGTCGACCAAGCTGCGAAGGTCGATCTGCTGTTGAGTCAACGAAGCACTCGCACCTTGGAACGCATTCCCATCCATGACCGCGGTCGGCACGCTGTTGACTCCGTAATAGAACGAACGCCCGGAAGGGTCAGCAGGGTTGTCGGCGTTCATCGGATCAGAACCCGGGAACTGCGTGTGATACTGAATGTCAAGCACATCGGAGGCGTTGCTTGCCACCAGAGCGTTGAAGGTCTGGTCTCCTGTGAAGGAAAGTGAGGAGGTCGAGTTGGTGAAGTTCTCGAGCAAAATGATGCGCTCGCGCTCGCGGATGACAACCGAATCAAAAGCAAAGCCATCCGCACCAGTACCACCATCGGAGCCAAATGCAAAGCGCAACAGGGTCACCTGGTCTAAATAGGCGTCCAAGCTGTGGCGTCCCTTGACCCAGCCACCTGTTGAACCTGTCCAACCGGTCGCTAGCGAACTGCTCACCTGCGGTGGCAACAGCCCAACGATGCCGAAGCGGTCGAGCCACTCGATGCCTGTACCGATGTTGCCCACGTTGCCCCACGTTTGCCCATCGTTAGTGCTGGCTTGCAATACTGTACCATCCGTCCCCTCATTGGTCTCCGACCAGTAGTAGAACTCGATCATTGGGCGTTTGATGTTGGCAGTATCCAAGTCAATGCAAGGCCCACGAACGGCAGAAATTTCCAGGTCGTAGTAGGAAGAATCCAGGCGCGTCATCCAGGCATTACTGCCCGAGGCCGCCCCAACAATCGAATCGCCGGCCGGTGTGCCTCGCTGCCAGCTATTGAAGCTGGTCGGGCTGTTCGTAACCACTTCTTCAAACCATCCTTCGTTACCGGTTTCGAAATCAACCACATACGGATACGTATCGATGACCTCGCGAATGGCGATGAGTTGCGCCAAGGTCGCATCACAACCCAGGTTGGTGGTGACCGTTTCGGACACGATAAACAGGCCGTCGTTGGGATAGGTATACGAAACCAAGTTGTCGGTCTGGTTCAACGAATCGCCGCCATCGCCAAAGAACCAATCTCGGTCTGTAATGGGGTCGGTTGCGATGGAGTTGTCGGTGAAGAATGTCGTATCCCCCTCACACTCGCCAAGCCAATCGAAACTGATCACTGGCGGTTCGCCGAACTGTTCAATGTTGGTCACAGCGTCGGTACAACCGCGCAGCGTTTCCATGCGCAGTCGAATGCCATAACTGCCCGCCGAGGGATAGGTGAACGATCCATCCGCTAAGCCGGCTAAGGGTACCTCAGTGGAAGTCCCCGTATACTGCCAATAACTGAATGCAAAGCCATCCGAGCGTGGTCCGCCGCCCAGGGTGGACGAATTTTGAAGCGTAATCGGATCGTCGACACAGAACCCATCGGGGGTGAAAATCGCAACGGGTGTAGGGTTGATGTAGACGTCAATGGAGTCCGTGTTGACACAGCCAACCGCCGAGGTCACCGAATAGCCAAAGCGCGCAATGCCTACTGTGTTGGGCGTAAAGTCCCCATTGCTTGCATTCACGGTCACCACAGAACCCATGAGGGTACTGTAGGTTCCGCCCGAAGGGCTGCCAACCAGCCAGGTATTCAAGTCACTGGTCTCGCAAATGACTGTGTCGGTGAAATCCCCCACAACATCAGTGAAGAGCAAGTCAACCGCCAGGGTATCATTAACCGTAACGAAGTAGACCGCCGTATCTCGACAACCGCCAATGTTGGGCGTCACAAAGTAAACTGGAAGATTATTGCCCACGCCTGCCGCGCTGGGGTTGAAGCTTCCAGAAGCACCCAAGTCAGTCAAGTAGCTGGTCGCTGGCGCACCAAAATAACTGTCCCCCGCCCCATTGGGCGAACCAACAAACGACAAGCTGGGTGCGTTGACACAAACCTGCGTGATGCCCGGAGTGGGCGAGGTGGTCAACAGCGCATTGGGGGCTGAATTGATATTGATGTCCACCGTATCGTAGCCGATGCAACCGCCAAAAGAGTATTGATAGACAGCCTGGCGGGCACCCGGTGCCGACCCCGAAGGGTTCACATAAGCTGAATCAGCCCCACTTCCCGTATAACTGAGCGACAAGCTGGCTGGGGAGAAGATGACCCCGCCAGCGGGTGCACCGAACAGCGTATCCCCTACCTCATTGTTGCAAAAGGTGGCTGGATCTGGGTTGCTGAGGAACGCGAGCGTTGGGTTGGGGTTGTTCGACAACGTAGTAGTTTGAGAGACGGTGTCCGAGCAAGTATTCGCATCGGTATAGGCGAAAAAGACCGTCACCGTCGGCAGTGTGTTCCCCGGGCTCGATGAGGCGAAAGAAGTGCCGCTGATCCCGTCTGACGGATTGGGGTTATCGGTAAAAAGTGTGCCCAGACTGATGACAGAAGTGTAGCCGGTCACTGGGTCATAATCGAACGCCGACAAGGGGTCAAGTAGGTCACTTGTACAATGCGTGGGGTTCAGGCCAAAGAAAAGCAAGCTGGGCTTGGTGTTGATAAACGTAGTGTCCTGGTCAGATTGAATTAAAAACGTAGGTGAGAACTGGAAAAAGAAATAGGAGAAGGTGTACATGCCTGGGCCATACGTAGCCTCAAGTGCCACAGGATCGAAGTTGTAGGTAGTGACTCCAGTACCAACCGAAGTGATGAACACATTCCCTGGACCATAAATGGAAAGCGTTCCATCGGAAGGCTTGGTGATCACATCCACTGGGCTGTCTTCACAATAGCTTGAGTTGACCCCACTGATGAAGACTCCCGAAGTGGAATTCTGGATGTTGGCGGTAATGGTTGCCGTGTCCGAGCAACCCGCCCCGTTGGTGGCCACGTAGGAGAGATTCACGTTTCCGGTAGTCCCCGCAAAAGCGGGAATGAAGCGAGCAGAATCCGGCGAACCGACCGCAGGGTTCGACACCCCGGGCCCGAAAAAGTAAAACGAACCCCCAGGCCCTGGGTTGCTGCCACCAAGTTTCACCCCCGTTGCATCATCGGATTGATAAACTCCGCCAGTTGCGGGAGTTGTAAAAGCAGCCACAGGTGGCGCAGCAATGCTCACACCACTGACATCAGCCGAATCCTGACAGCCAAAGCCATCGGTATAGATGTAACGGAAGGTGCCAATGCCACCCGAAGCAGTCGAGGGGTTGAAGTTGCTAGAAATCGGATTGAATGGACCCGCGCCGATCTGGAGGGCGTAAGCCCCACCAGCTGGATTTCCACTCAATACATCAATCGCACCATTGAGGCAGTAAGAGGTGTTGACCCCCGAAAGGCTGACTACCGGCAGGGGCCGGACAGTAAGTGTAACAATCTCGCTGACGGCCGAATCGCCGCCGACCGCATCGGTTTTGGTCGCCCAGCGGCGATAGTAGGTAGTCTGGGTGGGACTGCCGATCTGCCCCGAAGTCAGAATATTGGAATTGGTGCCCGTGGTCGTCCAAGTGGCTAGGTCGGTGGAGCGTTCCCAACGAAACACAAACGGAGCCGCTCCCTCGCCGCCGGAAGTGGGGGTAAAGCCATCCTGGATTTGAAAAGTGGGTGCCTGGCCGAAGCACAAATCCGCTTGATCGCCGACCGGAGCCGTTGTGAAGAGAATGCTGCCTGAGTTAATGTCCGCGTAGGTCTGTAATGTGGCGATGTTCGGGGTGCTCAGCGCCGTCATAGTAAAGCTGCTGGTCAGGATCGTCATCGACCCAGTGGTGCTGAAGTAGCCGTTCAGCGCCCGTACCTGCAAGCCGATGATGCGCCAGTTGTCCCCCACGCCATCAGCAGTGGTGGAATCGAAATTGAAAGAGATTCGCGCGACCGAGTTGCCCAAGTAGGTGGTATTGAACCCCGAAAAAGCAGCCGACGAGCCTGTGTGGGTCGGTGTTGCACCCGTGTTAAACTCAAAACCGGTCGGCAGCACAAACCAGACAGTGTAGGCACCAGTCGGGTCGGGAAATGCCTTGCCTCCCGCCTCTTCAAAGCGAATGTCAGTTAAGGTATTGTACGCCGTGTTGCCCGAATAGGTGTCGACCTGTGTGGCTGGCGTGACAGTGGTCGACTGTGCCTTCGCACCGCTCAGTCCCACGAAAAGAAAGGCAGCGAGCGCAAGGAAAAAATGGAGTGTCCGTGGTGTCATATTGGTAGCGGATTGATTCATAAAAAACATGCGACTACTCAAGCCCAGCCGAGGAATTTACCTTGGTCAGGGTAATGATCTTGTTGAGTGGCTCAAAGCCGGATTGGCCCAAAATGACGGCACCGTCCCCACTCACCGAAAGCACATCTACGCCAGCGTCATCACCGGCCGTTCCCCCAAGGGTTCGGCTGTTGATTACCCCGCCAGATCCGTCCAGGCGATACACCGCCATTTGCTGGGGTCCCGATTGACGGGAGAAACCTACCACCCAAAATTGATTGGCATCCAACGTTGTCGAGCAGCCAAGGGCCCGGTCTTGCGAGCCAGTCCCGAAATTAACTTCCCAATCAACGTCGGCAAGGACCGAACTGCCCACGCGAACCGCGAACAAGTTCTCGTCGAGCGTCGTCTCGTTCTGGAACGAACCGACAAGCAGGAGGCCTCCGTCAGCCAACGTGACCACGTCGAAGCCAAAATCGTCGCCGTTGGCGCCGTAGGTATTGTTACTGGCCACAACGCCTGCTGCGTTACCAATCTCGACGGCGATCATGTTACGGCCCGATTGACCCGTTCCCGGTTGGTCGCTGGTGCCTACCATCACGAAATTGCTGTTGCTC
>CAYGKP010000135.1:0-7038 GCA_964350605.1 uncultured Cytophagales bacterium
AATCTAAAGTGCATCAATCCAGGTGCGCTAGTTATCTATCACGACAAGCTCTACTTCGGGGGCTACCTTCAAAGCCAAGATGAGGTCATCTGGTCCTACGACGGAGTCAATCACCCAACCGAAGCGTTTCGCTACCCCCCCGTTGATGGCTACCTGCACGAGCCGTTTGGACTTACCGTTTTCAAGGACACACTCTACTACTTGAACTTCATCCATGAGGTTTGGGACTTGTTCTTGTATGATGGAGAGCATCCGCCACGCCGACTGGATGTAGTGTTTTCACGGCCTGTGCCCAGGTACCGAACGGACCTGTTTGTGCTTGGCGACTGGCTATATTTCTTCGAGTACAGCCAAGAAAAGGAGTGGGGCTTGTGGGCCTTTGACGGTAAAACCGCTCCGCACTTGGTAGGTCACATACCAACAGATCACTACAACAACGGGCCCTCCCAACCCTTCTTGTTTCAGGAGAAACTCTATTTCAATGCCGCGACTGAGGAGGGTTCGAAGCGCACACTCTTCTGGGCGACTGACGGAAAAAGCCCACCCCAGCCAGCGGTCGACTTCGTCGAGGATTCAACTCGAGTCGTCGGTCCGCAAGAATTCGTGGAGTTCCAGGGTAAGCTCTACTTCCAGGGATACGACAAGGCAACTGGAAACGAACTCTGGGTCTACGATGGAAAATCGCCGCCTGAACTGTTGTATGACCTAGCACCGGGAAGCAATGGCCCGTATTCCATCAGTAGTTATCCGGGAGATTTCGTTGTTTTTCAGGACAAATTGATGTTTTGGTGTGCTAAGCCAGGTTCCATCACTCAAACGGAGTTGTGGGTGTATGATGGTGTCAATGCCCCAGAGAGGGTGGCCACTGACATTGAGGTATTGGGCCGCCTTGATAACCATCGGCGATGGGCGGCAACGTTCGAGAAAAAACTCTATTTCTCGGCACGGACAGAGGCCACCGATTTCCAGTTGTGGGTGTATGATGGACAGAATCCACCGCGAGAAATGGGAAAGATCTTCGAAGGAAGCCAATACAGCGCGCCCGTGAGCTTTCTGGAATATCGGGGCAGCCTTTACTTCAACGGTGCCGATCTATCGGAGAATAAACACAAGCTTTGGGTGCTTGATCCCGATTCGCTTTCCAGGTAAAGCAAAGCCTGTCCAAATGTGGGTGTTGATCAGGACTATACCCGAACCGAAAGAGCCTCGACCACCTCGCCGAGGTGCGCGCGCACCCGCTCGCTACTTTTCGAATCCAAGGCCGAAACCGCCATCACATCGCGGTAGGTCGCCCGCAGGCGGCGGCTCAACCCGGCCACCACTTCGGCCTGCTCCTCGTCCACCTCGTCGGACTTGTTGAACAGCAGAATCTTGGGAATCTCACTGGCCTTAATGGTCAGCAGCGTTTGCTCGACCACTTCAATCTGCTCGTCCACATTCGGGTGCGAGGCATCGACCACATGAATCAGCAGATCCGCCTCGCGCACTTCCTCCAACGTCGAATGAAAACACTCGACCAAGGTGTGAGGCAGCTTACGGATGAACCCGACCGTGTCGGACAACAGCGCAACCTGGCCCCCCAAAAACACCCGGCGCACCGTTGAATCCAAGGTGGCGAAGAGTTGGTCCTGCCCTTCGATCTGTTTGTCGGCCAAGCGGTGCATCCAAGACGACTTGCCCGCATTGGTGTAGCCAACTAGGGCGATGCGAATGACGTTGCCTCGCTGCGAGCGTTGAGTTTCGCGCTGGGTGCTCAGCTTGTCGAGTCGCGCGCGCAGGCGCACAATTCTGTCGCGCACGATCCGTCTATCAGTCTCCAGTTCCGACTCCCCCGGACCGCGCATCCCGATGCCCCCTTTCTGTTTGGAAAGGTGAGTCCACATGCGAGTTAGTCGTGGAAGCATGTATTGGTAGTGGGCCAGCTCGACCTGTGTCTTGGCTGCCGCGGTTTTTGCACGCAGCGAAAAAATGTTGAGGATCAGTAGACTTCGGTCCAGGATCTTCACGTCGGGAATGAAGCGTTCGATGTTGCGCACCTGCGAGGCCGACAGTTCTTCGTCAAAGACGATCATGTCGGCTTTTTCTGCTTCGGCGAAGTGTGTGATCTCCTCCAGCTTGCCTTTGCCCACGTAGCTGCGCGTATCGGGGCGTTCGAGTCGTTGGGTAAATCGTCCGAGGGTTTGCGCCCCGGCCGTTTCGACCAATAGCTCCAACTCGTCGAGGTACTCCTCGGTCTGGCGGGCGGTTTGGTCAAATCGACGGACGGCCACGAGCACAGCACGCTCGCGAAGTTTTTTCAGTTCCTCAACTTCAATCATGAACTACCTAACAGATCCTGAAGAAAAAACGTCCCCATCAGCCCACAATTTCGTGTCGCTAATGGACGTAATCTCGGGGAAGAAGCGGTCCATCAACTCGCCGCAATGTTCGCGGACTTTTTGATTCAAAAACTCTTGATCCACCTGCCGAAGCAAGTCCAACTTGATGTGAGCCCGAAAGTCATGCGTGCAAGTGGGGTCAAGTTGGCTCTCCTTAATGCCGAGAAAATCGGCGATTTGGCCCAAGGAGTCGGCCAATTGATCGGTTCGAAGAATCAACAAACGGTCGGGTGGAGTTTCAGTAATGATCTTTTCGTTTATAGTACGCCAGTGAATCAAATAGGCATCCAAGGAATAACAGAGTGTATCGTAGAGGGTCAACGCCAGGTCCTCAGAGCGGGGCTGAGGTGTCGAGAGGATCTTATTCCAGTAGGATTCCCACAGGCTGTCTACCCCCGAGACCTGATCATACGTCAAGTGGTTGAGCATCGAGTCCAGCCACGTGTAAGGGTCGCGAATGGTGAGGATGATTTTGCTCTGAGGAACCGCTCGAAGAATTTCAGGCACACAAAAGGATTGAATGTGGGAGATGTACACCGCGAAGCGGATTTGCCGGTGTTGGCGACGAAAATAGGTCCGCAACAACCCGTCGACGTTTTTGCCCGACCAGCGGCGGATCAATAACTGGCGCAACTGGTAGCTCTGTGCCTCATGTGCTGCGGGGTATTGGGAAAAAATCTTCCAAAGCGAATGAGTGCCAGACTTGGCGGTCCCAACGCCATAGACCCGAAAGGGAGGCTTATACAGGTGCTTTCGAATGCGAAAGGGAAGCAGGTGCATTACTACTTGGCCGAGGTGTCGTTGATCAGGCCCACAATTGCGTGTCGCGAATCGTTCGAATCTCTGGGTAAAACCGATCAAGCAAAATGCCACAATATTCGCGGATTTGTTGATCCAAAAAATCGGGGTCAAGTTGACGCAGGCGGTTTTCCCTGATTCGTGCGGTAAAGTCGTGGGTTTGCTTCCCGCGCAAGTGATTGGATGGCACGCCCAAGAAATCAGCGATGTCGAAAAGTCGGTGGGCCAGCTCCGGCGTCCGAATGACGAGTAGCCGGTCGGCGGGTACCGCGCCCAGCACCGTTTGGTTTACGAGTGTCCAATGCTTCAAGTAAGCAGCGAGCGAGAACCATCGCTCCTCCACATGAAGGGCTTTGTCTTCGTCACCGGGGGCCGGGTCGCCAAGTAAGGCCCGCCAATAGGGGAGAAATCCTTCCCCGCCGCCCTGTTGTGCGTTTGCGCTTTGGTGGTTGACCATCGAGTCAAGCCAGGTGTAGGGGTCGCGGATCATCAAGATGAACTTGGCGTGCGGAACGGCTTCCAAAATCTGCAGGCTGGCCAGTGACTGCAAATGTGACACGTAGGCCGCGTAGCGATGTGTTCGCTGGTGTTCGGCAAAAATGGAAACCAATTCCTGGTCCACGGATGCGCCGTGTGCCCGTTCCTCAATCAATCGACGAACGCCTCCATTGTACGCTTCATGCCGTGCTGAATAGCGGGAGAGTACGCGCCAGAGCGAATGCGTCCCTGACTTGGCCGTGCCGACGCCAAACACCTGAAAGGGCGGCGTGGAAATAGAACGGCGAAGCCCGTGGGGCAACAAATGATACATCCGCAGCTAATTACCCCGTTTCAACTCGTGGGCCCATTGAAGTAGGTGTTCCTGCTCGACGGATGCGAGGGCTGGCGACGAGCCATGAAACCGCGCGCAGTCTTGGATTCCAAGCAATATGGTGCCTTCGGTATCCAAAACTGCTGTTCCAGCTACTGGGCACGGGGCGGGCGCAAGGCTTGCATGAGTGCTGAGGAGGGCACCCTTGCTGTGCCCGAGCAAGTAAATGAAAATGAACAGCGCGGCGGTGAAAATGGCCAAGCGCTTGTTCGAACGCTTCAACGCGATCATGCCGAGCACGATGCCAACCAAGACCAACCCCAATTTCAAGTGAATCCAGTACTCGGGGGAATCGATCCAGCCGTATCCGAAGTAGAGCCACAGGCCGGAGACCAGGACCAGCGAGCCGAAGATCATCTCGAACAACTTAGTGCGCGCACGCAACGTTTGGAACTTGCTCCGTGAGGCAAATAGCAAGTAGCCGACTTTGACAAGGAAGACCAGCACGTAGATCGTAACGATCAAGCGGTGGCTGTGGATGAGGATTTTGTAGAGGTTCATGGCAGCAGTAAAGGTGACAAAGGTAACAACCCTTGATCAGTCGAATTGTCAGCGAAAGGTTTGCGTAGTTTCGCCCCATGCGGGTACTCATCGCGGTCAACACGACGTGGAACATCTTCAACTTCCGCCAGGGCTTGGTTCGGGGGTTGATCGACGCGGGTCACGAAGTTCATGTCCTGGCTCCGCGGGATGAATACGTGGCCCGGGTGGAGGCACTGGGTTGCCAGGTTCATCACCTGGAATTGGCCGCGCGCAGCACCAACCCCCTTGGTGAATGGCACTTGATGCGTGCCTTCCGCCGCCACTACCGCCAGTTGAAGCCCGATGTGGTGCTTCACTACACCATTAAGCCGAACATTTACGGCTCGATGGCCGCCCGCAAGCTGGGCATCCCAGCAGTGTGCAACGTGGCCGGGCTCGGCACGGTTTTCGGCAAACAGAATCTGGTTACACGCATCGCCAAGGGCCTGTTCAAATCGGCGTTTCGTTGGCCAGTCAAAATCTTCTTCCAGAACAGCGAGGACCAGGACCTTTTTGTGACCCACAAGCTGGTAAAAGCGGAGAAAACCGAGGTGTTACCCGGCTCTGGAGTCGACCTCCAGCGATTCCAGCCCCAACCTCGGCCCGAAGGGGGACCCCTTATTTTCTTGTTCCTGGGTCGCCTTTTGCGCGAAAAAGGGATTACTGACTACGTGGAAGCCGCTCGAATTTTGCGACAAGAGGGCCTGGAGGCCGAATTTCATCTGCTGGGGAAAGCCGACCCGAAAGCCAAAGATGCCATTAGCGAGCAAGAGCTGGCGGCCTGGAAACAGGAAGGACTGATCGTTCACCGGGGCCACAGCGATCGGGTGGAAGACGAACTAGCGACTGCCGACGCTGTGGTACTGCCAACATATTATAAAGAAGGCACCCCGCGCTCACTGCTCGAAGCTGCTGCTATGGGCTTGCCCTTGATCGCGACCGACACTGCAGGCTGTCGGGCGGTGGTCGAACCGGGCAGAAACGGGTTTCTTTGCGAACCACAAAACCCCGTTGACTTGGCCCATCAGATGCGCCGCCTGCTTGCGCTCTCCCCAAGCGAGCGCGCCTCGTTTGGCCGAGTAGCTCGGCATACGGCCGAAACCCGCTTTGATGAACAGCTGGTCGTGAACCGTTACCTTGAGGCACTTGCTGTCCTAGACAACTAAGAAGAGATGGAAATCAAACGTTTTGCCATTGAGGGGCTGGTCGAGTTCACCCCCCGCTTGTTTTACGATGAGCGAGGCTACTTCCTGGAAACCTATCAGGAGAAAGCGTTCCAAAAGGCCATTGGTCCGGTGTCCTTTGTCCAAGACAACCAGTCGTTCAGCAAAGCAGGCGTGATTCGTGGCCTGCACTTGCAAAGCCCACCCTTCGCGCAAGCCAAACTGGTGCGGGCGGTCAGCGGCCGCATTCTGGATGTCGCAGTTGACGTTCGTCCAGGCTCGCCCACCTTTGGTGAACACCTGGCCATCGAGTTGGATAGCGCGCGGCAAAACATGCTCTACATCCCCGAAGGATTTGCCCATGGCTTTGCGGCGTTGACCGACGCGGTCTTCTCCTACAAATGCAGCAACTATTACGACAAGGCATCCGAAGCGGGACTTCGGTATGACGACCCCGCGTTGTACATCAACTGGTCGATAGACAGCCCCAATGTCTCGGAGAAAGACTTGGCATTGCCAACCTTAGCGGCCTTCCAATCATTGGTCGGCTAGGCACCTTGATTTTCTTGTAACTTCGCTGGCAGTGAAATTGATGAGGTTTTCCTTTCGCCGAACTGGTGGCCCGCTAACGGGAATCGTTGCCCTTGTGCTGGGCAGCTCGCTTTCTTCTTGCGGGCTCTATAAAAACATCATGCTCCAGACGGATGAAGAGCTGGACGAGTACACTCTGGAATGGAAGCGAGAGGCAGCCGAGCAGAACTACGTACTGGCACCCGGCGATCAGTTTACCATCAGCGTGACGACCAATGGAGGCGAAATTTTAATCGATCCCGATTTTGAGCTGCAACGCCAGTTGATTACCACCCAGTTGGCATTGCAACAACAACCACCAACTCTCTATCAACTTTACGTTGAGGGCCAAGCAATTCTCCCAAAACTGGATACCGTTACACTTGCTGGCTATACGTTGCGTGAGGCGGACAGCTTGTTATCAGCGCGCTATGCAGAATTTTATGTGTCACCTTATGTTCGCATCACCTTGGCTAATCGACGCGTGATCGTGCTTGGTGGCGGGACAACGACCCAAACCCAGAATGGAAAGGTAATCCCACTTTCCCACGAACGCATGAATCTGTTGGAGGTGCTAGCAGAGTATGGTGGCATTGATCGACGGGCGAAGGCAACCAACATTCGCATCATAAGGGGCGATTTGAAAGAGCCACAGGTTCAAGTGGTGGACCTTTCGACGGTGAAGGGCATGACCCAGGCTGACTTGGTCATGCAACCGGGAGACATTGTGTACATC
>CAYGKP010000136.1:0-827 GCA_964350605.1 uncultured Cytophagales bacterium
CCATCTTGAGCATCCCCCCGTCCTCGACTCCTTTTCCTTCGTATTGGGGGACGAGCTGGTCTGCGTCCTTCGCCGTGCAAGCGGGGATGAATTCGGTGATGTCATCGGGCGCAATGATGACCCCCGCGGCGTGGATGCCCACGTTGCGCAGGGTACCTTCCATCTTCTCGGCCAGTCGCAGGACTTTTCCATGTAATGAGTCAGCATCACGAACCTCGATCAACTGGCGAATCTGCTCATGATAGTTTGGCAGAGCATGGTACTTATCCTTCTTCTTCGCCTCCTCGTTAGTTTCAAATTCGGAGAAAGCCTTAGTGAAAGTCATTCCAGGCGTTGCAGGAAATAACTTTGCTAAAGCATCTGTTTCAGGAAGAGGTAGTTCTAGTACGCGCCCAACATCTCTTAGAGCCGAGCGGGCGGCCATCGTGCCGTAGGTAATGATCTGGGCGACCTGGTTCTTGCCGTAGGTCTCGATGCAATAGTCGATCACGCGGCTGCGCCCCTCGTCATCAAAGTCGATGTCAATATCAGGCATTGACACCCGTTCGGGATTCAGGAAACGCTCGAAAAGGAGTTTGTATCCAATGGGGTCGATGTTGGTGATCCCCACACAATAGGCCACCGCCGAGCCCGCCGCTGAGCCTCGACCCGGCCCCACCGACACGCCCATTTTCCGGGCTGCGCCTGTGAAATCTTGGACGATCAGGAAGTAGCCCGCGAAGCCCATTTGGGCAATGATCTTCAATTCGAAATCCAGCCGCGCGCGAATTTCTTCGGTCAACTCGGGGTAGCGCTTTTCCGCTCCCAGGTAGGTGAGGTGGCGCAGG
>CAYGKP010000136.1:837-7024 GCA_964350605.1 uncultured Cytophagales bacterium
GTCCTGGGTTGTGAAGCCTTCGGGCAGCTTGAAGTTGGGTAGCTGCACCTCGCGCTTCACCTTCGGGGTCTCGCACAGGGCGGCCAGCTTGGCGGCATTCTCCACCGCTTCGGGGTAGGCCTTGAACACCGCACTCATCTCGGCAGGCGTACGCAGGTGGTAGAGGTCGGTGGGCAGTTTGGTCCGCTTGCTGCGCCCAAAGCCGACTTCCGCCGAAAGAGGCATGCCGTCCTTCACGCAGAGCAGGACTTCCTGCACCTCGGCGTCATCGGGCTCGGTGTAGTAGGAGGCGTGCGTGGCGATCAATGGCAGGTTGTACTTCTTGGACCAGGCCACCAGGGCTTCGTTCAAGCGGCGTTCCTCGGGTTGGCCATGGTCTTGCAGCTCGAGGTAGAACCGACCGGGAAAGGTTTCCCGCCACCAAGTCAGGGCTTCCTCCGCCTGTTCTTCACCGACATTGAGCAGCAGGTCCGCGATCTCGCCATACAGCCCGCCCGAGAAGGCAAAGAGGCCTTCCTTGTACTTCTCGATCAGGGGCTTATCGATGCGCGGCAGGCCCATGTACATCCCCTCCAAATAGCCCAGCGACGAGAGCTTGCAGAGGTTCTTGTAGCCCAGTTGGTTCTCGGCCAGCAACACATGGAAATGCCGGCGGTCGGGGCTGTCCTTGGTGAACTTGGTAATCGTATGATCCTCGGCCAGGACGGCCTCCATGCCCGCGATGATCTTGACCTCTTCCTTCTCGCCCGCGCTGACCGCTTCGAACATGCCCATCAGGCACCCGCGGTCGGTGAGGGCCAGGGCCGTCATGCCGCTTTCCTTGGCCTTCTTGACCAGCGACTTGACCGTCGAGGCCGATTGCAGGATCGTGTACTGCGAATGAACGTGCAACGCCGCGTAGGGGAGTGTATCGGCGGCCGTTGCCTCCTTGATCGGGGCGCTGGTCTTGACTTCGGTATCGAGGGTCTTCTCGATCGCCAAGCCCGAGAGGTCCGGGGCCTCATAGCGGATGTCGCTCAGGGCCGTTCCATCCAGGGGCCGGATCACCCGGTGATCCATCAAACCGAAGAAACACCGTGCCGTCGCGTCGACATCGAAGGCGGCGTTGTGCGCCTCGCCAAAACCGACACCGAACAGCTTGATGTGCAGCTCGGTCAGCTTTGGCCACTTGTACTTGCCACCCTTGCCGCCGGGAATCGCGCAGAAGTCTGTCGATTCTTCCTTGGTATCGATGATCGGTAGTTCCTGAAGCGGCGTCTCCATCCGGGCGCGCAGGTACTCCACGGCCATGATGTTGATGTCGAACTCGATGTTGTGACCAACGACCACCTGCGCCCGACCCAACGTTTCGTTGAACTTGGTCAGGACTTCGGCTAGCGGATCGCCTTCGCGGAGGGCCCGGTCGGTGGAGATGCCGTGGACCTTCTCGGCGTTGTAGGGGATCGTGAAGCCCTCCGGCTTGATGATGTGGTTGCCCGCTTCGAGCAGTTCGCCCGTGGGGCCGTGAAGCTGCCAGGAGAGTTGGACACAGCGCGGCCAGTTGTCCAGGTCGGACAAAGGGGCGTTCCAGTCACGGGGCAGGCCCGTGGTCTCGGTGTCGTAGATTAAATACAAGTCGGCTTACTTCTTCCCGGAAACAGGAAGATACACCACCGCCTTGGTCTGAAAGAACTCTTGTGGATAAACAGACGAGAGTTCAGTCACCCGCCAATTGCCCTGGATTTGATCCAGCTCTTCGCGCAGGTCGCCACCCTTGAGGGCCAGGATGCCGTTGGGCAGGGCATGGCGGCTTTCCTTCGCGATTTTTCCTTGGCTCCAGTAGACCAAAGTTTCCATCGGCGCGACCGCGCGGGTCACCACGAAGTCGAAGGTCTCCATCACTTCCTCCGCACGACCATGAGTTGCGACGACGTTCTGGAGACCGAGGGCAGCAATCAGTTCCTGCACCACGCGGATCTTCTTACCAATCGAGTCGATCAGATGAAAGTGCGTCTGTGGGTAGCGAATGGCCAGGGGCAAACCGGGCAACCCGCCGCCCGTTCCCAGGTCCATCACCCGTGCGCCGGGCAGGAAGTCGACCACCTTGGCAATGCCCAGGCTGTGGAGCAAATGGCGGTCGTGCAGGTGCTGGATGTCCTTGCGGGACACCAGGTTGATCTTCTCGTTCCAGCCGGCCATCAGGTCGGCCAGCTTTTGATACTGGCGCACCTGGGCGGTGGAGAGGTCGGGAAAGGCGGAAAGTATTGCGTCCAACGAAGCGGGGTTCGGGGCGCAAAGATAGGGGACCTGAAGCTAGCCTAGATGGTGCCCTTCTTGTCTTTGACCAGCTCGTGGAGCAACTCCCGAGCCCGGTGCAATTGGGCCTTCACAGTGCCCAGCGGCGCGTCGAGTTCTTTGGCGATCTCCTCGTAGGAGAGTTCCTCGAAGTAGCGCAGCTTGACGAGCGACTGATACTTGGCGGGCAGCTTGGTGACGATGATGCGCATGATCTCGATCTTCTCGTTGCGCATCGTGTGTTCGGCGGGGTTCAGGCCCCCGTCGCGGATGTCAATGGAAACCGAATCGCCGTCCTTGTCGGTATAGGCATTCGAGATCGAGGTGGTCTCCAGTCGCTTTTTGCGGATGAAGTCGATGCAGTTGTTGGTCGCGATGCGGAACAGCCAGGTCGAGAAGGTATAGTCCGGGTTGAACTTCGCGAGGTTCTTGAACGCCTTGGCAAAGGCCTCGACGGTCAGGTCCTCGGCATCTGCCTCGTTGCGGACCATCCGATAGATCATGTGATAGACCGGCTTGCGGTAGCGGATCATCAGTTCAGCATAGGCCTTCTGATCCTCCGCTTGCTTGGCCCGTTCGACGAGCGCAAAGTCGCGCTTCGCTTTTTCGGAAAACTCTTTCTCGCTCACGACCAGTTACTCTGTGTTTTCCGTCTGTTTGTCAGGGCCCAATACCCCACCAGAAGGGGGTGAAAGAGGCTGAAGGGTAGATAACCCAAGGCAAATCCAGTGCCTCGTTTTAGTGAAAGCTCGCGAATTACCAGCACTTCGGCAATCCAGAGTCCCGTCAAAATGCAAGCGGACAGGGGCCAAAGTGAAGAAACGCTCATCCCGACTAGGACAAGGAAGGGGGGCAAGAAGTTCGCGGTGTACAGGGTAGCCAAACGAAACAAGGCAGCAGGGGAATAAGCCGTGCCTGCACCAATGTGGCGTTTTTTTTGACGATTCCACAACAAAAGTGTCGAAGGGGCGTTAGACAGCACCTGTGAAGACGGGGAATTGTTGAATTTCACCGGGCCCAAACGGGCGATTTTTTGCAACGTTAAATCATCATCGCCACTCAAAACCGCTTGGTGTGAGGTAGTTCCGCCCACCTTGTGGAACACCTCGGTGCGAACGGCCCAATTTCTTCCAATGGCTAGGTAGGGGTGGCCCATTTTTGCGAAACCAAGCCCGTGAAGCATCGTCATTTGGTTTTCCTGACGTTGCAGCCAGCCCAGCAATCCCCCGCCGGTTTTCAGCGGTGCATCGCCGAGGATGGCTGTGGTTTTTTCGTCCATGTCGGCGGCCATCAGCCGGGCCCACTGGGGGCTCGCAGGCCGACAATCCGCATCGGTGAAAAGTGTCCATTCGGTTTTGACCTGCGCCATGCCTTGCTGAAGCGCATATTTCTTCGGCGACCACCCCTTCGGAGTTTCGTCCACTCGAAGCACGTTGACAGCGGGATAGTTTCCAGACCAGTCGGCCAGCAGCGCAGCCGTCCCATCACTTGATCGGTCGTCGACAATTAGAATCCGCAGGTCCGGGTAGTCCTGGGTCACCAGCAAGGGCAGCAGGGTGGGCAGGTTGTCCGCCTCGTTGTGGGCACAGACCAGAATGGTGAGCGAAGGCAGCTTCTCGGGTGGTGGTGAGTTTTTGTGCCGCGCCAATGGAAGGAGCCCCCAAAACAGGAACCACAAGCGCACCCCCACGCACAGCGCGAAGAGCAAAGCAAGGGTCAGTTCCAACGGAGTGCAGGGCATCGCCGGGGAATCTACGGCTTCGGGCTAACTTGCGGCCCATGCACTTCGAGGTAGAGCACCGCGACCCACAGAGTTCGGCCCGCGCCGGACGGCTTCAAACCGATCACGGGGAGATTCATACGCCCATGTTCATGCCCGTGGGCACGGCGGGCACTGTAAAAGCTGTGGAGCAACGCGAGTTGGAGGGCCCCGACATCAACGCGCCGGTGATTTTGGGGAATACCTATCATCTGTTTCTGCGTCCGGGCTTGAAGGTGCTGGAAAATGCGGGTGGGCTGCACAAGTTCATCGGTTGGAATCGAAACCTGCTCACCGACAGTGGTGGATACCAAGTTTTCTCGCTTGGTGAGCGGCGCAAGATCACCGAGGAGGGCGTGACCTTCGCCTCGCACATCGACGGGACGCGCCACCTGTTCTCGCCCGAAAACGTGATGGACACCCAACGGATCATCGGGGCCGACTTCATCATGGCCTTTGACGAGTGTACCCCGTACCCTTGCGAAGAGCAGTACGCCCGCGACTCGATGCACCTGACGCATCGCTGGCTCGACCGGTGCATCAAGCGCTTTGACGAGACTGAGCCTAAGTATGGCCACGAGCAAACCCTGCTGCCCATTGTGCAGGGGAGTGTCTACCCAGACCTACGTAAGGAATCCGCCGAGTTCATCGCGTCGCGGGGCCGCCCGGCCAATGCCATTGGCGGCCTCTCGGTGGGCGAACCGAAAGACGACATGTACGGCATGACCGACCTGGTCTGCCAAATCCTGCCGAAGGACAAGCCGCGCTACCTGATGGGGGTCGGCACACCCGAGGACCTCTTGGAGTGCATTGCCTTGGGGATCGATATGTTTGATTGCGTGATGCCTACGCGACATGCCCGCACGGCCATGGTCTTCACGACCGAAGGCACCTTGAACCTGCGCAACGAGCAATGGCACGACGATCATTCGCCGCTCGATCCGAACTTGGGCAGCTATGCCTCGGGCTTCTCGAAAGCCTATTTGCGCCATTTGACCATCGCTAAGGAGATGCTCGGTGCCCAACTCGCCTCGATCCAGAACTTGGCGCTCTATTTATGGCTGGTCCGCGAAGCGCGGGCCCGAATTTTGGACGGTACCTTTGCCACCTGGAAAGGCCCGATGATCGCCCGCCTCATGCAACGATTGTAGGCTGCCCGGCGGCCCCGCGCGATGAAGATTCTCGACTGGTACATCTTAAAGAAGTTCCTCTTCACTTTTTTCTACACGGTCCTTCTGATCGTGGTGATCTTCTGTGTGATCGATTACACCGAGAACAACGATGATTTCATCAAGCGCAGCGCGCCGTTCCATCTGATCATCAATCACTACTACCTGAACTACATCCCCTATCTGGCCAATTTTCTAAGTCCGATCATGATTTTCATCGCCGCGATTCTGGTCACCTCGCGGCTCGCGGGCCACACCGAAATCGTGGCCATGCTCTCATCAGGCATCAGCTTCGCGCGGGTGCTGCGGCCCTACTTCATCGGGTCGGGGCTGATGGCCATTGCTACGTTCTTCCTGCTGGCCTACGTGCTGCCCGGCGCGACCAAGGAACGCGTGGCCTTCGAGCGCAAGTACATGAAGAACCAATACCTCTTCGAGCAACAGGACATCCACCTGAAGCTGAACGACTCGACTTACGCCTACATCCGCGACTACAACAACATTTCGAACGTCGGCAACCAGTTTTCCATCGAGACGATCGTAGGCACCGAACTGAAGCAAAAGATGACAGCCACCCGCGTGATGTGGGATTCCGCCAAAGCGGCGTGGACGGTCAACCACTGGCGGCTACGAGACTGGACTCCGGGTTACGAAGTCATCACCGAGGGGGCGTCGATCGATACAGTAATCAACATGCACCCCGATGATTTTCAGTCGAAGTGGAAGGAGGAGATGACCTTGAACCTCGACCAGCTCAACGAGAAAATCCGCATGGAAAAAAAGCGCGGGATCGCTGACACGAAGATCTTCCAGGTCGAGTACTACGAACGGTTTTCCTATCCCTTCGCGGTCATCATCATGACGATCATCGGCGTTGTGGTCTCGGCCCGCAAGCAACGCGGGGGCATTGGCTACCACCTGGCACTTGGCTTTGTGCTCACCCTGCTCTATCCGGCCATCCTCCACATTGGGCGGCCCTTCGCAG
>CAYGKP010000137.1:0-7001 GCA_964350605.1 uncultured Cytophagales bacterium
GTTCGGGCCCATACTGAATCTATTCACATCAGTGGTGACCCTGGTTGTCTTGATCGCCACGCTCAACCGGTAACAGCCACCGTGACAGCGAAAGAATCAGAAGCACCGGAAGGCATCCTTAGCCGACGAAGCACGAAAGGCACTACCAAGAGCTTGGAGGGCCAGCTTGACATGCGCCGACTCAGCTATGTCGTCCGCCGGTCGGCTTGGCTCTTTCCGTTGTTCCTTTTTCTGGGCTTTATGGGGGCTTTCATCTACCTGAGGTACACCAAGCCGGTCTATGTTTCCAGCTCAGTGATCCGCCTGGAACCTCGTGAAGACATGAGTTTGCTGGGCATCAGCCAAGACAACCAGGATCAGTTTTCGGCTCGTGCCAACATGCGCCAACTTTCCGGAGAGTTGGAGATCATTAACTCCGAGTTGACCTACCGGGGTGTGCTTGACCTGTTGTCCCTGAGGACCACGTTGATGGCCCATGGTAAGGTGATCAACACTGAGTTTTATCCCCAACAAGCTTTGGAGGTTCACTTCGATCCAGACCAAGCAAACATCCCTTGGGATCAGCCCATTCGAATACACTTTGCATCGATCAATCAGGTGGAAGTTGAGCTTGAAGAGCTCGTAACGGGGAATACGGTTCGAAAAACAACCCAATTGGGGGATACTGTTTCTCTGTTGGGTTTTGCATTCAGCTTGGAGCAAGGACCAAAGTTTGGAGAGTTGTTCGATACCGATGTGGACTATCTCTTAACCATCCACAGTGACATTTATCTTCAAGAATATTTTCAGAAGCATCTAAAAGTTCGAATCCTCAATCAAGAGGCCAGTACGATCGAAATCGCTTTTGAAGAACACAGTGCTGCGAAGGCTCATGCGGTTGTGTCAGCTGTGGATTCGGTTTACATCCTGCGCACCATCGAAAAGAAGCAGGAGGCCCAAGAACAAGCACTTGCCTACATCGCCGAGCAGATTGACCGAACTTCCAGTCAGCTGGAAGTAGTCGAAGATCAAATCGAGAATTTCATCCGTCGAACTGGTTTATCAGACCCGGAAAATCAACTCTCCGACCTTGATGAGAAGACGACTCAGCTAATCGACAAACGCGACGAAACCCGCGAAATTTTGGCACGCATCGATTCACTGATAGCCAAGTTGGACAAGAAAGCTGAGCTTCCTGCCTACATCAACCTGGGTGAAGTTGGCGGAAGGTCTTACCCAGCTGAGTTGGCGCAGGAGTATAATGAGAAGCGCATGCGTGCGATTCTCTTGGAGCAGCGCCAGAGTGGACCCACCCTGGCAGGGGACCAGCTTCAAGCGGGATTGCGAGAATTACGCAATCGCTTGAAGGACAACCTGTATGGTTTGAAGTTGGAAATCCTGGGCGATCAGACTCGACTCTCTCGGCGCCTATCCGAATTGCGAACCAAGTTTGGCGAACTACCTGCCCATCAGTCAGAGTTTAATCGGTTGCAAAGGGGTTACGAGCTCTATGAGAAATTCTATTTGTTGCTTCGCGAGAAGCAGGTAGAATTTGGAATCTCGAAAGCTGGTACCATCCCCGAAATCGAAATCCTTACACCACCTCGCGTAGCGCAAGAACCAGTCAGTCCCAAAAAAGGACTCTCCTACGGCTTAGCCTTCGCATTAAGCCTCTTTGCTAGCTTGGTAGTTCTACTGGTTCGATATCAGTTACACGACCGGATCATCTCGCCAGCCGACCTCACCCAATCGACATCCGTTCCCGTCTTGGGCACCATTCCAGAGTACCTGCGTGAGAAGATGGAAGTCTCCCGCATGGTGGTCCATGATCGACCCAAGTCTTCGGTTTCAGAGGCGCTTCGTTCGCTTCGCACCAACCTGGATTTCATGGTGAGCGACAAAAAAAAGCGCATCCTTTCGGTGACCTCCACGGTTAGTGGCGAGGGAAAAACGTTCGTCGCCATCAACCTGGGCGCGATCATCGCCATGTCGGGCCAACGGGTTGTGCTCCTCGACCTTGACATGCGCAAACCAAAAGTCCACATGGGCTTCGAGGCCGAGAACCTCAAAGGCATGAGTACCATCTTGATCGGAAAAACCGAGTGGAAGGAATGCATACAGCACACACAGGTCGAAGGGTTTGATTTCATAACTGCAGGGCCCATGCCCCCCAACCCCAGTGAATTGCTGTTACGAAAGCAGTTCACCGACCTGATCAAAGACCTTCAAAAGAAATATGATGTGGTGCTGATCGACACCCCACCCATTGGCCTGGTAACCGATGCCATGTTGGTCATGCGCATGGCAGATGCGCCCCTATATGTTGTGCGAGCGGGCTACTCAAAGCGCGATGTGCCCAAAACCATTAATACAGTGGCCGAAGGGGGTCAACTGCATCATTTGGGCGTAGTTCTCAATGGTGTCGCAGGAAACAGTGGCTATGGCTATGGCTACGGGTATGGCTACGGGTACTATGACGAAGACCTCCAGAAGCCAACCTGGCGCAACCTCTGGGGTCGGATTGGCAAGAAAGCCTAGTGATGCGCTGGGGAAAAAAGCCGAAGCAAGCCCCCCGCCAGCCGCTTCGCGTTGACATGCACTCGCACTTGCTTGCGGGTCTCGACGATGGAGCCGAAACACTCGAGCAAGGGGTAGCATTGGCTAAGGGTCTCGCCGAGCTGGGGTACCAAAAGCTGATTACCACACCTCACATCATGGGGGATTTTTATAAGAACACTCCCGAAGGCATTCGCACGGCGCTCAGCAAACTGCGCGAGGGCTTGGCCGCTGAAGGTGTTCAAGTGGAAGTAGAGGCTGCGGCGGAATACTATCTGGACGAATGGTTTCTGCCCCGCCTGAAGAAGCCGAAAGACCTGTTGACCTTCGACGAGAACTACCTCTTGGTCGAAACCTCCTACCTGAACGCTCCAGCGGGAATCGATCAAGTCCTTTTCGAGATTCAAAGCGCTGGCCTGGTCCCCGTGATCGCTCACCCCGAACGGTATACCTACTTGGAAGGAAAAATCGACCGCTTGGTCGCCTGGGCCGAACGAGGGGCAAAGCTGCAAGTGAACATCAATTCCTTTGGGGGGTATTACAACAGGGGTGCTCAGAAACAAGCCGAGGCATTGGTGAAGGCTGGCCTGGTCCATTTCCTGGGCACCGACACTCATTCGGAGCGGCACGTGGGCCATTTGAAAAAGTCGATGAGTACGAAGGCCTACCAAGACGCATTGTCTCTGCCCCTGTTGAACGCTGACCTCTAGATGGAAGTCCTTGTTACTGGTGCAAGCGGATTGGTGGGCCAAGCGCTCTGCCGCGAATTGCTCGACCGGGGCCACTCGGTTCGCATCCTGATTCGCAAAACCTCGTTTCCCGCTTCGCTTTGGGGCCTGGTGACGGTGTTCGAGGGCGACGTGCTCGACCTGACGATTTTGGAGAAAGCGATGGCAGGGGCCGATGCTGTCTTGCATGCGGCGGCCATCGTGAGTTTTTCGCCCCGCGACCGCAAGCAACTCATGAAGGTGAACGTGGAAGGCACGACGAACGCCGTGAACTTAGCTTTGGCCTTGGGCATCAAGCGGTTTGGGCTCATCAGTTCGGTGGCGGCGTTGGGCCGCGTGCCTGGCCAGACCGTGGTGGACGAATCCGCCGAGTGGACCGATTCCTCCCTCAACAGTCCCTACGCGATCTCGAAGTTTCAAGCCGAGGCGGAATTGTGGCGCGCTGTTCAGGAGGGTCTCTCTGGCTTTGCGGTCAACCCTTCGGTCATCTTTGGTCCTGGCGACTGGAACCGATCAAGCAGCCAGATTTTCCAGAAGGTCTACCGGCGCAGCAGCCATTACCCCGAAGGCACGATCAACTACGTGGACCTGCGCGATGTAGCAGCGTTTACCGTTCGTTTGTTGGAATCGAAAGCGAGTGAGGAACGCTTCATCCTCAGCGGTGGGATGACGACCTACCAAGACCTGTTCACCAGGATCGCCAATGGTTTCGGCAAGCCAGTGCCCCAAAAGCGAATTCCTCAGTGGGTGCTCGAACTCGGTTGGCGTTGGGGTGTGATCCAGAAGTGGTTTGGCCGTGATCCGGTGCTGACAAGGTCGGTGGTTCGCTCGTTACCTCATCGGTTTGCATACCGAAACGAGAAGGCCCAGGCTGCCACGGGCCTGAAATTTCGCAGCCTGGACGAAACCATAACCTGGTCTTCTACCGTTCTAAAGAAGATGCACGGCCTGTAGGCCGTGGAAAACTATCCCGACTGAGCTGGCACCCAATGGGTGCCTCTCGTATATTGAGAGCAAAGGGTAATCATCTACTAACCACATTCGATAAGCCTGTGGAAAGCCATCTGGAAGATTACGAAGCCAACAAACAAGCCCTGCGGCGTTTTGAAGCGCAGCTTGCTACGGGCCAGACGGGGTTTTTCGACTTGAATACCTACGAGTTTCTTGTCGAGCATTATTTGACCGTAGGCGATTCGGACAAGGCATTGGTGGTGTGCGAATGCGCGACCGAGCAGTATCCCTACTCCGCCGACATGCATACAGAAATGGCCCAGTTGCTGATTGACTTGGGCCGAGCCGAGGAAGCCTTGGATGCCATCGAGCGTGCGGACGCCATTCAACCCCATGACGAAGAGATTGTCGGCCTAAAGGGCAGCATTTTTTCCTTGCTCGGTCGTCACGAAGAAAGCATTGCCTGCCTGGAAGGCCTCTTGGCCCAAAGCGAGGACAAGGACGGTGCCTATTACAACCTGGGCCTCGCCTACCAAGGCTGGGGCAATTACCGCATGGCCATTCGCTGCTACAAGCGGGCCTTGGATCACAACCTTTCGAACGAAGACGCGCTGTATGAACTGGCCTATTGCTTGGAGCAAGAAGGCGAGCTGGAAAGCAGCCTGACGTTCTACCAACGCTTTGTGGACCGCGCGCCGTTTTCGGCCCCAGCGTGGTACAACATCGGGATCATTTACGACAAGCTGTCGCGCTTTAGTGAGGCGGCCCAAGCGTTTGAATACGCGACGCTGATCAAAGATGATTTCGCGAATGCGCACTACAACTTGGGCAACGCCCTTCTAGAACTGGGCGACACCAAGCGCGCCCGGGAAGCGTTCGAGCGGACGCTGGAAGAAGAAGGCCCCGATGCGGACGTGCTCTATTGTTTGGCACTTTGCTGTCAGGAGGAAGGCAACCTGGAAGGGGCGTTCCATTTCCTGAACCGCGTGCTGCAATACGATGCCTTTTTCGACAAGGCGTTCTTTGCCCTCGGCGAAGTGCTCTGCGCGCAGGACAAATGGATGGAAGCCATCCACTACTACCGTAAGGCGGTCGACCTGGACGCCGAGCAAGCGGGCTATTGGGTCGCGCTGGCGGCAGCGGCAAGCGAATTGGGCAGCGTGGTTTCGGCCACCGAAGCCTACCAGACAGCCTTGGCCCTCGACCCTAAGCGGGTGGAAGTGTGGTTGGGCTTCTCGTTTTTGTATTTCGAGCAAGGCGACGAGGAACGGGCCATTGCGCTGATTGAGGAGGGGATTGAGGAGATGGCCGATGCGGCGGTGCTGCACTATCGGGCCGTTGCGTACTGTTTAGAAGGCGGTCGTTACCAAGCGGCCTTGGGTCATTTGGAAAATGCCCTACTTTTGGACTTTGAGATGCACCGGGTGCTCTTTGACTTCTTCCCAGAGTTGGAGAAGCAGAAGGCCCTTATGCAACTCATCGACCAATACCGACCGGCCTAAGAAGCACTTATGTACGACAACTATTCGCTCGCGCACATCCCCGAGCGCACCCAGAAGCCACGCAGCAACGGGTTCACGATGGTGATGGACAAAGGCCTCAGCCGCCGCCAGGTCGAAGACCTCATTGATTCGGCCGGCGAGTACATCGACATCGTCAAGTTCGGCTGGGCCACCTCGTACGTCACCAGCCACCTGCAGGAGAAAATCAAGATCTACCAGGAGGCGGGCATTCCCGTC
This sequence comes from uncultured Cytophagales bacterium, assembly GCA_964350605.1. Lineage (GTDB taxonomy): Bacteria > Bacteroidota > Bacteroidia > Cytophagales > JAAEPT01 > CAYGKP01. Next base: position 5,954 of record CAYGKP010000137.1, read on the forward strand.
TATTTGGGCGGCACGCTCTTCGAAGCCTTTTTGGTCCGCGACCAACTGGACGACTACCCGCGGGTGCTCGACAAGTTCGGCCTCACGCACATGGAGGTCTCCGACGGCTCGCTCGAAATCCCTCACGACCGCAAGTGCGAAATCATCCAACGCTTCTCGAAAGACTTCACGGTCCTCTCGGAAGTCGGCTCGAAAGACGCGACGATTATCATTCCGCCCTACAAGTGGATCGAGCTGATGAATGCCGAGTTGCAAGCAGGTAGCTGGAAAGTCATCGGCGAGGCCCGCGAGAGCGGGAACGTTGGCTTGTTCCGCGCCTCGGGCGAGGTGCGTTCGGGCTTGGTGCAGGAGATCCTGACCAAGGTTCCGCAAGACCGCATCATCTGGGAAGCGCCACAGAAAGAACAGCAAGTCTGGTTCATCAAGCTTTGTGGGGCGAACGTGAACTTGGGCAACATTGCGCCCAACGAGGTCATCCCGCTGGAGACCATCCGGTTGGGCTTGCGCTCGGACACCTTCTCGCACTTCCTACCGAACGAGTAGCATGAACGCGCTGCAAGCGGGCCTCCTGCTCCTTAAAGGCATGGCGATGGGGGCGGCCAACGTGATCCCCGGAGTATCGGGGGGCACCATTGCCTTCGTGACGGGCATTTTCGACGACCTGATCCAGAGCCTTAAGCGCCTGGACTTCAAGGCTATCAAGCTGCTTTTCACCGGCAAGTTCAAGGCCCTCAGCGAGTACGTCAACGTGCCGTTCCTCTTCTTCCTGTTTCTGGGGGTAGGGATCAGCTTGGTGTCGCTGGGCAAGCTCTTGGGCTACCTCTTCGAGAACTATCCGATTCCGGTCTGGGCCTTCTTCTTCGGCCTGATCATCGCTTCGGTCTGGATCGTCGGCAAACAGATCAAGACCTGGGGCGCACCCGCCCTCCTGGGCATCGTCTTCGGCACGGCAGCGGCGGCTTCGCTCATGCTCCTGCCCCCGGCTTCCGAGAACACGGCGTTCGTCTACCTGCTCCTCTGAGGTGTGGCCGCGATGCCTTCCATGTTG
>CAYGKP010000138.1:0-6936 GCA_964350605.1 uncultured Cytophagales bacterium
GTTCAACCTGGGGACAGGCCAAGGCGTTTCGGTCAAGGAGGCGGTGGCGGCTTTCGAGGCCGTGATTTCACGGGAACTACCAAAGTCAATTGGCCCCCGGCGTTCGGGCGATGTTGCTGCGATTTATTCGGACACCAAGTTGGCCGAGCGCGAGCTGGGCTGGCGTCCGAAGTACGACTTGCATACCATGATGAAGTCGGCCTGGGCGTGGCAGAAGTTCGTGGAGGCCGAGGGCCTCATGGATAAGTAAGCTCTCGCTAGAACTTCTCGACGATCTGTTCGCGCTTGCGCTTTTTCATCTTGCGGCGCTTGTCCTTTGACTTGAGCCACTCGCGGGCGTCTTTATTCATCTGGTCCTTGCGGTCCGAGAAGTCGACCAGCAGTTGGTAGTACCGCGTGGCGGCCGTCGTATCGCCTTGTTCTAGGGAGATATCTCCCAAATAATCGAGCGAGTGGTGGAAGTACTTCTTCCCGTAGGCCGCGACTTTTTTGGTGTAATGCAGGTTCTGCTCGAAATAGGCTTGCGCCGAATCGAGGTTCTTCTCCGAATGATACTGGTAGTAGCCCAAGAAGTAGGCCGCCATGCGCCCGCTTTCGCCTTCGTAGCCTGGCATCTCAGCCTCGACCCGTTCTAGGATGGACAAGGAGGCCCGTTCCGCTTCCTTTCGTTGCCCGGTAATGTAACAGAGCCGCGCGTAGGTGCGGTGGAAGTAGGCGTTGTTGGGGTAGCGGTTGTAGAGGTAGACTGCGTAAGGAAAGGCCTTGTGATACTCCTTGTTATAGCTCCCATGAATGGTAACCAGAAAGTTCATCGCCTCGATGCGCGTGTAGAAGGCTTTCTTTCCGACCAGTTCGAGTTGCTGCAGGCCCAGGTCCATGTCGCCGCGGCGAAAGAAGATGAGCACAGGTTTCAGGAACGGCTTCTCGTCGGGAATCCACTCGCGGAAATAGTTGTAGAGGGCGTGGCCCATCAAGAATTCAGGCGAGAGGACTGTGTCCTCGGGGCTGAGGCGCAGGTATTTCATCGCCTGTTTCGAGGCCCCGGTGGCTTTGCCATAGTTGCCCCGATCCGAATAGAGCCGCGCTTTGAAGCCGTGGGCCGCCGCCAAAAAGAACGAGCCTTCGGGATTGTCTGGCTCGGCCTCATAGAGCCGTTCGGCGAAGGTGATGGCCGTGTCCATGTAGGCCAGGAACGGCTCGTCGTGCGATTCGTCGCGGTCGTTGGGCATCGATTGCCACCAGTGGTTCATACCCAAGAGAAAGTAGGGCAGCGGGTGGCGCGGATGGGCCTGTTTGAGCCAATTGAACTGGCGACGGGCGTAGTCGAAGTCGAAGTTGTACATCGCGTCCAACGCCTCGGTGGCCTTGTACTGGGTGGTTTTGTCCAAGAGCAGGATGTGCGAGCGCTGGCCGTCCAGGTCGTCCAGGCTGTCTTCCTCGGCCTCTACACTGATCCTGTATTGGGCCTTAGCAGGCATAAGGCAGAGGAGGAGGAGCAACGAGAGGACGAACTTATTCACAAAGGGTTGGGTTTATCATGCAAGAAACGACCAAGCGCGCAACTTCTTGCGCAGGCTGACCGACCCATTTGTCGAACGCCACAAACCCTGGTTTAGATTCCATCAAGATAATTTAGAACAAAAGCCGTACCTTTGCGGCCAGTTTTACTTGATACACTAGAGTTATAGACCTGCGTATGCTTCCCAACTTCTTCTGGTGGACACTCCCGCTCTGGGCCGCTCTGGCGGTTTTCTCAGCACAAGTCATTCGTCTTCACGGCATGGGCACCCTCAGTCGTTCTGAAGGCATCGTCGAACGTTCCTTCCCTGCGCGTTTCGCCATTCTTTTTGGGCGCTTTGCCTCACGCCACGCCAAGTTGTTGATTCTCAATACAGTGGCAACTACCTTCTTCTTGTTCCTTGTGCCCTTTTATCCCTTCGGATCGGGCGCAACGGTCAGCCTCGCAGCCATCATGTCGGTCATGTTGACCATCTGGGCCGCCTTGTTCGTTCGCCGTGTGCCAGTTTTCACTGGTGCACAGGTCCGTCTTTACACAGTCGCAGTACTTAGCCTAGGCTTACTCTTGGCTCTGGTGGTCTCTACCCTCACGGGCGTAGATTGGACCCCGATTCGCCTCCTGAAGCTACTTCTGGTCTACTTCGCGGGCATCAGCTTCGCCCGTCTGGTCCTGGAAGCCTTGGACCTTACTTATGGTGGCAAGTTGAGCCCCAAACGCTCGATGGTCCCTGGCAAGGATGAAGCTGCGTTCAGCCCCCGGTTGGCGGGTGATACCCTCTCCAGCTCGAACCTTGAGCCGTACATCGCTGCGCTGGTCAGTGCTGTGGCCTTGGGCGGCGCGTACCTGAACCACCTGGATTTCCGCTACCTGCCCCTCAATGGGCTCGAGGCAGTGCTTCTGCCCTTGTCGCTGGCCATCTTGAAAACCTTTGGTGCGGCTTCCTTCGCGACTTTGTCACGCCGGGTGAAAATGCGCGTCCCCGAACTGCGCTTTTTGGCGTATGCCTTCGGTGGTTTCTACCTCTTTGTTGCCTTCTTGCTATTCACGTTGTTGTTGCCCGTTCGATGGAGCGAGTGGGATGGGCACGTCAACAGCCGCCACCACTTGTACATGGCCTTTTTGGCTGCGACAATGGTTGGTTTCCTGATGCGTAAGCTCGGCGAGCGGCGCATTGAAATCGGTGTTTGGGGCGTTGTCCGCATGTTTTCGCAAGGGCTTGGTGTTCGCTTCGAACACAAAGTGGCGCATGAGGCCATCGTGCGGGGCATTCCCTTGCTGTTGGCGACCGGTGCCCTGATGCTGGCCTTCCAAGCCGGGGGCCTCTTTGGCATCTCGCTGGCCTCGATGGGCATGATCTCCAATACCGGTCTTCGCCTGGTGTTGCACCCTACCCGCACCCAAAGCGAGGGCTTTGTGGGCAGTTTGCGCTAGTCCTTCTTTCCTTGTGCTTGGGGCGATGGGGGGAAAACGCCTATCTTCGCCCCCCACAAAATCGGCGGGCTCCAACCCCCCGCCCACATTATAATGGACTGGTATCTACTTGTCGTCCCCGCACTCGGGGTACTCGGATTGCTTGTGATGCTCGGTAAAGCCGCGTGGGTCACACGCCAGGACGCCGGGGATGAGAAAATGAAGGAACTCGCCGGCTACATCGCCGACGGAGCCATCGCCTTCCTTCGCGCCGAATGGAAGGTCCTTTCGATCTTCGCTGTGATCGCGAGCGGTCTGCTCGTTTGGTCGGGCACCATGGTCGAGACCTCAAGCCCGGTCATCGCCATTTCCTTCATCATCGGCGCAGTCTTCTCTGCGCTGGCCGGTTACATCGGCATGAAGATCGCCACCAAGGCGAACGTCCGCACCACCCAAGCCGCCCGCACATCACTCAAGAAGGCGCTCGCCGTTTCGTTTACGGGCGGTTCGGTCATGGGGCTGGGCGTCGCGGGTCTGGCCGTGTTTGGCCTTGGCTCGTTGTTCCTGTTGTTCTACACGCTATATGTCACTTCGGTTGGTGCCGATGTGAATGGCGTGATGATGGAAAAGGCCCTGGAAGTCCTTGCGGGCTTCTCGCTGGGTGCCGAAAGCATTGCCCTGTTCGCCCGTGTGGGTGGTGGGATTTACACCAAAGCAGCCGACGTAGGTGCCGACTTGGTTGGTAAAGTCGAAGCAGGCATTCCCGAGGATGACATTCGCAACCCAGCCACCATCGCCGATAACGTAGGTGACAACGTGGGTGACGTAGCGGGCATGGGCGCCGACTTGTTCGGTTCGTATGTCGCGACGATTCTGGCCTCGATGGTCCTGGGCCGCGAGATTGTTTCGGCCGATGACTTTGGCGGCATCGCGCCGCTCATGCTGCCGATGTTCATCGCGGGCATGGGTCTTCTGTTCTCGGCATTGACCATGCAAGTGGTACGCATCAGCAAAGACACCGGCAACGTCCAGATGGCCCTCAACATCGGGAACTGGGGTTCGGTCCTCTTGACCGCTGCGGGTTGTGCGGGACTCATCCATTGGATGCTGCCCGAGGAAATGGTCTTGCGTGGTTTTGAATTCACCAAGTGGGGCGTCTTCGGCTCGATCATGGTCGGCCTGGTGGTCGGCGTACTGATGAGCCTTGCGACCGAGTATTACACTGCGATGGGCCGCCGTCCGGTGCTTTCGATCATCAAACAATCTTCGACTGGCCATGCCACCAACATCATTGGTGGGTTGTCGGTCGGCATGGAATCGACGGTCATTCCGATGATCGTTCTGGCCGCAGGGATCTACGGGTCCTACTGGTTCGCAGGTCTTTACGGTGTGGCCATGGCCGCGACCGGGATGATGGCGACTACCGCCATGCAACTGGCCATCGACGCCTTTGGTCCGATTGCCGACAACGCGGGGGGTATCGCCGAAATGAGTGATTTGCCCGACGAAGTGCGCGAGCGCACCGACACCTTGGATGCCGTGGGGAACACCACCGCCGCCATCGGGAAAGGCTTCGCGATTGCGTCGGCTGCCCTCACTTCGCTGGCCTTGTTCGCGGCCTTTGTAGGCATCGCGGGCATCTCGGCCATCGACATCTACAAGGCCGACGTCCTCGCCGGTCTGTTCATCGGCGGCATGATTCCGTTCATCTTCTCGGCGTTGGCGATCAGTGCGGTGGGCCGTGCCGCCATGGCGATGGTCCAAGAGGTGCGCCGCCAGTTCCGCGAGATTCCGGGCATCATGGAGTACAAGGCGAAGCCCGAGTACGAAAAGTGCGTGGCGATCTCGACCAAGGCTTCGATTCGTGAAATGATGCTGCCCGGTGCGATTGCCCTGGTAGTCCCCGTGCTTGTTGGCTTCTTATTTGGCCCCGAGGTGCTTGGTGGCTTGCTCGCGGGTGTCACCGTTTCGGGTGTGCTCATGGCCATTTTCCAGTCGAATGCTGGGGGTGCCTGGGACAACGCCAAGAAGTCTTTCGAGAAGGGCGTGATGATCGACGGCAAGATGGAGTACAAAGGTTCGGACGCACACAAAGCCGCCGTGACTGGCGACACCGTGGGCGATCCCTTCAAGGACACGTCGGGTCCTTCGATGAACATCCTGATCAAACTGATGTCGATCGTCTCGCTGGTCATCGCCCCCCACATTGCGGTGGGTGGTCACGGCGAAACAATGACAGCGGAGGAGCAGCTCAATTCGATACCCATCGTACAACAATTGGAAGCTGAGCTAGCGGAAGCACCTGCGGAGTAACTCGGCTGGAACGCCAAAAAACAACCCGAAACTGCGATGCTCAACTTGGTACTCTTCGGCCCTCCCGGGGCAGGTAAAGGCACCCAAGCCGAGAAGCTGATGGCCCACTACGGCCTGGCGCACATCTCGACGGGTGATTTGTTTCGTGCGCACATCGGCAAGGAAACCGAGCTGGGCCAACTGGCCAAGTCCTACATGGACCAAGGCAACTTGGTGCCCGACGAGGTGACCATCGGCATGCTGCGCGAGCGGCTGTCCGAGATGCGCGGCATCGAGGGGGTCATTTTCGACGGTTTTCCCCGAACCGTTCCCCAGGCGGAAGCACTTGACGCGCTGTTGCTGGAGTTCGAGACGAGTGTCACCGCCATGGTGGCCCTGGAGGTCGATGAGGAGGAGTTGAAACAACGCCTCTTGCTCCGCGGGAAGGACTCGGGCCGCGCCGACGACCAGAACCCCGAAATCATCGCCCAGCGCATTGCGGTCTACAAAGCGCAGACCCTACCGGTGGCTGACTTTTATGCCGCCCAGAAAAAATTCGCCTCGATCGAGGGAATGGGTTCCATCGACGAGGTGTTTGCCCGTCTCACCCAGGCCGTTGACGCGGCCCGCTAGGCCGTGGCTTCTTCGAACTTCATTGACCACGTACGGATCTATGCGAACTCGGGCAACGGGGGGCCAGGATCGGCGCATTTTCGCCGCGAAAAATTCGTGCCTTTCGGTGGGCCCGACGGCGGCGACGGCGGACGCGGGGGGCACATCATCGTTCGGGGCAACCAGCAGCTTTGGACGCTGCTCCACCTGCGCTATCGCAAGCACCTGAAAGGCACGCACGGCGAGCAAGGCGGGGGCCACGGCTCGAACGGCAAGGACGGCAAGGATGAAGTGCTGGAAGTGCCCCTGGGCACCACCATCATTGATGAGAACACAGGCGAGCGTCTGGCCGAAGTGACCGAGGACGGTCAGGAGGTCATCATTCTGGCTGGTGGAAAAGGCGGCTTGGGTAACGTCCATTTCAAATCGGCTACGCGCCAGTCGCCGACCTACGCTCAGCCCGGCCTGCCCGGCGAGGAGCGCACCATCGTCCTGGAACTTAAAGTCCTGGCCGACGTGGGCTTGGTCGGATTCCCCAATGCGGGCAAGAGCACGCTGCTCTCGGTTGTCTCGGCAGCCAAGCCGGAAATCGCCGACTACGCCTTCACCACCTTGGTCCCGAACCTGGGTGTTGTCTCCTACTATGACGATCAATCGTTCGTGATGGCCGACATCCCCGGCCTGATTGAAGGCGCGGCGGACGGCAAGGGCCTGGGTACCCGATTCCTGCGTCACGTGGAGCGCAACAGTGTGCTGCTCTTTGTAGTCTCTGCCGAGCGGCTGGACATCGAGAAAGAATACAAAATCCTTCTCGGAGAACTCGAGCAACACAACCCCGAATTGCTGGACAAGTGCCGGGTGCTCGCCGTCTCGAAGTGCGATTTGATGGACAGCGAGTTGCAGGAAGAATTGAAAACGAAGTTGCCCAAGGGCCTCCCGACGGTTTTCATTTCCTCGCACACCCAGCAGGGCCTCAAAGAACTCAAAGACCTACTCTGGCAGACCCTTCACCACTCGATGGACTGACGGGCTGTCAGATTGGCAGAAAAACAACAGAAAGCGCGCCCTGGCAACGAGTTTGCAGCACCAGCGCCTATACCGGC
>CAYGKP010000139.1:0-6886 GCA_964350605.1 uncultured Cytophagales bacterium
ATGCGAAGCTGTTGGTGGGGTTGCAACACTTTGTTCACGAAGTAGTCGGTCCCCACGATCACGCCGGACACCGCGCCCATCACGCCCACCAACTGGAAGATGTTCTTGCGCCGCTTGCGCATGAGCAGGAACACCACGAGCCCCACCACGCCAATCAAGATGAACAGGACTAGATGTGAGACCGTCAAGCTGAGCAAAAAGAGCAGCACCCCCAGGATGGCGAAGAGCGGCAAATACGCGGGAAGCCCGCGAACGTAGAGTACCACAATGAACGCTGCGAACACCAACGCCGACCCTGCATCCGGTTGGGCCACAATGAGTATTGGCGGTGCCGCGATCAGCCCGACAACCAAAAGTGTCTGGAGGTTCAACCCGAAGCGCACGTTCACCCGGCTGAGGAAATGGGCCACTGCCAAGACGGTGCCCAACTTGGCAAATTCCGAGGGTTGGAATCGGGCCGAACCAATCTGGAACCAGGAGCGCGCACCATTCACCTCCACCCCAAAAAGAAGCACACCGATCAGCATCGCAGTGGTGATGCCATAGAAGATGTAGGCGCCCTGCTCGAACACGCGTGATTCAAGGAACAGCACGATAACCACCAGCCCCAACGCAGCCAAAACCCAACGGAATTGGATGCCCGCTTTGTTGTCACCCGAAAACGGATCGGTGATCACGTCGGGCGGCGAGATGGCCGCCCAAATGTTCAGCCAACCGAACAACACCAAGGCACCAAACAGCCCCACGGCGATCCAGTCCAAGTTGCCGAGTACCGAGTCGCGCTGCCTCATCGTTCGCTGCGGAGTTTCGAAAACCGGGCCTCACTGATTTGCAACGCCTGAGCCGCCCGTTGGGGCGAAAGGGCACCCTTCAAATACCTTTCGACCACCAGACCAGCCATCGGAGCCGCCCACTGGCTGCCGTACCCCGCATTCTCGATGAACACGGCGATGGCGATTTTTGGGTTGTCGCGCGGCGCAAAGCCAATGAACACCGAGTGGTTCTTGTAGAGGTACTGATCGCCGCGACGCGGGCCGTTCTGCACCGTCCCGGTTTTCCCGCACATGGAAATGCCCTCGATCTGGGCCGAGCGGGCCGTACCCGCTAGGACCACCAGCTCCATGCCTTCGACGACGGGCTCGAAATGGCGGCCCTCCACACCTACTGAAATCTTCTCACGGAACTCAGGCAGTGGCCCCCGGTCGCCCACCGAACTGATCAAGTGGGGACGAATGTAATAGCCCCGGTTCGCAATGATGGCCGCTTCGTTCGCCAGTTGAAGGGGCGTAAGTACGATCTCCCCCTGGCCAATGCCGAGCGAGAAAATCGATTCGGCGTTCCAGCCGCCGGGGAACTTCGGGTCGTAGCTCTCGGCGGTTGGGATGTTGCCAGTCGCCTCTTGCGGCAGGTCCGAACCCAGGCGTTTGCCCAGGCCAAACTTCATGACCGCCTCGCGCCAGCGCTTGAAGCCATAACGGCTGTCTTCGCGCCAATCCTTCTTCACTTGCTGCTGGACGGTGCGGATGAAACACCGCGCGAAGTAGCCGTTCGACGAGCGTTGAATCGCTGTGACCAGCGAGCCGCCCCCGCCGTGGTCTTCGACAATCCCACCGCCGCTCAAGGCCATGTCTGGCGTAATGACCCCGTCTTGCAAGGCGACCAACCCCACGATCGGTTTGAAGGTCGAGCCCGGCGAGTGAAAGCTCATCGTGGCGCGGTCCAGGAGCACACGGTCCTTGATCAGTTGGCCATAATTCTGGGCGAATTCTCGGCCAGTGGTCAAGAGGTTGGGGTCGAAATTTGGAGCCGAGGCAATGGTCAGAATCTCACCCGTTGCAGGTTCGATGGCGACAATCGAGCCCTTCTTGCCTTCCAGCAATGACTCGGCGAATCGCTGCAGTTCGATGTCCACCGAACAGGTGAGCGGCTCGCCCGCCGCCGAGGTCGAATCGAGCTTTCCGTCGTTGAACGAGCCTTGCTCGACCCCCCGCACGTTGACCATCACGTACTTCACCCCCCGACGACCACGCAGGTACGGCTCGTAATATTTCTCGATCCCGCTCTTGCCGACCAGATCGCCCCGGCGGTAATACCTCGTGCTGTCGCGGTCCATTTCCTCGGGGCTTACCTCGGCGATGTAGCCCAGGGCATGGGCCATCAGCGTGTCCGGGTAGGCGCGGGCAATGCGGGCCTGGAAGTTGAAGCCCGGGTAGTTGAACACATCGCGGATGCGGTGGTATTCTTCCGACGACATCTGGCGCAGGAACTGCTGGGGCTTGACGGGTGAGTACCCGGCATTTTTCGCCGTGTCGGTGATCTCGGCCATTTTGGCCAGGAACTCTTCACGGCTGAGGCCCAACAGGCGGCAAAACCGAACCGTATCGGCGATCTCCATCTCGCGGGTGGTCACCTCCAAATCGAAGGTCGGGATGTTGACCACCAGCCACTTGCCATTGCGGTCTTTGATGTGCCCCCGGTAGGGGTAAAGCGGCACCCGGCGAATGGTATTGTTTTCGGCGGCCAGCTTGTAGCGCGCATCGACGACTTGAAGCGCAAAAAGCTGGATGACAAACACCAACCCCACGGCGATGATCGTGCCTCGGACAATTTGGGGGCGTTCGAACTTCATCTTAACTCAGGGGGCCTTAGGCCGTCCGCCGACGGCGACCTCGGTAGATCAAAATCTGGATGATCACGAGCAGACTTAAGGTAAACAACGAACTGAACAATAGCTTGAGCAGCGTCCAATGGAAATGGACGAGCCCTCCGGCCTCGACCACAAAGAGGACCAAATGGTGAAGCAGCACGAGCACCCCCGCCTCGACCACAAAGCGGTTGAATCCTACCTCGCGTACCAGTAAGAACGAGGTGCTCTCGCCCCCCGGCTCGGCCAATTGAAACCGGCGGTCAAGCGACGGCTTCGCAAAAGTCAAAGCCACGCAGGCCGCCGTGTGGACACCCGGCGAATTGTAGAAGCCATCGAGGATCAGGCCCGTCGCAAAGCCGATCAGTTGCAACAGCCAGGGCGAGGCGAAAATGGGTAGACCCAAGAGGAAGCCCACGTAGGCAAAGCCAAAGCCGACCCCCCAGAGGTTCAGGTTCTTGAGCACCAGCACCTGCAACGTCACATGGAAGACGAAGGCCAACAGTTGGTAAAGGATTCCGCGCAGCATGGGCTAGGGCTGGTCCGAGCCTTGGTCTTGGGTGAGGGCTTCGAGGGCTTGCTGAGGCCCACGGTTTTTGTTCTCGATCACGTAGAGGTGGTCAATGGTGACAAACTCGGTGAAGTACCGAAGGTCGATTTCATAGAACGTCTCGTGGCCGAGTAGTTCGGCGCGCACCACTTGGCCCACCGGAATGCCGGGGGGAAACAGCGCATTGTAGCCCGAAGTCACCAGGGTATCCCCCTTCTTTACGCTCAGGTGGCGGGGCACAAAGTCCACTTCGCCGCTTCGCACACCATGCCCTGTCCAACGCACCGCGCCGACCACACCATTGCGCCGCACTTCGCTTGACACCACCACGTCGGGGTGCAGCAAGGTGGAAATCGTTGCGTAGTGTTTGCTGGCATTCTGAACACGGCCCACCACGCCCCGGTCGCCGATCACGGCCATGCCTGGGCGTACGCCATCGCCCCAGCCTTTGTCGATGGTCAAATAGTTGCGGTCGCGGTGCAAAGCCTTGCCGACCACGCGGGCAGGGACCACATTGTAGGAGGAATCAAGCGGCGAGCCGAGTTGGGTAATTTCCAGGTCGAGGGCTTGTTTCTCGAGGTTCGCCAGGCGCTGGCGAAGCACCGCATTCTCACGCAGCAAAACCTCATTCTGTTCCTCCAGCGAGAAGTAGCTACTGATCTGCGAGCCAGTGGCTTCCACCCCAGCCACTAAGCGGTCTGAGGCGTTCAAAAACGCCGCGTTGTGGTAGCGACGGCTGCTCACCACCATGGCGAGGGCCGCTACCTCCAAGGCCACAAACAACAGGATGTTGCGGCTGCGGACAAGAAATTGGAACAGCCTGCGCATCCGAAGGCTAGGTCATCAGCACCGCCTTGTAGGCCTTCAGGTTCTTGAGGGCCATGCCCGTGCCGCGCACAACGGCGCGCAAGGGATCCTCGGCTACGTGAACCTGGAGTTTGGTCTTCAGGGAAAGGCGGCGTGCCAACCCGCGAAGCAAGGCCCCACCACCAGTCAGGTGGATGCCGTTGTCGTAGATATCGGCCGAAAGCTCCGGCGGGGCGATTTCGAGCGCCTTGAGCACCGCTTCCTCGATCTTCGAGATCGATTTGTCGAGGGCAAAGGCCACCTCAGAATAGGAGAGCTTGACAACTTTCGGAATCCCGGTCATCAAATCGCGACCCCGAATTTCGTAGTCGTCCGGTCCGTTGTCCAATTCGGTCATGGCCGAACCAACTTCGATTTTTACTTTCTCGGCCGAACGCTCGCCAATCAACAGGTTGTGCTGGCGGCGCATGTAGTCCAGGATGTCGCGGTTGAACACGTCACCCGCCACGCGGATCGACTGCTCACAGACGATGCCCGACAGTGCGATGACCGCGATCTCGGTGGTACCCCCTCCGATGTCGACGACCATCGAACCGATGGGCCGCTCGATGTCGATGCCCAGGCCAATGGCCGCGGCAATCGGCTCGTGGATCATGTAGACGTCGCGGGCCCCGGCGTGTTGCGCGGAGTCGCGAACGGCGCGTTTCTCTACCTCGGTGATGCCCGAGGGAATGCAAATCACCATCCGGTGCGAGGAAGCGAACATGCGCTTCTTGTCGTCCATCATGCGGATCATCCCGCGAATCATCTGCTCGGCGGCGTGGAAGTCGGCGATCACCCCGTCTTTCAGCGGGCGGATGGTCTTGATGTTTTCGTGCGTCTTCTCGTGCATCTGCATCGCATCACGACCGATGGCGAGCACCTTGCCGGTCAGTTTGTCGATGGCCACGATGGAAGGTTCGTCAACGACGATTCGCTCCTTGGTAATGATCAGCGTATTGGCTGTACCCAGGTCGATGGCGATGTCGTTGGTAAAGAAGTCGAAGAGGCCCATTTGGTGCTGCGGACGTAAAGGCGAATGTGAAGTTACAGAAATGTTAGCCCCGTGCCAGGGGAAAACTTAATGGTAGAAGTGGCGCAGGCCCGTGGTGACCATCGCGAGGCCCGCCGCGTTAGCGGCTTCAACCGATTCGCTGTCGCGCATCGAGCCCCCTGGCTGCAAAATAGCGGCGATCCCGGCCTCAGCAGCGATCTGGACGCAGTCGGGAAACGGGAAGAAGGCATCGGAAGCCAGCACCGCACCTTTCAACTCAAAGTTGAAATGTTTGGCTTTGGCGATGGCTTGCTCGAGCGAATCGACCCGCGAGGTCTGGCCAACACCGCAAGAGAGCAGTTGGCCGTTGTTCGCAAGCACGATGGCGTTGCTCTTGGTGTGCTTGCAAACCTTGGTGGCGAACAGCAGAGCCTCGGTTTGTTCCTTGGTGGGGGCCAGCTTGGTGACGGTGGTGAAGTCCTCGGCTTTTTCGGTCTTCAGGTCGCGCTCCTGAACCAAGTAGCCGTGCAGGGCCGTCTTGATCGAAAGGGCAGGGAACTTGACCGGCTTGCGCTTCAGGAGGATGCGGTTCTTTTTCTGCTGAAGAACCGTCAGGGCATCGGCATCGAAGTCCGGGGCGATGAGCACCTCGAAGAATAGCTCATGCAGCTTTTCAGCGGCGGCTTTATCGACCGTCTTGTTGGTGACAATCACGCCGCCGAAGGCGGAAACGGGGTCGGCGGCCAGGGCCTTTTCGTAGGCTTCCAAGACGGTCGATCCGAGGGCCAGACCGCAAGCATTATTGTGCTTAAGGATCGCGACGCAGGTCTCGTCCTTAAACTCGTCGATGAAGCGAAGGGCCGCTTCGACGTCCACCAAGTTGTTGTAGCTCAGTTCCTTGCCGTGCAGTTTCTCGAACAGCTTATCAAGATCGCCGAAGAACCAGCCCTTCTGGTGGGGGTTCTCGCCGTAGCGAAGCGGGGTGGAAGACGCGCTGCTGACTTTCAATCGGTCGAGCCCCACCTCGCGGTTGAGGTAGGAGAAAATCGCGCCGTCGTAGTGCGACGATACATCGAAGGCATGAGCGGCGAGCAAGCGACGGTCTTCGATGTCGGTGGCTGCGCCTTTTTCTTTCAGGATGTCGGCGAGCAGGCCGTATTGGGCTTGGCTGGCGACGATAGTAACATCCTCGAAGTTCTTGGCCGCGCCACGAATGAGGGCGATGCCGCCGATGTCGATCTTCTCGATCAGTTCTTCCTCAGTGCCTCCGGCTGCGAGGGTTGCTTCAAAGGGATAGAGATCAACGATCACCAGGTCGATGGGCGGGATGCCGTATTCCTTGGCTTCCTTTTGGTCCGAGGGGTTGTCGCGCCGTTGCAGGATTCCGCCGTGGACTTTGGGGTGTAGCGTCTTGACCCGTCCGCCGAAGATGGAGGGGTAGCCCGTTTGGTCCTCGACGGGGACGACTTTGGCGCCTTGCTCTTGGAGGTAGCGCTGGGTGCCGCCTGTGGAGTAGAAGGTGACCCCCTGGGCTTTGAGGGTTTCAATGATGGGAACCAGGCCCTCCTTGTGGTAAACGGAGACCAGGGCCGTGCGGATCGGCTTGCGAGACATCGGTAGCGGTTGGGGAAGGCGCAAAAGTAGGGATTTTTGGGGCCCGCGCCGCACTAAATTCCCTGTTGGTTCCCACCAGGGTGCCGGGCACAGCCCGCCCAGTCGGCTCGTCTCCCCGCCTTCGGCGGGGCCTACTCGCCGCCCCCGCCAACTTCACCGTGCGCCCGCAGGTCGCGAATCCGGAGCTGCCACCTACGCTCGCCCCGAAAGTCGTTCGGCTCGATGGAGGCGACCAGGT
>CAYGKP010000140.1:0-6824 GCA_964350605.1 uncultured Cytophagales bacterium
CTCACGGGGTGGGCGAGGCTCGCGTTCCTTGCGCTCGCCGCGGGGTTCGCGGGCGGGGCGGCTGCTTTTTTCTTCCGAGTTGTCGGAATCACCCTCCGACGACGAATCGCTAGGGGCATCGGTCACGTTCTCGCGTTTCGGGCGGCGCGCAGGGCGGTCGTCGTTGCTGCTGCGCGATCTGCCTTCTGATTTGCTTTCAGCGGGGGCCGAGGTTTCGACACCCACAGCTTCCATCGAGTCAAGTTCGGCGCGTGCGGATTGCACTTTGTCGGGCTCGACGGCTTGGAAGTCAAGAATGGCGTAGACCAGTTCTTCTTTGGACATGCGGCGTGTGCGCTTGAGGTCCAGGCGTTCGGCCAACTCTTTGAGTTCGCTCAGGAGCTTTAGCTCCAATTCTTCAATGCTGTACATGGATGCCACAGCGGCCGTAAGTACGTAAGTGGAAAGGTTGGTTTGGACTTCGCCCGTAAATGCGGGGAAAAGGCAAGAATGCCGTAGATCGAAATCTAATAAGAGGCTTGAGGCGGCCGAGCGGCAAGAGGAGAACCCCCCTGGTCGAAACGCATGTCGACCCACTTCGATACAATGATACGGGTTCCCCGCTGGGATGTCAAGCACCCACCACTTCGAAAACCGCCTAACTTAGCGGCCCAACGCTGAACCCGCCATGCTCGAACTCACTCGTTTGCGCCAAGACACCGACTCGGTCCTCGCCGGGTTGAAGAAAAAACGCCTGCCCGATGCGCAGGCCAAGCTCGAAGCCGTCCTCTCGGCCGACGAGCACCGTCGCCTGACCCAGGGGGAACACGACCGCATTTTGGCCTCGGCCAACGAGGCGGCCAAACGCATCGGCGAACTGATGCGTGAGGGCAAGAAAGCGGAAGCGGAAGCGGCCAAAAGCGAAGCCGCCAGCGGGAAAGAACGCGTCCAGACTCTCCAGGTGGCACTTCGCGAGGCCGAGGCCGAAACTGAACGCTTGCTGGTCGAGCTGCCCAACCTGCCCCAGGATCGCGTACCCGAAGGGGGCGGAGCCGCCGAAAACGTGACGGTGAAAGAAGGCGGAACGATTCCGACGCTGGCCGAAGGTGCTAAGCCGCACTGGGAATTGATTGTCGATTACAGCCTGGTGTCTTTCGACTTGGGCAACAAGATTACCGGAGCGGGGTTTCCGGTGTACACCGGGCAGGGCGCGCGCTTGCAGCGAAAACTCATTCAGTTTTTTTTGGATCGCGCAGTCGAAGCGGGCTATTCGGAGACCCAACCGCCCATTTTGGTCAACGAGGCCTCGGCCTATGCCACCGGGCAATTGCCCGACAAAGAGGGCCAGATGTACCACGCGTCGGTCGATAACCTCTACCTGATTCCCACCGCGGAAGTCCCACTGACCAATCTTTACCGTGATGTATTGCTGGCTGATGCAGACCTGCCCATCAAGCTGGCGGGCCACACGCCTTGCTTTCGTCGCGAGGCTGGGTCTTGGGGTGCCGATGTGCGGGGGCTCAACCGCTTGCACCAATTCGATAAGGTCGAGATCGTCCAACTCCGCCGACCCGAGGAATCCAATGAGGCACTGGAGGAAATGGCCTCGCATGTGGAAGGCTTGCTGACTTCCTTGGAATTGCCCTGGCGCAAGCTCTTGCTCTGTGGCGGCGACATGGGCTTCACCTCGGCCATCACGTATGACTACGAAGTGTATTCGGCGGCGCAGGGACGTTGGTTGGAAGTCAGTTCGGTGAGTAATTTCGAAACCTATCAGGCCAACCGCCTCAAGCTCCGCTACAAGGACGAGGACAAAAAAACCCGCCTGGTTCATACCCTGAATGGCAGTGCATTGGCTTTGCCGCGCATCTTGGCGGCCTTGCTGGAAAACGGCCAAACCCCCGAGGGAATTCGCCTGCCCGGGGTCCTGGCCCAGGCCATGGGAATGCCCTTGCTGCGCCCCTAGCCACATCATTACAAACATCTGGCCGAAAACCGCTAGATTTCACCTTGAACGCACCCCGCGAAACCCAATCTTTTTCAGCGACCATGAGCGACACTTCCGCGTCTTCCACCCGCCCATCCTTGACCCTGGCACTCGTCTTTTTGATGTGGGGCTTCATTACGGTGGTCAACGGCTTTCTCCTCACCGACTTGGTTACGGGTCTGAACATCAGCTTGGACCAAGTCCGGGTTCTGGCCTACCTGTTCTTTGCGACCTATTTCGTGCTGGGCTTTCCGGCGGGAAAACTGATCGACAAAGTTGGCTACAAGCGGGGCATCACCATCGGGCTTTTCGTCACTGCGCTGGGCGCCGGGCTGCTTGTTCCCGCTGCACTGCTGCGCAACTACACCTTCGTGGTCGCCAGCTATGTGGTCATGGGGGCGGGGATTACGATCCTGCAAGTGGGTGCGAACCCCTATGTTGCCCTGCTGGCCGAGCGAACTTTTGCTGCCTCGCGCCTCAACTTCCACCAAGCGTTCAACTCGTTCGGAACCTGGATCGCCCCACTGATTGGGATGGTCATCGTCTCGATCCAGCCGGAGTTTAACCCCGTGGAAAGCACCTTCGATGACCTCTTGCAGGCCCAAGCCAATAAGGTGATTCTGCCTTACCTGATTATGGCGGCACTGTTCGTACTGCTGGGGATGATTTTCGCCTATTCGAAGCTGCCTGAGATTCGCACCAAGGGTGATGCGACGAACGTGAAAAACGACAACCGCCAGTTTGTATTGCAATACAAACACTTGGTGCTGGGGGCCATCGCGATCTTCGCGTACGTAGGTGCCGAGGTTTCCATTGGGGTCAACCTGATTGGCTACTTCCAGGAGAAAAACATTCAATTGGGCATCGCGGGCGGATTCCTGGTGGCCTTCTACTGGGGCGGTGCCATGGCGGGGCGCTTCTTTGCGGCTACTTTGCTGCGTACGGTATCTCCGGCGCGGGCGGTGACCACTTGCGCCCTGATGGCGGCTTTGTTGGTGGGTCTCTCGGTTCTCACCGAAGGAAACGCTTCGCTGCTCCTCATCCTGGCGGTGGGTTTGTTCAACTCCCTGCTCTTTCCAACCATCTTCTGCTTGGGCATTGACGGCCTCGGGAAATTCTCCGAGGAAGGTTCCTCGATCCTGATCATGGGCATTGTGGGCGGTGCGGTTGTCCTGTTTGCGGTCAACACCTTGGCTGAATCGCTGGGTAGCTATGGCATGGCCTTTCTCTTGCCGGTGGTCTGCTACCTGTACGTGGCCTACTACGGTTTTTCGGGGCACAAGTATGCCAAGATTGAAGACTAGCACCCTGACCAACTAACCTGGCGCAACGCCCGTGAAATTCCTCGACCACTTGCGCGAGCTGTATTGGAGCTTGGCCGGTAAGGCCCAGGCGATCGACGACTTTTTTGGTGGCGGCGGCAAGTTTCAGTCGCCGCATGGCGATAAGAAAGACCGTACGATTCAGGACATGATTGAGGCCCTCTCCGACAAGCTCTGGGGATGGTTGACCAGCTTGGTCCTGGGATTGCCGAATTTCTTGATCGGTGTGTTGGTCTTTGCCCTCTTCATTTGGGGCGCGCGCTACGTGAACCGGGGCATCAGCCGGCTGGGCGGTCGCCTGATGAAAAACCCGATTGCCGGGCGGATGATGGGCTCGTTTGGCTATGTGCTCTTCATCATTTTCGGGCTGCTCCTCGCGCTGAGTGCCTTGAACCTCGACGGCCCGGTGCGTGGCTTGCTGGCAGGTGCGGGGATTTTCACTTTGGCCATTTCGTTCGCGTTTCAGAACATCTCAGCGAACTTCCTTTCGGGTTACATCTTGACCCTGCGCCGCCCCTATGAGGCGGGCGACTGGATCCAGACCAATGACATTTATGCGAAGGTCGAGGCCCTTACCCTCAACTACACCCGCATGATCACCGAGCACGGACAACTCGTGACCATGCCCAACAAACTGGTCCTGGAGGGGCCGCTGTACAACTTTTCACGCTTGGGCCGTCGCGAGGTCGAGTTGCACGTGGGCATCAGCTACACGGACGATTTGGACCGGGTGAAGGCCATTGTCGAGAAAACGATTTCCGACTTGCCTGTCCGCTTGGCGGATTATCCCATCGAGGTCAACTACACTGCCTACGGCGATTCGGCGATTGACATGGAAGTCGCCTACTGGGCACCGTTCCAGATGCACCGCGACCACGAACGGGCCGTAAGCGAAGGCATCCTGGCGATCCGCCGCGTGTTCCGCGAGGAGAACATCGTGATTCCCTACCCGATTCGTTCGATGGAGATGTTCGACATGTCGAAACCCGACATCTTCAAGGCACGGAGTTAGGCGGCGCGCGGGTTTCGTCTGCGCGCCAGCGAGACGTCTACCAAGGCCAAGCCCCCTACAAACAATTGGAATAACGTCTGAATGGCGTGAATGAGGACGGCGAGGGCCATCCCCTCGGTGCCTGCAATCCCATACAGCGCGACCACCTCAACGACCACCGCGTGATAGGCCCCCATGCTGCCCCCTTGAATCGGTAGGCTGCGGGCGATGCTGCCCAGGGCCATTAAGCTGAAGGCCGTTGCGAGACCCAAATGGGAGGTTGCCTCTAATGCGTAAAGGGGCAGGTAACTGGTCAGGAAATAACCCGTCCAGATGCCGAGGGTTAACAGCAAAAAGAGCGGCCACTGGCGTAGGGCGAACAGGCTGCCAAGCCCTTGCACGAACTGAGCGGCCAGGCCATCCTTCTGGCGCAAACGTCGCCACAGCCACAGAAAGAGGAACAAAAAGCCCAGCATCACCACGCCGATCAGCACCCAAGCCAGAACTCCGTAAGCAGCCGTGAACCGACCGAGCGGCCCGGTGACGTATTCTTCCCCAAAGCCGTAGAGTCTGGACCGTTGGGCGGTCAGCACCGTGATCAGCAGTAGAAGCAGTGTCAGCACGTCAACGACGCGTTCGGTGGCCACGGTGCCCAAAGTAGCGGGGAGACTTCCCTTGCTGCGCTCACCCAGGACAGCTGAACGTGTCACTTCGCCTAACCTGGGCACAGCCAGGTTGACCAGATAGCCCATCATCAGCGAGGGGAAGGCCCAGCGGTAGGGGCCGGGCTGTCCAGCGGCTTTGAGCAGGAGCGTCCAGCGCCAGGTGCGGATCAGGTAGGTGCCCAAGGTGGCCAGCACCGTGAGGGCCACCCACCCGAGTTTGGCCTCTCGAATCTGGGCCCACATCAAGGGGAAGTCAACGTGGCGAAACGCCAACCACAGTAGCAACCCACCCAGGGCCAGCAGAAGGATCGAGAGAAGCAGGGAGCGATAGCGTTTCACCGCTCCAAAGATGCGCCTTCGCGGCGAACTGGGCTAGTAGCGATCCTCCTCTTCGTCGTCCTCGTCCAGGTCGCCGAGGTTCAGGCCCCCGACCATTGAGGACATGAGGTCGGAAAACTGGTTGCCCTGGCGAATCTTCTGGCGCGAAAGCTGCGAGCACTCCGAAAGGCCGTGCAAGACGAATTCCATGTAGAGCAACACCTCGCTGTCGGCTACATCGGGGAGCTGTTTCTTGACCAGCTTCTCGAGTCCGGGGATGGATTTGAGGGCCTTCTCGTACTCTTTGTTCGAGAGGGTTTGGAGGATGTCCAGCGTGTTGCCCTTGTTGAAGTAATCAACAATCGGCGCGTAGAGGTCGGGCACCTCGCGGCTTTTGCGTGTTTTTTCGGGGCTGGGGAACACCGCTTCGAATTGCTTGCGGATCGCCTTCCCGATCAGGAAGTAGCCGACCTGAGCAGGGCCCTCCAACTCGCCTTCGTAGACCAGTTCGATTTTCCCAGTGATGGCAGGCAGCACCGCGAACACATCGGCCACGCGCAGGGTCGTGTCCTTGTCTTTGCTCAGTCGCAGGCGGCGTTCCGCATGGCTCAGCAGGGTCTCGTAGGCCGAAATCGTCAAGCGGGCCGACACCCCAGATTTTTGATCCACGTACTCGGATTCGCGGGCTTGGAAGGCAATTTCTTCGATCAGGTTCTTGATCAGTTCGGGCGCGGCGATGCGCGTTTTTTGCGCCTCTTGAAGGTGCGCTTCCTGTTCGGTGATGACCCGCGAGATCGCAATCGTGTCGGGGTAGTGTGTGAGGATCTGACTCTCGATGCGGTCCTTGAGGGGCGTGACAATCGAGCCGCGGTTGGTGTAGTCCTCCGGGTTCGCGGTGAAGATGAACTGGATGTCGAGGGGCAGGCGCAGGTTGAACCCGCGGATCTGCACGTCGCCTTCTTGGAGGATGTTGAAGAGTGCGACTTGAATGCGCGCTTGCAAATCGGGCAGTTCGTTGATGACGAAAATCTGGCGGTTCGCGCGGGGGATCATCCCGAAGTGAATGACGCGCTCGTCGGCGTAAGACAATTTCATCGCCGCGGCCTTGATGGGGTCCACATCCCCGATCAAGTCGGCGACCGAAACGTCCGGCGTGGCCAGCTTCTCGGCGTAGCGCGCGTCGCGGTGCATCCATTCGATCGGTGTATCGTCGCCTTTCTCCTCGATCAGGGTACGGGCCGAATGGGAGAGGGGCGCAAAGGGGTCGTCGTTCAGTTCGCCGCCGGCGATGACGGGAATCCATTCGTCGAGTAAACCGGTCATCAGGCGGGCCATCCGGGTTTTCGCTTGGCCGCGCAGGCCCAAGAAAATCATGTTGTGCCCGGCGAGCAGGGCGGTTTCCACTTGAGGAATCACCGTGTGCTCGTAGCCTTGGATGCCGGAGAAGACTTGCTCGTCTTTTTCAAGATGGGCGATCAGGTTTTCGCGCAGCTCGGTTTTGATCGAGCGGGGCTTGAAGCCAGCGGCCTTCAGTTGGCCCAAAGTGGTGGGCAGGGTAGCGG
>CAYGKP010000141.1:0-6789 GCA_964350605.1 uncultured Cytophagales bacterium
TCTCCGCGCTGCTGATCGCCCTGTTCCTGATCCCCGCGATGGCCCACGTACTCTTCGGCCTTCGGGTGCGCAAGGCACAGTGGCGCAACGTGTGGTACGGCCTCCTGGCTGTCGCTGGCGGCATAACGGTGTTCTTCGTGCCTTGGTTGGGCATTGCGCTGCTGCTGCTCGCGGCGTTGGGCTTACTCGAGGCCCTTCGCCCCGACTGGTTGGGGGGACGCGTTCATTTCTTGCGCGTGTTCCTAATCGCCGGGGTCATCATTCACTTGCTTGCTCGCACGTGGTTTCCGCTGGGTCCCTCGGGTGGCTGGCTGGGCAACTTGCTCTTCGTGGGGTTCCTTTTGGGGGGCATCCTGGGGTTGTTCTGGTTACTTCGTCTGTACTACACCCGCATCCTGCGGTGGTGTTTGGAACACAAGGCATTGTTCCTTTCCATTCCCTTGGCGCTCATCATCGGTGCAATTATGATCTGGCGGGGCTTCGATGGCACCTTCGGGTTTCTGGCCCGCGGCTTCGATGCGGTGGGGGTGAACGTTCGGACCACCAGCGTCTGGTCGTCGATCAACCACACGTTCCCTGGCCTCTCCAAAGAATTCATGCCGAGCCTCGACGAGGGGGCTTTTCTCTACATGCCCACTTCCATGCCCCATGCCGGGGTGGAGGAAACCCGCCGGGTGGTCCAGAAGCTCGACATGGCCATCCGCGCGATTCCCGAAGTGGATCAAGTGGTCGGCAAGGCCGGGCGGGCGCAGACGCCGCTCGACCCCGCGCCAATGAACATGTTCGAGATTGTGATCTCCTACTTGCCCGAATATCGCAGCGACCCTGACGGCCACCGCCTGCGGTTCAAGTACGAGGACGATGCCTTCGTCCGCGATGCGAAGGGCGAGTTGGTCCCCGATCCTTCGGGTGAATACTTCCGCCAGTGGCGCGACCACATTCGTTCGCCGCAAGACATTTGGGACGAGGTGGCGCGGGTCACGCAGTTGCCCGGCGTAACCTCCGCCCCCAAGTTGCAACCCATCGAGACACGCCTGATCATGCTGCAAACTGGCATGCGCGCCGACGTGGGGATCAAGGTCCACGGGCCCAACTTGGAGACCATTGAATCCTTCGGGTTTGCCCTCGAATCAATTCTTAAGGACCTGCCTTCGGTCAATTCGGCCAGCGTTTACGCCGAGCGGGTGGAGGGCAAGCCGTACCTCCACATCAACTGGAACCGTGAGGCCCTGGCTCGTTATGGCATCACCATCGAGCAGGCACAGATGAGTTTGCAGGTGGCCGTCGGTGGGGTGCCCTTGACCACGACTGTCGAGGGCCGCGAGCGTTTCCCGGTCCGCGTGCGCTATCCCCGCGAGTTGCGCGATAGCCCCGATGCACTTCGCCAAGTGCTGATCCCCGGCATGGGTGGCGTTCAGGTACCCGTGGGTCAACTTGCCGAGATCGAGTTCCTGCAAGGGCCGATGCTCATCCGCTCGGAGGACACCTTCCTGACCAGCTACGTGACCTTTGAATCAAGCGAGGGGCTGTCCTCCGCCGACGCGGTGGCCCAGGCGCAGGAGGAAATCAACCGCCGCATTGCTGATGGTCGGCTTGTGGTAGCACCTGGCGTGAGCTACGAGGCCTCGGGCAACTACGAGAACCAAAAGCGCGCCGAGGCCCGCCTGGCGGTCATTGTGCCGATCTGTTTGGTGGTCATTTTCCTTCTTCTTTACCTGCAATTCCGCAAGGTCTCGACCAGCCTGATGGTATTCAGTGGCGTGGCCGTTGCCTTTGCAGGGGGCTTCTGGATGATCTGGCTTTACGGACAGGACGGCTTCCTGGACCTCACAATAGCGGGGCTCAACCTACGCGACCTTTTCCAGATCCACCCCATTCGCCTGAGCGTTGCGGTCTGGGTGGGCTTCATCGCCCTGTTCGGCATCGCGACCGACGATGGAGTGCTGATCGCCACCTACCTGGATCAGACCTTCAAAGCCAACAAGCCGACCGATAAGAAATCGCTCCGCGCAGCGGTGGTCGAAGCGGGCAACCAACGCGTCCGCCCCGCTTTGATGACGAGTGCGACCACGATCCTTGCCCTCTTGCCAGTCCTGACTTCCACAGGTCGGGGCAGCGACGTGATGGTGCCGATGGCGATTCCCGCCTTCGGTGGCATGACCATCGAACTGATCACGCTCTTCGTGGTGCCCACACTCTATTGCTGGGTCCACGAACGGGCCCTCAAAAAGACCCCACCGACCGATGAAAACTAAGTTCACCCTCTTGCTCTGTCTTTGGGCCGTTGGGCTCGCAGCGCAGCCGCCCGCCGATTGGGTCGACCAAGCACTTCAGGCTCACCCCGAACTGCGCGTGATGGAAAGCCGCGTATCTGCTTCGGAGGCACGAGTCAACACCGTTGGCTACCTCCCGAACCCGCAACTGACTGTGTCGGGCGGGGTGTTGATGCAGCCTGTCGAAACGCGCACGGGTCCGCAGATGCTTCGCCTCTCGCTCTCGCAGATGTTCCCGTGGTTCGGTACCCTGGGTCTGGAACGCGACGTGCAAACCAAGCGAAGTGCCACCGAGCAGGCCCGCCTTGTCCAGCGGCGAAACGAAGTGGTGCTGCAAGTGCATCTGGGTTGGTATCGCCTGTTTGTGCGCCACCAAGAACAAGAGAAACTGGTCTCGACCTTGGCGTTGCTAGAAGAGTCGGAAGCCATTGCCAGAGGCCGCTATGAGGCGGGGCTCGAACGCCTTTCGGCACTCTATCAACTGCGCCTGCAAATCGCGGAGGTCGAGACTCGGATCGAGGATGCGGGGCAAGCCATCCAAACCGAGAAGCGTCGCTTGGCCTTTCAACTGGGTCTGGATTCGTTGCCCACCTACCAGGTGCCCGACACCTTGACCTGGGCGAAGCCCGATTGGGCACAAGTCGATTGGTCGGCCAGTCCCGAGCGTGCGGTGATCAACCGCGAACAGCAAGTGGTCGAGCGCGAGCTGGAGATGGTCGGCAAACAGGGGAGTCCTTCGTTCATGCTGGGCTTCGATTACATCTTCGTGGCCGAACGTGAGAATATGAACTTCGCCGGCAACGGGCGCGATGCGTACATGCCAATGTTCGGGGTCAGCCTGCCGATTTGGCGCAAACAATACCGCGCCGCCCGCGAAAGCTATCGCATGGAACAGGAAGCCTTGCAACTGGCCGACAGCGCGGTGCTGGCAGATCTGGAGGTCACCACCATCGAATTGCAAGAAGACTACCAAGCTGCCGAGCGCGACCTGCGGCTGCTCAGCAAACAACTTCAGCTCACCGAGCAGATGCTGACCGTCGCCCGCGAAGAATACGCGGCCAGTCGTCTGCCACTTGAAGAACTTCTCAGAATTGAATTGGAGCAGCTCGCACTGCGCCTCGCACAAGACCGTGCCCTGGAAAAGGCCGCAGCTGCGACCGCTCGTTATCAAACACTACAAGGACATGAACTGGCAAAAACTGAAAACTAATCCCTGGGTTCGTTATGGCGGCATCTTGCTGCTGGGCCTTTTGCTCGGCTACCTCTTCTTCGGTGGCGGAGAGAAAGAGGTCGATCCTGCTGAACACAACCATGCGACAGAAGGCACCACCTGGACCTGTTCCATGCACCCCCAAATCCGCCAGGACAAACCCGGTCAATGCCCCATCTGTGGCATGGATTTGATCCCCCTGGCCAAGGACGGCGGCGCGATGAGCGACGACATTGTACTCAGCTTGGATGCAGTCAAATTGAGCGGCATTCAGACCTCACCGGTGGCCCGCGGGAACCTGGGTCAGTCCATTCGCCTGACCGGGAAGGTTGTGGCCGACGAGCGCAAGCTGACCAGTCAAACCGCCCACTTCCCCGGGCGCATTGAACGCCTGCTGGTCTCGTTCGAAGGCGAACAGGTGCGAGCTGGTCAGGTTGTCGCTGAGATGTATTCGCCCGAGCTCGTGGCGGCCCAGCGCGAACTGCTGGAGACCGCCAAGTACAAGGACTCGCAGCCTGCGCTGTACGAAGCGGCGCGGCGCAAGCTCCTGCGCTGGAAACTGAGTGAGACACAGATTAACCGCATCGTCGAACGCGGCGAGGTCAGCGAACGCTTGCCTGTCCATGCCGATGTGAGTGGCGTGGTAACCTCGCGCCAAGTGGCACGGATGGACCATGTCACCGAAGGCCAGGTGCTCTTCGAGATCGCCGACCTATCGACCGTCTGGGTGGAGTTTGATGCCTACGAACAGGACCTTTCCGCACTACGTGTCGGTCAACCGATTCGCTTCAGTGTGGCAGGGGTGCAATCCGACAGCTTTGCAGCCAACATTCAATACATCGACCCGGTCCTCGATCCCTTGACCCGCACGGCCAATGTGCGCGTTACGCTGGCCAATCGCGGTGGGAAGCTGCGCCCCGGCATGTTTGCCACCGGGGTGGTCCAGGCCCGGCCTGTCAGCCAGGACGACGGCTTGCTTGTGCCCCGTTCGGCGGTGCTGTGGACGGGGACGCGATCGGTCGTGTACGTAGAGGTAGAGAATCAACCCGAGCCAACCTACCGCTTGCGCGAGATTGATCTGGGCCCGGTAGTTGGCGCCTTTTATCGCGTGGACAATGGCCTGAGTGAAGGAGAGCGTGTGGTGTCGAACGGGGCCTTTACCGTCGATGCGGCGGCGCAATTGCAGCAGAAGCCTTCGATGATGAACCCCGAAAGCACCGCGCCGACGACTTCGTTGCCGACTCCAGCCCAGATTTCCGGCAAGGCACCCGCCAACCTTTCGGACATTCTATTGGCCTACGATGCCGTGAAGGAAGCTTTGATCGCCTCGGATGCTAGCCGAGCGGCAGCAGCAGCGGAGAAGCTCATGGCTACCGTTCATAAGGCACCTTCGGGCACCATCCCCAGCAGTTGGCACAAGCTGATTGGTCAAATCAGTGGCAGCAAAGACTTGGCGGCCCAGCGTGAAGCCTTTGCACAGCTATCGGTCGATTTGATCGCCCTTGTCCAAAAACATGGCAGCAAAAACACGCTCTATGTGGCCCACTGTCCGATGGCCTTCGATGACCGTGGGGCCGATTGGCTCAGCCGCACTGCTCAGATATCCAACCCTTACTATGGCGAGGCCATGCTGCGCTGTGGCGAAGTGCTCGACACCTTGAAACCCTAACAATCCGTTCCCTTATCTTTTATCAACCCATCATTCGATCATGACACACACACTTCCTTTCCTTCTTCTCTCAGGACTGATGGCTTGCTCCTCGCCCGAGTTGCCCCAGTCCACAGAAACAGTCACTCAATCACAAGCGATAGGTAACGATGACCTAAGCGCAGTCTACAAGGCCTACCTCGACCTCAAGGATGCGCTTGTTGCGACCGATGGAAAAACGGCACAGGCCAAGGCTCAAGTGCTCTTCGAGGCATTGGAAGATGTGCCCGTCGACTATAGCGCCGTTTGGACCCAGCAGATGGGTGAGCTAGTCGGTCAAGCCGAAGCCATCGCGGGCACCAAAGACATAAAGACCCAACGGGCCGCTTTCGACAAACTGAGCGCAGGGATGATTGTGCTGGCCGAAGCACACCCAGTTGAAGACCTGGACCTCTACCAGCAACATTGTCCGATGGCCTTCGACAACCGCGGGGCCGATTGGCTGAGTGGTCAGAAGCAAATCGCCAACCCTTACTACGGCGACATGATGCTGCGTTGCGGCTCGCTCAAAGGTCAACTGAGCGACTAGTTATCGCCTTCATTTTTACTTATTAATCCAAATCAACATGAAAAAGACAATCTCAACACTCGTCATCGGAGCCACTTTTCTGACAGGAACCTTTCTTATAACCACTGGCTGCGAGAGCAAAGAAGCTCCCGAGACCCACGAGCACATGGAAGGAGGAATGCACAGCCAAGATGGACCTCATTCGGATGCAGATCATGACCACTACAATTGTCCTATGCATCCCGAGGTGACAGGTGCGAAAGGCGACAACTGCTCGAAATGCGGGATGACCCTTGAGCCGATGAGTGAGGAAGAAATGATGAATCAGTAAGGTCACCAACACGAGTAGCCCTTTTCATTTCCGCCGCCCTGCTTCAATCAACCAAGGAGTAAGCAGGGCGGCTTTTTTTTCATCTACTAGTCCACCGAACAATGAATCACGACCACCACCAACAGGATCACAGTAAAACGCATCATCAACACGATCAGGAGAGCCACGCTGCGGGTCACGACCACCAAGCCCACCACGGGCATATGATCGCCGACTTTCGCCAGCGACTATGGATCAGCCTTGCGCTGACCCTGCCCGTTCTCTTCCTCGCCCCAATGATTCAGCATTGGCTTGGGTTTACTTGGACCTTCCCAGGCAGTAATTATGTGCTCGCGGGGCTTGGTGCAGCGCTCTACTTTTACGGCGGCTGGCCTTTCCTCAAAGGCATTAAAGACGAGGTTGGCAGCGGTCGACCTGGTATGATGACGTTGATCGCGCTCGGGATCACGGTTGCTTTCGGTTATAGTGTCGCTGTAGTCTTCTTTCTGCCTGAAAAGAGCGAATTCTTTTGGGAGCTGGCCACGCTGATCGACATCATGCTGCTGGGCCACTGGCTGGAAATGAGTTCGATCATGGGCGCCTCCAACGCCCTTCAGAAGCTGGCCGATTTGATGCCCGCATTGGCTCATCACATGCAGGGCGAGCACATCCACGATATGCCGATTGAGGAGTTGAAACCTGGCGATCTGGTCTTAGTAAAAACCGGCGAGAAGGTGCCTGTTGATGGAGAGGTAGTCGATGGCGAGAGCTCCATTGATG
>CAYGKP010000142.1:0-6767 GCA_964350605.1 uncultured Cytophagales bacterium
GGGTGGAAGCCCTTGACGTGCTGGGCGAAATCTCGCTGACCGGCCATTTGGAGCGCGCAGAGCGCCTGAAGAAGATCGCTGATGTGACCTGTCAAGGCATGGAAGGCGCGTGTTCGTTCGCCGATTCCTTGCGCCAACGCATTGACTTGCTGGAAGCACATAAGGATCATTTGGGCGAGCTAGTGACCCGCCTGAAGGAGCAAATCTCCGACTCGATCGAGCGGAACGCGGCTTTTTTTGAGGAGTTCTCCGAGCAGATCCTGATTGTCTCCTCAGGCTTCAAAGAATTCATCGTGCCCATCGTGACCCCCTTCGGCGTGAAGGAAGAGAACGTTTACGCGAACACCTTCCACTACGACCAGGACGGTAAGATCATCGGCTACGACACCGAGAACCCTCTCTCTCGTGATGGCGGGAAAGTAGAACTCCTCAAGAACCTGGGCCTGAAAGGCGACATCTACGTGATCGGCGACGGGTATACCGACTACGAGATGCGTGGTGCAGGCTTGGCCAACAAGTTTTACGCCTTCACCGAGAACATTGCGCGCGAATCGGTCGTTGCGAAGGCCGACCACGTGGCCCCCAGCTTCGAGGAGTTCCTGTTCACCAATAAACTGCCCATGGCCCTCTCCTACCCCAAGAACCGCATCAAAGTGCTGCTGCTAGAAGGCGTGCACCCCGACGCGATGCAGATGTTCGAGGACGAAGGCTTCTCGGTCGAATTGCACCAAGGGGCGATGGACGAGGAGGAGTTGTGCGAGAAGATCAAAGGGGTTTCCATCCTGGGCATTCGCTCGAAGACGAACGTCACCGCCAAGGTGCTCGAAAATGCCAACCGCTTGATGGCCATCGGTGCCTTCTGTATCGGCACCAACCAAATCGACCTGAAGGAGGCCCTCAAGAAGGGCATCGCCGTCTTCAACGCGCCTTACTCGAACACCCGTTCGGTGGCCGAACTGGCCATTGGCGAGATCGTCATGCTGATGCGCGCCATCCCCTCGAAGAGCGAGCGGATGCACCAGGGCGAGTGGTTCAAGTCGGCCAAGAACAGCTATGAGGTCCGCCGCAAGAAGCTCGGCATCATCGGCTACGGCAACATCGGGGTCCAGCTCTCGGTCCTGGCCGAGGCGATGGGCATGGAGGTTTACTTCTATGACGTGGTCGACAAAATGCCCGTCGGCACCGCCAAGAAGTGCCGTTCGATGAACGAGCTATTGGAAGCCTCGGACGTGGTTTCGCTGCATGTCGATGGTCGCCCCTCGAACAAGAATTTCTTCGGCAAAACAGAATTCGACCGCATGAAGAAGGGCAGCTACTTCCTGAACCTCGCCCGTGGCCACGTGGTCGAAATCGAAGCGCTGGTCGAGAACCTCAAGTCGGGCAAGCTGCTCGGCGCCGGGGTCGACGTGTTCCCCAAGGAGCCGAAAACCAACGACGAAGCGTTCGATAGCGAGTTGTCTGGCCTGCCGAACGTCATCCTCACCCCTCACATCGGTGGCAGCACCGCCGAGGCGCAGGAGCACATTGGCCACTTCGTGCCCGGCAAGCTGATGGGTTACATCAACACCGGCAGCACCGACACCTCGGTGAACTTCCCCAACCTTCAGTTGCCGACCCTGCGCAACGCGCACCGCTTGATCCACATCCACCAGAACCGCCCAGGCATCCTCGCCAAGCTGAACGAAGCGATGGCCCGCCACGGCTGCAACATCCTCGGGCAGTACCTGAAAACCGAAGAAGGCGTGGGCTACACGATCCTCGATGTGGACAAAGGTTATTCGCCCGAACTGCTCGACGAACTGCGCGCGCTGGAGGGAACCATCAAGTTCCGCGTCCTCTATTAGAGGCGAAGCGACCCGCGGGCTATCTTTGGGCCATGATCTACCTGACCCCCGGCCCCACCCAGCTCTATCCCGGTTTAGAAGAGGCGATGCTTGACTGCTTGCGCCGCGATGTGGGCAGCATCTCGCACCGCAGCGGGGCGTTTCAGAAGATCTACGCCGAGACCGAAAACAACCTGCGCACGCTGCTCGGCCTGCCCGAGGACTGGCACGTCCTGTTTCTGCCCTCGGCCACCGAGGCCTGGGAGCGCATTCCCCGCTCGCTGGTGTTGCGTCGTTCGGACCATTTAGTCTGCGGGGCCTTCTCAAAGAAGTTCTACGAATTCGCCGTTGGCTTGGGCCTGGAAGTCGGCAAGTGGGAAGCCCCTACCGGCCAAGGCGTTACGCCCTTGATGGTGCAAGCGCCGAAAGAGACTGAACTGCTGGCGATTACCCACAACGAAACCAGCACCGGCGTACAGTGCCCCGCCCTGGACATCACGAAGCTCAGCGAAGCCTATCCCCACGCCCTGGTTGCCGTCGATGCCGTCTCGTCGCTGCCCTACCCGGCTTTTGACTACCACGCCATCGACACGGCCTTCTTCTCGGTCCAGAAGTGTTTCGGCCTCCCTGCCGGACTGGGTGTCTGGCTCGTGGGTCCCCGCGCGGTCGAGAAAGCGGAAAAGTTGCAGTCGGTCGGCCACAACCCCGGCCCGCACCACAACCTGCTGTCCTTGGTCAAAATGGCGAAGAAGCACCAAAACCCGAACACGCCGAACGTGCTGGGCATCGACCTATTGGGCTACGTCACCGCCGCCATGCTGCGCAAAGGCATCGACACCATCCGGACCGAGACCGAACTGAAGGCCAAGCTGCTCTACGACTTCGCTTCGAAGAGCGACGTGTTCACGCCCTCGGTCGCGGTGGAAGCCCACCGTTCGCGGACGGTGGTGGTACTCGACACCAAGCTGTCATCGGCCAAGGTCAACGAACTGCTCGAACCCTTCGGGATGAAAGTCGGCTCCGGCTATGGCGACAAGAAGGATTCGCAATTGCGCATCGCCAACTTCCCGATGCACTCGGTGGAAACCATCGAGGCGCTCTGCCAACAACTCCAGATTCAACAGGCCTACGCCTAACCTTTTCCCCTTTTTTATGAAGAAGCTCCTCCCCCTTCTGCTCCTGCTTGCCCTCCCCTTTGCCCTGAAAGCCCAAGGCCACACCGCCGAATACACTTGGTTCAAGAAGCAAGGCTACTCGGGTGTGACCGACTACACAGGCTGGGGTCTGGCGGGCGAGTTCAACTACATCGACGGCTCGTCGTTCACCGGGCTGGGGATCGGGAAAACCGTGAACCATGGCCAGCATCATCATATCGTATCGCTGACCTACCAAGTACCGTTCGACGCGCCGTTCGAGGCCCACGGGGTGAACCTGAAGTACGACTACATGCCCCTCGACTTTTTGGGCGTAAGCGCTTCGACCTTTGGGACGTACGACGAAGAGGGCATCGATCTGATGCTCATCCCCCAAGTGCACGTTGGCTTTAAGACCTGGGTCGACGTAGGGGTTGGCTACAGCTTCCTGGCGATGAACGAGGGCACAACAGGTGCTGAGGGCCTTGTGATTTCCGGCAACCTGTTCTTTCCCATTGCGACCAAGGCGCTGGGGTCGCGGCGGTAGCCCTACTCCTTCGGGCCCTTCGCTCGAAGCTCCCTCACCGCATCCTTCCCGATCCAGCGAGCGGTTTTGTCGTCGCTGACGGCCAGCTTTTCGGCCAGTTCAAGGCAGGGCGCGTAAAGCTCATTGCGCTTCTTCCCCAACTCCCGAATCGCCCAGTTGATGGCCTTCTTCGGAAAGTTGCGTGGGTCGGTGGCGTTCTCTTCGAGTAGGGGGAGGTACTTCAGGAAATACTCGTCGGGCAGCTTCTTGTGCTTCATCGAAGCGGTGATGAGTAGCACGTAGCCGCAACGGCGGACGTACTCCCGCTCATCGCGGGCCCAAGGCACGATCAGACTCTCCCAGAAGTCGGTTTTAACCAGCGAGTCGCACAGCACCTCGCACAGCGGCCAGGCGTCGATCTCGGCGACCCAATAGTTCGCCAGCGCTGCGTCCATGCGCTTCGGATCGGCGATCATCCCCGCAAGTAAGCGGGCCTCCAGTATCTCTGTCTCCCAAAGGGAAATCGCGAGGTCGTGGTCCTTCTTGTGTGACTTCGCGATCTCACGGATAGCAGGCATCCGCACACCCAAGGCCCTGTCGGTCGGAATGCCGAAGCCGGCTTGCTTTTGCTTGTACTCCGGCTCGGCGCGCAGGGAAAGCTGGTCGATCAGTTGCTGCGCGGTGGCCATAGCTTAATGAGAAAAAAAAGAGCCCCCAAAATGGGGGCTCTTATGTATCGCCTGTTGATGCTATTCGAATTTTTCGCAGACCTTGGGAATCTGGTTGATCGACTCGTGATGCAGGTAGATGCTCCGCATTTCCTTGTTGAAACCAAGTAGGCCCATCTTCACACCACCCATCGCGCCGATGTTGCGCGAAATTGGATCGAAAGCCGCATCGCCGTAGTAGTCTTTGGAAGTGGAGGCAAATGCCGTGACCATTCCGCCGATGGCCATGCCACCAGGAATGATCTGGGAGGTCACACGCAGGTAGGGAAAGGTCGCCATGACCAGTACACCCTCCTCTTTGTCGTTCCAGGCACGCTCGGCACGCTCGGTGCTCACGACCTCGAAAGGCATCGTGCACAGCTTAGCATCGAAGTCCTCATGGAGCAATTTTTCATCCAACAAGAGTGTCTTGCCTTCAATTTGGCAACCGCCCATCGAGGCCGCCAAGATCTCCTTGCGGCTTTTGCCAATTGCATCGAAGTTGCTCTTGAAGAGCCCCATGGTCATCTCGAAGTCCATCGGGCTGAACGACCAATCCTTTCGCGCCAAATAGTTGATGAAAGGAATGCCGAAGATGGGCATGCGTTGCTTCTTATCCTCGCTCAAATGAATGCGCAACAGCAGCATCCCACTGCGGGGCATCTCATCAAAAACGATGATGGTATGAGTCTTGGCCTTCTTTTTGAATTGCGCCTCGACCTCGCTTATTGGGATGATCTTTTCGACTCCCTTGGGGAAGTAGTCGTTGAAAACGTCTTTATTCTCAGTGACTGTCGCGATAAGGGAGTTAATGTAGTTGGTGTAGTCTTCGACAGCACCGGGGTGGTCTTTCTCTTCCTTTTCAAGAGCCTTGAGCAAGTCTTTGTCAAGCTCAGGGAGCGCAATGATCACCGGACGGGCAACCATCTTGTCGCGCATCTTTTTGGGTGTAATGATGAACGTAGACTGAGTGCCCGAAGATTGAGCCTTTGTAGCCAAGGGGCTCAACAGGAGTGCCAAAAGTGGCAGAAGAAGAAAGCGTTTCATGGGAGATAGTTTGGTTTTTGATTCGCTTAAAATAAGTGAATCGCCAATACCATCCACATTGGGAACCTATAAAAAAACAGACAGTTTTAAGCCGTCACCGCCACCGCACTTGCGCAGTAGACCTTGATCGCCTCGCGAATCTTGCTGAAGGTGTCGAGCAAGAGCTCCTCGTTCTCTTCCAGCAGCGTGACGCGGAAGCCCTCCAGCGGGCAATGGAACGAACTGAGCGGCACCACGCAAACCCCCTTCGCGGCGAGCAGGTAGTAGACAAACCGCTTGTCGTTGCGCATGGGCCCAGCGGTCCATTCCTCCACCAACCCTTGAATCTTTGGGTCGGCAATGGGCAAGGTCTGCCATTCCTTCAAGACACCGGGCTTGAAGACGATGGTGTTGTAGAACGCGCCGGTCGTCTCGTTGAAATAGACTTCGTCCATGTCGCCGAGCAGTTCAGCAACCAGCTTCGCCCGGCGACCGATTTGGGCGTTGCGTTCCTTCTGATAGGCGGGAAACTCGGGGTGCGAGAAGATCTTCGGAATGGCCTTCTGGGGCAAGGTGGTCGAGCAGACCTCGATCATCTTGGCCTCGAACAGGGTCTTGCAGAGGCGGTCGAATTCTTCGTCCACCTCACGATTGTAGAACTCCATCCAGCCACAGCGCGAACCGGGCCAGGGCAATTCCTTGCTGATGCCCTTCATCGAAATACCGGGCACATCGCCGATGTACTCGGAGAGCTGCCACGCCTTCGCGCCGTTGTAGGTGATGCCCGTGTAAATCTCATCGGCAATCAGGAACAGGTTGTACTCCCGCGCCAGCTCGACGATCTGATCGAGGATTTCGCGCGGGTAGACCATGCCCGTCGGGTTGTCGGGGTTGATGATCAAAATGCCCGTGATGTTCGGGTTGTACTTGATCTTCATCTCCAGGTCGGCCATGTCCGGGTACCACTTGTTGGCCGGATCAAGTTTGTAGGTCAACGACTGCTTGGACGCATGCGCCGCCTCCGCCGAGGAGTGCGTCGAATAGGCAGGCGAAGGACCAATCACCCGCGTGAAGGGGTGCAAGAACTGATAGACCTTGGCAATGGCGTCGCCCAGGCCGTTGAAGAACAGGACGTCCTCATAGTCAATCTGCACACCACCCAAGGCGTTGTTGCGCTCGGCCAAGAACTTGCGCGTCGCCGTTTCCCCCCGCGAGTGGGTGTAGCCATAGGTCGTGTCTAGCGCCACCAAATCGGTCACGATCGCCTTCATCCACACGGGAATCTTGGCGTTCTTCTGGATCGGATCGCCAATGTTCTCGTAGGCCACAGGATGTCCTAGGGCCTCAAGAGCTTCGGCCTTTTGTACAATGCCGCGGATCTCGTAGTCGAGCTCCTTGGCCCCGTCGTTGAGCAGGGGGTTACGCATAGGGCGCAAAGGTACGAAAAGGGCCCTAGACCGCCTCGAGGCGCAAATGATCCAAATCGAGAACCACCGCGTCCGCTGCTTGGTCGTGCAGCCATCGACGTTTGGAGTCGCGCAGGGTCAACAGC
>CAYGKP010000143.1:0-6692 GCA_964350605.1 uncultured Cytophagales bacterium
GAGGATCAGTTGCTGGTAGCTGCGAATGTCGTGGGTCAACACCTTAAGCAGAAAGTCGCCCGAACCTGTGATGTGATAGCATTCGACGATTTCAGGGATCCGCTGGATCTTCTCCATCAAGGTGTCGATCAGGTGCTTTTTCTGGGTGGCCAGGCTGGCTTGGATGAAGATGCCCACTCCCAGACCCATCTTTTCAGGATCAAGCTGGGCGTGGTAGCTTTGGATCAGGCCACTGAGTTCCAACTTGCGAACCCGTTCCAAGGTCGGTGCGGGCGAAAGGCCAATTTCCTTGGCCAGTTGCGCATTGGTGATCTTGGCATTGGTTTGCAAGATTTCAAGGATCTTGCGGTCGGTCGTGTCGAGTTTTAGTACCACGTCCCAATATAACGCTATCCCACATGATCCAGCCACCCCTCAACGAGAAGGACTTGGTACTCAGTCCGCTGGTGTTGTTGGTGATTGTGCTGATTAGCTATCGAGTTTCTCAGCGGAAATACGGGGGAACTCCTTTTGCGAACTACTATCGCTGGGGGCTTTGGGCCAAATGTTTGGCATGTCTAGCTGTTGGGCCTTTTCACTATTTCACCTACGGCGACGGCGACACCTTCAGCTTTTATCGTGACAGCACGATTCTGTACGATGCCTTTTGGACAGATCCCATTACAAGCCTGAAGTTAATTCTCCTTCCGATTCGAGAAGGCGGAGCCTGGGATCAGGGAGTCTACTCCTCGCACATTTATTTTTACCAAGATCCTGGAACATACATGGCCATTCGATTCGGCGCATTGTTCTCGCTTTTTAGCCTAAACACTTATTCGGTGATTTCACTTGGTTTTGCAATCGTTAGCTTTTCGGGGATCTGGCGACTTTTCCTAGTGGTCTGCGATCTGTTTCCCAAATACCACCGGCAGTTACTTTTTGTACTCTTATTAATTCCCTCTGTCACATTCTGGGGCAGTGGGTACTTGAAAGACTCGCTTACTCTGAGTGCGCTGGGTTGGGCCATTTATGGCTTCTACTTCTTATCTGTCCTGAAACAAAATCAGATGAAAGCCGGCCTAACCCTAGTGTTAAGTTGTTACATGATTTTCATTGTGAAAATATACATCCTGCTTCCTTTTCTGGTAGCCGCGGGCATTTGGTTCTACTACCTGCAAGTAAGCCGAATCAATGACAAGGTGCACCGCCTCTTCTTTCGGCCGCTTCTTGCTGTGCTTTTTCTTGGTGTCAGCTTTGGTGCGCTGAGTCTTGTTTCCAACATGAGTTCGAAGTACGATTTGGAAACCATTGTGAAGACCTCGAATGTCATGGCCAATTACGTTTATTACGTAAGCGAAAATTCCGGGGGCAACTCGTACCAACTCAGCGAACTCTTCGATGGCTCCCTGCGGAGTTTTTTTGTACTCTTTCCACAGGCTGTTAACGTTAGTTTTTTTCGGCCGTATTTGTGGGAAGCACGGAACCCTGCGATGGTCTTGAGTGCCGTTGAGAACGCCTTTATTCTACTTCTCGCCTTTCGCTGTTTGGTAGCTGGTTTTCGCAGACGATTCTGGAAACTGCTCCGCGAGAATCCGTATTTTATTTTTTCGATTTGCTACTCAATCCTCTTCGCTTTTGCAATCGGGGTCTCTACCTACAATTTTGGATCGCTCATGCGCTATCGGATTCCGATGCTACCACTGCTGATTAGCACCCTCTATT
Organism: uncultured Cytophagales bacterium; assembly: GCA_964350605.1. Taxonomy (GTDB): domain Bacteria; phylum Bacteroidota; class Bacteroidia; order Cytophagales; family JAAEPT01; genus CAYGKP01. The sequence continues at coordinate 1,702 of CAYGKP010000143.1, forward strand.
TGCTCTACAAGGAATCAAGCCTGCCAGCTGAAGAAGTGGACTAAGGTTCTACTGTGAAGCACGATGCGAAAGCCTTGCGATACTTCTCAGTATTGGCCTTCACTGAGTAGTACTCAATCGCCTTCTGACGGCCTGCCGCTCCCATTCTGACTCGTGTTGATGAGTCCAATACCAGTGTCCGAATCAACGACTGCCACTCCAGATCATTCTGTGCCCAGAATCCTTCAGTTCCGTGAGTGATGATTTCTTTGTTCACGCCGATCGGGGAAACAATGGCCGGGATACCTAAAGCCATGTACTGAATGGCTTTAAAACCACATTTTCCGCGGGTCCAAGAGTCATCGGGCAGAGGCATTAGGCCCAAGTCCATTTCCTGCAGGTCTGAAATCTCACGATCCGGTGACCAGAGGACCGTATGGGTATCGATCTGGGGGTAGTAGCGCTCACGGTCTGCAATGATCTGGAAATGAATTCTATCGCCAAGCTCCGTTTTTAACTGACTGAGCGGTTCAAGCAATGACTCGATGTTGGCCAGGGTACTGAACGAACCTGTCCAACCAATACAAACGGGTTCGTTTGGGCTGTGTAACGGGCCGGGCATGTGATACTCGGTATCGACTGTGGTGGGAATCACCACAACGTTTTCATTGAATTTTCTGGCGTATTCAGCTAAATAGTCATTGCCGACTGTCACCAAACTAGCTCCACGAACGATGCGATCGGTCTTCTTTGGGTTCTTGAGCCAGCGATACTTTTTGGTCTCCGCCGTGATGTGCTCAAGAAAAATGGCGTCGTCGAAATCGAAAATGACTGGTCGCCCACTGGCAGCCAACCTTCGTTCAAAAAACGAGGTGCCTGTAAAATAGGCCTCTCGAAACACATAAATTACATCAAATCGCCGGGCGCGAAACAGATCGCGCAAGCGCTTGATGAAACCGATTAGCAGAACCCAAACTTTGCCCAAGTACTTACCCTTTGCGTAGTAGGTCCGATCCGCCCAAGCAGACATCAACGGGGACCATACGAACTGGTAGCCTTCCGCTTCAAGCAATTCCAAATACTGCTCAAAACGAAAACGCTGTCCAGGGGAACGATTTGCTCGGTGGTGGACAATCAGCAAAACACGTTTAGTCGCTCGCATGATCAAGGCTTGGGCTTGCGGGCGACAAAGTGCCAGTAGGGCTCGTTCGGCGAAAACTGGGGAGCCTCTAACCCACAAGCAAGGGCCATTTTTGTCAGGTCGGCCCGGCTGTAGCGCTTTTCCAATCGGGTGCCAAATCGATCGAGCGCATCGTTACGAATCACGAAATACCGCTTGTCCGCATAGTAAGACAGGGGAATTCTCTCGTGATACTTTCGCTTGGGGAACAGCCATTTAACCAAGCGGGCCAAGCTCACAAACGGCATATAGAAGAAGATGGCGAGCAATTCGCATACAAAATGGCGCAGTCCGCGCGGCAAGCGGCTGACCACCCAGCGAACTCCACTGGCGAGCCAAAACAACAGCCGAAACGCCCTAGAGCGGTTCTCGAAATTGTAATAGAGATAAGCGAACAAGTGCCCCCCTGGCCTCACTTTCGCGGCGAGTGCTGCCATGCCCGCCTCGGTGCTCGGCATGTGATGCAGAACCCCAATGCACATGACCAGATCGAAACTCTGATCTGCGAAGGGAATCGACTCAATGCCCGCGCGGGTAATACGCACGTTCGTTTTTTCTTGGTTAAGCCGGGCGGCCACGAGCACTGCGTCGCTGGGATCTGCCGCTTCGATGAAGCCAACTTTGTCACACAAATAGTGGGTGAATCGGCCCGAACCACAGCCCGCATCTAGCACCCGTTTGTCCGGCCCCAGTAGCTCGGGGCCCAGGACATCGAAATATTCCCGCCCCATCTGCTCGATGGTCTGAGGATCAAAATCGCCAAACCGAAGCCATTCAGCGCCAAAGGCATCAATGACCTGTTGATCCGAAAGGCTAGCATCGCCCGTGAAGTCCGCAATCTGCGTACCCCTTGCCTCGACAAAGCGTGTAGGTTCTTCCGTATAGGGAACAGGTTGATTCATTCAGCTAACAACTGTCGGTAAATCTCATGATACTTTTCGACTCCGGCTTGCAGATCATAATACGAATCGGCGAAGGCCCGCATCGGTGCTTTGCCCAACTTTAAGAGTTGTGGCAACTCGTCTGCGGCACTCTTCAAGCTCTGCTCGCTCAGGTCGGGCAGGACTAGGCCCGCTTTCGCCTTACGAACTACTTGGTCAACATCGCCCGTGCCTTCATTACAGATCACAGGAATGCCAAGGGCCATCATCTCGCCCAGCTTGATGGGCGACCGCGCTTTTTGCGAGTAGGCCGGGCGGAAAAACAACCAACTCACATCGAAAGCCGCCAAGTAATTGGGGACTTGTTCGCGGGGCACAAACAAGACCCGCAGCCGTTCCACTGGCACCCCATTGGCGAGGGCACGAAACTCTAGGTCCTTGGTGTTGTCGGCGGTCAGGAATAGGAAATGCGCCGTTGGGTTGGCCTTGAAAACTAGGCCCGTGAAGTCGGCCATTGCTTCGGTGTTATACCACTGACCCAGTGAGCCCAGGTAGCCCAGCACCAAGGCATCGGCTGGCCACCCAAGACGATCAAGGGCCGCGCTTCGGGCCTTTTCATCGAACGGCTTGAACAAAGACAGGTCGGCCCCACAGGGAATTACCTCGAAGGGTGCATTGTCATAACTGCCCCACGTGCGAACCTCCGTTCGGCCCGCTTCGGTCAAGGACACTAGACCTGCCGCATCAGCGACCAACTGTTGCTCTTTCCGCTTGTAACGGCGGTACATCCAGGCGAACAGTGGATTCTTCAGGTTCCACATGCCCCCATCCACGCGCTCGTCGACCCAAAAGCCCCGCATGTCAAACAAGTACCCCGGTCCACCGCGTTTACTGAGCCAGCGCGCCGCAAGGGCTGGCGGATAGCTTCGGCAGTGAATGAAGGAGAACTGATGTTCTCGGTTCAGCTTTTTGATCGCCTGGCGCATGCGCCACATGTCCCAAAGCTTCGCCACCATCGGTGGGCGTGTCGAGAACGAAAGGTGGACCCACTCGACGCCGTGCTGCGTCATTGCTTCGGCCACCTTCGCACCGCCGCTCGCGAAACGCGCCTTTTTCTCGAAGCTAAGAATCGTAAAGCGATACCCTTTCTCAACCAAGCCGAACACATAGGGCAGCACCTGAGACTGGGCAACCGGGTCGGTCATCCCATCATACGAGAGGTACAGAATGTGTGGTTTGTTGTTCACGATCGGCCCAGCCGCTCGATGGCCCAGCGTTGGGTCTGCAAGAGAACCCACACGCGGTGATAGTGCAAATCCGACCCAGCCAAAAATTTGTCACGCACCGCCAGTGCCTGCCTCTCATCCAACAGTCCGACCCGGCGAACGGCTTCCTCCGACAGGTAATTGTCAATGAGCCCTCGCAGCTTGCCGCGCAGCCAATCCATCAGCGGGACACCAAAGCCCCATTTGGGCCGATCGACCAGCGATTGAGGGACTTGATCGTACAGCACCTCGCGAAGCAGCCACTTGCTAACCCCAGCCCTGCGTTTGAATTCCAACGGTAAGAAATGGGCAAACTCCACCAAGCGGTGGTCCAGCAAAGGCACCCGAACCTCCAAACCATAAGCCATTGAGGCACGGTCGACCTTCACGAGCAGGTCATCGGGTAGGTAGTGGCTGAACTCGAAAAAAGCCTGCTCCTCTTCGGGGGCCAGGCCCACTTCGCGAAACCACCACCCGACCGTCATCGGGACGGTGGCGGGTTCCTTGAGCAACGCCATTGCTTCGCGCTGGGTGAACAGGTACTGTTCCTGCGAATGGATGTGTTGGCTTCGCGCGTTTCGGGTCGGTGCGTCGAAGACGCGGGCTGCGCGCTTCATCCGGGGCCGTCCGGTGGCTTTTAGTGTGGTTGCCAGCACTTTGCGGGTTGCCCAATTGGACTGCAACCGTCGCGCCCAGGCATGGGAATTGTAGCCCAGAAACAATTCGTCGCCGCCGTCGCCTGAGAGGGCAACGGTGACCTGCTGGCGAACTTTCTGGGAAAGTAAGAGGGTCGGAATTGCCGAAGTGTCGAAGAAAGGTTCGTCGTAGACCTCGATCAGTTTGGCCACTTGGTCGATGGCTTCGCGCTCGCTAAGCACCCACTCCTGATGCTCGGTGCCCAAGTGCTCGGCAACGGCCCGCGCATGGTCGGCCTCGTTGTACTTCGGATTCTCAAACCCGATGGAAAAGGTTTTGAGTCGTTGATCACCCAATTGTGCTTGAGCAACGGCCGCAACCGTTGAACTGTCGATGCCGCCAGACAAAAAACAGCCCAAGGGCACATCCGACACCAACCGAAGCGACACGGATTCCGCCAAAAGTTCGGTCAGTCGTGCTTTGGCCTCCGGCGCAGTGATGCTCTCGTTCCGTTTCGAAGGACTGGCCGACCAATAGGTTTGGCGGCGCAAGTCCGTATCGGTTCGAAAGGACAGCCACTGACCGGGCTCCACTTGGCAAATGCCTGCCCACGCACTGTGGGCCGATTCGGTCATTCCCAGGTGAAAATTCTGGGCCAAGCCCACTGGGTCGTGCTGTTTCGGGCAAGCGGGATGTTCGAGCAGGGCCTTGATCTCCGAGGCGAACAACAACCCCGCGCTCGTCTGGACATAGAACAACGGCTTGATGCCCACCCGGTCACGGATCAGGTGGAGCGTCTGGGCCTCTTGATCAAAAATCGCCACCGCGAACATGCCCACCCATCGCTGAATGGCCTGCACACCCTCGCGCGCGAACGATTCGAGCACAACCTCAGAGTCTGTTCCTGTTTGGGTCTTGATCCCCAGATCCGCCGCAATCCGTTTGAAGTTGTAGACCTCCCCATTGAAGACCATTACATAGCGCCCATCGGCAGAGTGCCTCGGCTGATGCCCCGCCGCGGTCGGGGCCGCAATGGATAGGCGGGGGGGC
>CAYGKP010000144.1:0-6690 GCA_964350605.1 uncultured Cytophagales bacterium
CTCGCGGAGCCACACGCCATGCTCACAAACAAACTCGACATTGAAGTCCCCGAGCCAACCGCCCAAGGTCTCCTTGTCGCGGCCTGAAATCATGACCACCCGGTTCTGCGGGTCGGCGGTCAGGCCCGAAATGATCTCGCGCAACTCGTCGTCCGGCCCCGCCTCCTGTGGGTTGTTCTTGAAGCTCGATAGCGTCCCGTCGTAATCGAGGAGCAAGAGACGCTTGTCGGCCTTAGCATAATCGTCAACCAAAGTGTTGGCGCTTTTCTCGGTCAGGCGGGTGGCTTGGAAGGCGTTCTGATACTCCTTGATGTGCGACAAACGGTCCATGTAGACCTCCACCCAGCGGTGAATGTTGTAGCGTTTCAGCTTTGTCTGCATCTCGGTATTGCGGCTCACCTGCTCGTCCTCGCTCATGGTGAGGGCCTTGTGCAATGAGCCGACCAGCTCGCCCAAGTCATTGGGGTTCACCAAGATGGCATCGGAAAGTTCCTTGGCCGACCCGGCCATTTCCGAGAGAATCAGGACCCCCGTTTTGTCGAGGCGCGAGGCGATGTACTCCTTACAGACCAGGTTCATGCCGTCGCGCAGCGGGGTAATGAAGGCCACGTCGGACATCGCGTAGAGCGCAGAGAGCTTGTGGAACGGCAGGCTGCGATAGAAGTAGTAAATCGGGTTCCAGTCCAGCATGCTGTACTTCCCGTTCGTGCGACCGACGAGCAGATCAAGCTCTTCTTTCAGGCGTTTGTACTCCTCCACGTTGTCACGCGAAGGGACGACCAGCAGGATCAGCGAGACCTTGCCTTGGAACTCAGGGTACTCCTCCAAGAACTTGTCAAACGCCTTGATGCGCTGGGGAATGCCCTTTGAATAATCGAGTCGATCGATGGACAAGACCAGTTGTTGATCACCCAGCGAGCCGAGGAAGCCCTTGATCTCCTTCTGCGTTTCGCGGGAGATGGCGGCCTTCTCGTACTTCTCGTAATCAATCCCCATTGGGAAGGCATCGACGGCCACTTGCCGCTCGGGCATTTTGAGGATGCCCATCTGGTTCTCGATGCCCAGCAGCCGTGAAGCCGAGGACATGAAGTGGCGCATGTCGTCGTAGGTGTGGAAGCCAATCAAATCGGCCCCGACCATGCCGCGCAAGATGCTTTCGCGCCAAGGCAAGAGGCGGAAGATTTCGTACGATGGGAACGGAATGTGGTTGAAGAAGCCAATCGAGGCGTTGGGCAAAGCCTCGCGCAACATCTCGGGCAACAGGAGCAACTGGTAATCGTGAATCCACAGCACGTCGTCGGGCTCGGCGTACTTGAGGATTTCGTCACAAAACATCTGGTTGACCCGCTTGTAGGCCTCCCATTGATAGTCCTCATAGACCGCGTAGCGCGTGAAGTAGTGGAACAGCGGCCAGAGCGTCGAGTTGGAAAAACCTTCGTAGAACTCCTCGATGTCGCGCTGGCTGAGGAATACCGGGCGCATGTTCTCTTTCTTCAGCCCTGCGGTGATTTCTTTCTCCTCGCTTTCATTCTCCATGAACAACCCCGGCCAACCGAGCCACAGGTTGTTGCCCTCCTTATAGATGGACCCAAGACCTGTGGCCAACCCGCCAGCGCTGGGGTGGTATTCGAGGCCGTGGGCACCGCGTTCGATTTTGATTGGGAGGCGATTGGAGACAATGATGGTTTTGGACATGCGAAAGGCGCAATTGAGAGAGAAATCAGGGCTATCCCTTAAGTTAGCCCGTCAAGCCGAGGGCACCAAGCCAAGGCCGCACGACCTGCCAAAATGATGCTTCCGCCCTTTGCCTATCGTCCGATTTCGGACTTCTCATACGAGCTTCCCGATGGGCGCATCGCCCGCCAACCCCTGCCCGACCGTTTGGCCTCGAAGCTGCTGGTCTGGGACAGTGGCGCCACCCAGGACCTCCACTTTGGCGACCTGCCCGCACAACTGCCCGAAGGCACCCAACTCTGGCTGAACGAAACGAAGGTCATTCCCGCCCGCCTATTGATCCCCTACGGCGAGGGGCTACCCATCGAGATTTTGCTGATGGACCCCTTGCGCCCCAGCGTCGACCCGGCGGTGGCGCTCGGCACGACGGGCGACGCCACCTGGGCGGCGATGGTCGGCCGGGCCAAAAAGTGGAAAGACGGCGAGTCCCTGGCGCTGAACGTCAGGGGCATCGACCTATGGTTCGAGAAAGGCGAGCGACTGGAAACAGGCTTTGAGGTCACGATGCGCTGGCTCCCCGCCGACCTGACCCTCGCCGAAGTGCTTGACACCTTGGGCCACGTGCCTCTGCCCCCCTACCTGGGCCGCGAAGATGCGCCCGAGGACAAAGGCCGCTACCAAACCGTCTATGCCGCCACGCCGGGTTCAGTCGCTGCGCCAACGGCGGGCCTGCACCTGACCCCCGAGCTGCTGAGGCAATTGAAGAGTAAGCGGGTGGACCTCCAGAAACTGACCCTTCACGTCGGGGCGGGCACATTCCAGCCCGTGAAAGGCGACAAAATCGCCGATCACCCCATGCACGCCGAGCGGTTTACGATCAGCCGCAAAGGCATCGAAGCCCTGCTCGCCGACCGGGAAGGTCCGCTGGTACCTGTGGGGACAACCTCGTTGCGCGCGTTGGAAAGTGTGGTGTGGCTGGGGCGAAAAGCGGCTTGGTCGGAGCCGATCACCCACCTGGGCCAATGGGAAGCCTACCGAGAAGAATTGCGCGACATCCCCGTTGAGGAGGCCCTGGAAACGCTGCTTGATCTCCTAAAAGGCGATTCCTTGACGGCGACCACGGCGTTGTTGATTGGGCCGGGGTATCAGTTTGGCCTCGCCGACGGCATCGTGACCAATTTCCACCAGCCGGGCAGTACCCTACTTCTGCTGGTGGCTGCCTTGGTCGGCGACGACTGGGCAGACTTGTACGCCCACGCATTGGCGAATGACTATCGCTTCCTCAGTTATGGGGATGGGTCGTTGCTTTGGCGCTAGGGCTTACTGAAACACACTGAGCGCATTCACCCCATGCCAGAGGTAGGCGTAGATCCAGAACAGGATCGCGAAGATCAGCAAGAAGGCCAGGATCACGCCCACCAGCGGGGCGGCCGTCCACTTCTTGCTGCGGCTGAAATAGCCCCCGAGCCACTCCTTGGCCAGGTGTTTTAACCACTCGTAGACCGGGTAGAACACCAGCACCACCATGCCCATGCCCAACAAGGTGGCCAGGTAGGGGTTCGCGTCGAGCTTCTGGTAGCCCACCTTCTTCAAGAAGAAGAGCACCAGGTCTTTGCAGAGGTAGGCAATCAGCAAGGCCAGCGAAGTCAGCAGCGCCTTGGTGAGTTTCGATTCGGTTGTCTTTTTGCGCATATCCAAGATAAACTTGACATTAAGATAGAAACGTTTCCGTGACGCCCGCAGTACGTGGAAAAAGTTCGCGGCCCAAAAAAACAAGCGCCGCTCCTTTGGGGGAAGCGGCGCTTGAGAAGAAGAAGGAAGTTTACTACTTCACTTTGGCGACTTGGTCGACAATGGCTTTGAACGCCTCGGGGTTGTTACCCGCCAAATCGGCGAGGACCTTGCGGTTCACCTCGATGCCGCTCTTGGCCAGTTTGCCCATGAACTCCGAATAGCTCATGTCGTACTGGCGGACACCTGCGTTGATCCGCTGGATCCACAGGGCGCGGAATTCGCGTTTCTTTTGACGGCGGTCGCGGTAGGCATAAACGCCTGCCTTTTCGACGGCGTTCTTCGCAACGGTGTGGACGTTCTTGCGGCGGCCAAAGTAACCTTTGGCTTCCTTGAGGACTTTCTTGCGTCGCGCGCGAGCGGCGACGGCGGGTACGGAACGGGGCATAGTGTGATCGTTTTTGGCCGGGGGCGTCTGTGCTCGTTTGAGTCAGTGCTTAGGACCCCAAGCCGGGTGGAACGTAGAAACCAGGTGGCTCGCCGGGGCGAACCGCCTACCTCTTCAAGCTAGATGTTGAGCAGGAGCTTGATGTTGGGCGTATCGGCTTTCGTGACGTAAGCCGTTTTGCCCAAGCGACGCTTCTGCTGGGTTTCCTTCTTGGTGAGGATGTGGTTTTTGTAAGCGCGGTTGCGGCGGATTTTTCCCGAACCGGTCACTTTAAAGCGCTTTTTTGCGCCCGAATTGGTTTTAACCTTCGGCATTGTCTTCGGGTTGATCGTCGGTTTTTGGTGCTTTGGCTTTGGGCTTTTCCCCCTCGGCTTTCGGCTCCGACGGTTTCTTTTTCTGTGGAAGCGTGGCTTTCGGAGCCAGCGAGAGGAACATGCGCTTGCCTTCGAGGCGGGGCATTTGTTCTACTTTACTGAGCTCAGAGAGCGATTCTGCGAACCGAAGCAAGAGGAGTTCCCCCCGCTCCTTATAGACGATCGCGCGGCCACGGAACTGTACGTAGGCTTTCACCTTCGCGCCTTCCTTCAGGAAGTTTTCCGCGTGCTTGCGCTTGAAATCGAAATCGTGATCGTCGGTGTTCGGCCCGAAGCGGATCTCTTTGAGAACCGTGGTCTTCTGGGCTTTGGAACGCAGCTCCTTCTCCTTCTTCTTTTGCTCGTACTTAAATTTCGAGTAGTCAACGATCTTACACACCGGCGGGTCGGCGTTGGGTGAAATTTCAACCAAATCCAGACCCAGGCCTTCGGCCATGCGAATCGCTTGATCGGTGCGATAGACACCTTGTTCGATGCCTTCGCCGACCACGCGGACTTCTGCCACCTGGATGCGTTCGTTTACACGGTAGGGCTCCTCGCGTATGCGGCGGGGTGCCCCGCCCCCTCGTCTTCCTCCTCGTCTGATGAGTACGTTTTCGTTTAGTGAACCGCAAATATCGCAATTCGTGGGCGGAACGCGAAGGATCGCGCCAACGAATCGAATTTTTCCTTCAGATGGCTACACCGCTATCTCCTTCTTGACCCGTTCGGAGAATTGCTGGAGGGTCATTGAGCCTTGGTCACCTTCGCCGTGGCGGCGGATCGAAACCTCGCCGTTGGCCAACTCCTTCTCCCCAACAATCAGCATGTAGGGCACCTTGCGGACCTCTGCGTCGCGGATTTTGCGGCCGATCTTCTCGTCGCGGTGGTCGATGGTGCCTTGCAGGTCCTCGAGTTCCAACTGCGCCTTGATCTGGTCAGCATAAGCCGCGTATTTCTCGGAAATCGGCAGAATCGAGAATTGCTCGGGCGACAGCCACAGCGGGAAATTGCCCCCCGTGTGCTCGATGAGGATCGCCACAAAGCGCTCCAGCGAACCAAACGGCGCGCGGTGGATCATCACCGGGCGATGGGCCTGGTTGTCGGCGCCGTTGTATTCCAATTCGAACCGCTCGGGCAGGTTGTAATCCACCTGTACGGTGCCCAATTGCCATTTTCGGCCCAAGGCGTCGCGCACCATGAAGTCCAGCTTGGGGCCATAGAAGGCCGCCTCGCCCAGCTCGGTCACGGTGCTAAGGCCCTGCTCCTTGGCTGCTTCTTGAATCTCCTGCTCGGCGCGTTCCCAGTTTTCGTCGGTACCGATGTACTTCTCTTTGTTCTCGGGATCGCGAAGCGAAATTTGCGCGGTAAAGTCGTCGAAACCCAGCTTCTCGAACACGAACAAAACCAGGTCGATCACGCGTTTGAACTCCTCTTTCACCTGGTCGGGGCGACAGAAGATGTGCGCATCGTCCTGGGTAAAGCCCCGTACGCGGGTCAGACCATGCAGCTCGCCGTGCTGTTCAAAGCGATACACTGTTCCGAACTCGGCGTAGCGAATCGGCAGCTCCTTATAAGAGTGCGGCTTCGAGGCATAAATCTCGCAGTGATGCGGGCAATTCATCGGCTTGAGCAGGTACTCGTGCTCGTCCGGCGTACGGATCGGCTGGAATGAATCCTTGCCATACTTCGCGTAGTGGCCCGAGGTCTCGTAAAGTGCCTTCCCACCGATGTGAGGGGTAACAACCGGCTGATAACCAGCTTTCTGTTGCGCCCGCTTCAAGAAGTTTTCGAGGCGTTCGCGCAGGACGGCCCCCTTCGGCAACCAAAGCGGCAGGCCGAGGCCCACCTTCTCGGAGAAGGTGAACAGTTCGAGTTCCTTGCCCAGCTTGCGGTGGTCGCGCTGTTTGGCCATCTCGAGTTTTTCGAGGTACTCGTCCAGCTCGGCTTTCTTCGGGAAGGTGATCCCATAAATGCGCGTGAGTTGCTGGCGCTTTTCGTCGCCGCGCCAGTAGGCTCCCGCGGTGCTGAGCAGCTTGATGGCTTTGATCGGCCCGGTATCGGGAATGTGCGGCCCGCGGCACAGGTCGGTGAACCCGCCTTGGTGATAAAAGGTGATCGTTCCGTCCTGGAGCCCTTCGATTAGTTCGAGTTTGTAGGGATCGCCCTTCTTCTCGAAGTACATCTGGGCTTCCACCTTGCTCTTGTCTTCGCGGACGTAGGCGTTCTTCTGGGCGGCCAATTCCTTCATCTTGGCCTCGATGTGCGGGAACTCGGTCTCCGAGAAATGGCGGTCGCCAAAGTCCACGTCGTAGTAAAAGCCGTTCTCGATCGGCGGGCCGATGCCTAGCTGAACGCCCGGATAGAGCGCCTCCAAGGCTTCGGCCAACAGGTGAGCCGAGGAATGCCAGAAGGCCATTTTGCCCCCGTCGTCGGTCCAGGTCAGCAGTTTGAGGGTTGCGTCGCCGTCGAACGGGCGCGTCG
>CAYGKP010000145.1:0-6659 GCA_964350605.1 uncultured Cytophagales bacterium
GTGGGGGAGATAGGGGTTGTCGGGGTAGTCCTGATCGGACAACTCGAGGATGGAGACCGTCCAGGGGCCGCGGCCCTCTTCTTCGAAGAACGAATCACTATTTCTGCAACCGCCTGCCAGCAGCACTGCCGCCCCAAGCCAAAGAATCCCGTGCTTCATCGTTCCAAACTACCGATTCCTTCTGATTTAGCGAACGGGCCAGGTATAATGACCCACCGGGGCATGACGCTCGAAGCCCAAAAGCCAAAGATGAACCAGCCCGTCTTTTTGGTAGAGCACCGTACCATCCACGCCGACTTTGTGGTTGTCGAGCATGTGATTTTCCTCGTCCAGCATCACACAGTAATAGTTGTTGCGCTTCGCGGGATGCTGCGCTGCGTACGCATAGCTCTGATAAAAGGGCGCAACGCTGATCCCCATGGGACGACGAAATTCGGGCCCAAAAGGCAGGGATTCTGCCGATTCCAATACGTCTTGGTCGCTCAGCCCCCCATAGATCAGGCGGGTGATCCGGCCATTCGGATCGGTGAAAGTCAGTTGCCACTCGTTCTTTCCGTTCGACTGGCCCAGGCGAGTGCGCTCGCCAACGGTGGCCGTTACCGTTCCATTCAAGCGACCTAACTCGGTTTTTCGTGGGTCTGCCTTGGAGTAGATGCCAGGCGGAATAAAGGTTGCGAACGTAGTCTTGTCGGTTTGAAAATCGCGCATCGAGGTGACTTCCTCTGGCCAAAGGATGTTGGGAAACTTGGTTTCGTACTCCCCGACTTTGGGGTACATCTTGTCGCTCCGATCGGTGATCGCAAGGGGCGTTGATCCACGAAGGCTGCCAAAGTCCGAAAGGTCAATGTCCAAGGCAAAGGGCTCGACCCAACCGCTTAGGTAGTTATCGTGAAGAAAGAAGTCGACCCCTTCATTGCGAAACTCGAAGAGATCAATGTAGAGGGCTCGCGGAAAATCAAACCAGCCGTGGTAGGCGACTTTGTCCGCGCCATCTTTCTGTTCGAAGAGGATCACTTCCCATAAGCCAGCCGACAAGCAGTTGTTAGCGATGTCCAAGCGAGTGAATAACGCAGTATCTCCTTGCTGGAACTGGTCTTGGTCAAAAGCAATCTGGACCCGGTTCCACTCCGACTGGATCAAGGCATATTTTGTCAAGGTCTTGTTCTCGCGCACCCAGCGGGGGGCGTACGGAAACAGGTGTTCGATTTCCAGAGTCACCGTGACCAGCGGGGTGCCTTCCTTTTCAGGAGTCAAGATGATTTTGTACTCACCTACCCCAGTTCCCGGCTCCAATCGGACCTCCTGGAAGGCATAGTGCCCGCGGTCCGGATGACGATGGCGGATGTTCGGGTTGTCGGGGTACTGCGCATCGGTTAGCTCGATGAGCTCCGCTTCGGCACAGTTCGCACAATCCCGCGCAGGCTCGGTGTAGAAGCGTCCGCTGGCAGCCGTCGTGTCGGCTGTCAAATCATGCTGAGGGGATTCGCCGCAGCCCACAAGGACCAGCGCAGTCAAACAGAAAAAAATGTGTCGCATCTAAAGGGGGTTAGCCGTCCAAGCTACCGATCATTTTGCCGGGCACGACCCACTCGTCGAATTCCGCAGCCGTCAAGTAGCCCAGGTTGACGGCTTCCTCCTTGAGAGTCGTGCCGTTTTCGTAGGCCGTCTTGGCAATCTTGGCCGCTTTCTCGTAGCCGATCTTGGTGTTCAGAGCCGTGACAAGCATCAATGACTTGTTGAGCAACTCCTCGATGCGAGGCAGGTTGGGCTCGATGCCCGAAGCGCAATGCTCCTCGAACGACACACAGGCATCGCCGATCAAGCGGGCCGAGATGAGCAGGTTGGTGATCATCATCGGCTTGAAGACGTTCAGCTCGAACTGGCCGCTCATGCCGCCAACCGAAACGGCCACGTCGTTGCCCATCACTTGGGGGCATACCATCGTGAGGGCCTCGCATTGGGGGGGGTTCACCTTGCCGGGCATGATGGACGAACCGGGTTCGTTGGCCGGAATGAGGATCTCGCCGATGCCCGAGCGGGGACCCGAGGAGAGCATGCGGATGTCGTTCGCGATTTTCATCAGCGAGACGGCCAGTTGCTTGAGCGCACCATGGGTTTCAACAATCGCATCGTGGGCCGCCAATCCTTCAAACTTGTTTTCGCCCGTACGGAACGGGAGGCCCGACAACTCAGCAATTTTCTTAGCGACCAGCTCGGCATAGCCTTTCGGCGTGTTGATCCCTGTGCCGACGGCGGTGCCGCCGAGGGCCAACTCCTCCAAGTGAGTCAAGGTGTTCTTCAGTGCCTTGAGGCCATGATCCAACTGCGAGACATAGCCCGAAAACTCCTGGCCCAAGGTGAGCGGCGTGGCATCCATGAAGTGGGTGCGGCCAATCTTGACCACTGCCTTCATCGCCTCGCTCTTGGCTTTCAGCGTGTCGCGCAATTGCTCCACCCCCGGGATCGTGGTCTCGACCACCATCTTATAGGCCGCGATGTGCATGGCCGTCGGGAACGTGTCGTTCGAGCTTTGGCTCTTGTTCACATCATCATTGGGGTGAATCAAGGTCTTGCCCTCGCCCAACGTTCCACCATCAAGCACATGGGCCCGGTTGGCGATGACCTCGTTCGAATTCATGTTCGACTGGGTCCCCGAACCCGTCTGCCAAATCACCAACGGAAACTGATCGTCCAGCTTTCCTTCCAGAATCTCGTCGCACACCTGCCCGATCAGCTTGGCCTTCTTCTCCTCCAGTACGCCCAATTCTTGGTTGGTCAACGCCGCCGCCTTCTTGAGGACCGCAAACCCTTGGACCACCTCGATGGGCATCTTCTGGTGCTCGCCCCCAATCTTGAAATTGCTTCGGCTGCGCTCGGTCTGCGCCCCCCAATACTTCTCGGCGGGGACTTTCACCTCGCCCATGGTGTCTTTTTCGATGCGAAAGGACATGATTCTTTTTGCTGCTGGTTGGAGCCCGGAAGTTAGCAAACCGAGAGGCTTTGCTACCTTTCTCTCCTCGATGATTCGTTTTTACCACACCAACAAACACCAAATCTGCTTGGAGGAAGGCATGGCGGCCTTGCAAGAAGCGGACTCGCGCGATGTGTTTTGGGTCGACTTGGAGGCCTCAACTCCTGAGGAGCGCGAGTTGGTTGAGGCGAAATTCCAGACCGAGCTTTATACCCGGGCGGAGGCCATGGAGATCGAAAGCTCCTCGCGGTTTTTGGAGGACGAATTCGAGATCATCATCAATTCGGGCTTTCTGCGAACGGTCGAGGACCGCTACCGATCCGAGCCGATCACTTTCATCCTGCGCAACGGCAATACCCTGATCACCCAGCGGCCTGTGCCGCTCAAGAGTTTTCAGGAAGCCGAGCGGCGCATGTCGGCCATCGGCGTGAACGAAGCCTGGGGTGCTTTGCTCATGATCCTTGAGGTTAAGGTCGATTTCGAGGCCGACTTCATAGAGGCAACCACCGCCCAGATCTCGGAGATCAATCACATGCTGGTGCTTAGCAACGATTTGAAAGAAGACCTGCTGCTGCGCATCAACCTATTACAGGAGAAAACCCTGCAGGTGCACGAAAGCGTGACCGAGAAACAGCGCATCCTCTCCTCGTTGCTGAAAAGCAACGGCCTACCCAAAACAGAAGTCGAGCGGATTCAACTGATGCTCGCCGACATTGCCTCTTTGACCGAGCACACCGAATTCGGCTTCAGCCGCCTGGAGTTTTTACAGAACACGTTCCTGGGTTTGATATCCGTTCAGCAGAACAAGACCATTAAGCTGTTCACGGTCATCACCTTGGTGATCATGCCGCCCACCCTGATCGCGGGAATCTATGGGATGAACTTCCAATTTATGCCGGAACTGAACAAATCCTGGGGGTATTTCTGGGCCTTGGGCTTGATGGCTGGCTCGGTGATTCTAACGCTGCTGATTTTCAAGCGAAAACGCTGGATCTAGCCCCCCTGTGCGACTTGCATACGAAAAGCAAAGCCCCGGTGGTCGCTTCACGTCCGCGCGAAGGTGTCACCGGGGCCTGCCAGGTTTGGCTTGATGGGTAGGGTCTTGCAAGGGTCGGGCCAAGTTTTGACCTCTGTTGGTTTTCACGGGTTTGGCAAGTGATTTGCTCTCCTCTGTTCATGCGACTTTTTGCCTTTCTGTTGCTTCTCTTACCGCTTTCCGCCTTCGCACAACAAATGGGCTCCAAGGACTGCGATAGCGGCGATACCATTCAAACCGCCGAGGCATGGGAAGCCCAGCTTCGTTCCGCTGAGTTGACCGAGTTTGCCGAGGTCGATTTTGAAACGCACTATCTGGTGGGCGAGCCGCATTGTGTGTACTCGGGTGGCTGGATGATTGGCGAGCACGGCGAGACCGCCGGTGCTTTGGACCGAACCCACGGCTGGGGACCAGACGGCATTTGCGGGCATCGACAGGCGTGCCGCGTGGTGTGTTATTGGACGTTGAAGGAACGCGAGTGACCGCTAGGTAGAATCGGCGACGGGGAGTAAGTTGTGGCCTGAACCCTTCCCGCGATGAGCAACGTCGACAAGTTCCTGGAGTCCTACTCTACGTTTTACCGCAAACTGTCCGAAAGCGGGCAACAGCGTTTCGCTGGCCGGATGATGGCGTTTGTCGAGGAAAAGGAATGGCTGGGCCGACAGGTCGAGTTGGGCCTGGTCGAGAAGTCAAAAATCGCCTCGGCAGCAGTGCAGCTCACCTTCGGGCTGCACGAATTTCTGCTGCCCCATTTCAAGACCATTGTGGTCTACCCCAAAGCCTTTACGCCCCCCGAGCGAGAAGGCGCGCGCCACGGCGAGGTGCACCCCGGTGGGGCCGTGGTCCTTTCCTGGCAAGCCTTTGCCTTCGGCATGGGGGTCGAGGACGACGGGAAGAACGTCGCGCTCCACGAGTTTGCGCATGCGCTGAACCTCTCGGACCAGATGGACAAGGAGGTGGATCGGCACTTTGAGGGGTATTGGGATACCTGGCTGGCGGCGGCCAAACGTCAATTGAAAACTGATCCGCAGTCGATGGCTTGGATGATTGCCTCGCGGACGGTGCCGAACGTGGAGGAGCTGTTCGCGGTCACCGTTGAGCATTTCTTCGAGCGGCCTTTGGAGTTCGCCCAACAAACCCCGGAGTATTTCAGCCACACGGCGCGCCTCCTGAATTTGGACCCTGTGAAGCCGGGTTGATGCACGAGATTCTTTCTCAATACAGCCCCTACTATCTCACGCTTTCGACCGGAGAACAAAGCCGTTTTCGTTCGCGGGTGGCGGAGTTTGTTGCGGCCAAAGACTGGCGGACCCGCGAGGACTTCGACCTGACCGACGAACACAAAATCCGCATCGCCGCCGTGGCCATCGAGTTAACCTTCGGGCTGCGGGTCTATTTATTGGAGCACTTCGAGGTCATCATCATTTACCCGGGCGCTTTCCGTCCCAAGGGTGCCCGCTCGGCCCGCCATGGCGAACTTCATACGGCGGGTGCCATTGCCCTCTCGTGGCAAGCCTTCGAGTTTGGTTCAGACGACCCCAACGATGGCAAGCATGTCGGCCTGCACGAGTTCGCCCACGCGCTCAACGTGGCCGACATGATGCAAAAATCCAGTGATCCGCACTTCTCGGGCTACTTCCCCAAGTGGTACATGGTCGCGCGCCATTTGCTATTGAGCGAGAAGGAAAGTCTTCTCTGGCTCCTGTCAGGGCGCACAGTGCCCAACCTCGAAGAACTCTTTGCTGTTACCATCGAGCATTTCTTTGAACAGCCACAGGCGCTGCTGGATCAGAGCCCAGCCCTTTACCTGCATACCTCGCTCTTGTTGGGTCAGGGCCCCTTGGGGTTGGGGATCGATTTGGCACCGCCCAAAGCCAGAGAAGATCAACTCGGGGCCCTTCAACGCCGCATTGATGTGGGATGGAAAATGGTGGCGTTCGCCACGGGCCTCTACTCACTGATTTTCTTTGTGTTTTTCGCCGGGTTCTTCATTCTGGGTAGCTGGTGGTTATTGCTCCCCTACCTGCTGATCGTGGGCCTGATCAACAGCATACCACGCCTGAGTTTTTCCCGAACGCTCTTCTACCAGAAGGGATTCGTGTTGGCTGGCCATAACAAGCGACAGGTGTATAGCTACGAACAAGTCTCCAAAATTGAACGTGTTTTTGGCAAAGGACCCTTTGGTGGGGGCGAGTATTTGGAGGTGACCTACCTAACGGACGAAGGGATTAAAACCTACGTAATGACAGCGCAAGTGGATCCAGAGCGTTTCGACCAAATGGCGCAACTGTGGGCCAGAAACCAAATCTATGTCGGCATTGAAGGCACAGCTGGGCGCAGGGGCGGCAAATACAACCACGCACCCGGCAGACGCAAACGCCAGAGCTACATCGGCTAACTTGTCCGCATGGCCAAAGTTAAATCCGCCTTCTTCTGCCAAAGCTGCGGCTTCGAATCCGCCAAGTGGATGGGCAAATGCACCTCCTGCGGCGAGTGGAACACCTTCGTTGAAGAGATCAAGGACCGCTCGGGGACCAACCCCACCACGCCCCCCTCCACTTCCGCGCGCATGGCGACCGCCCCCCACCTCGCGAAAAACGCAGACCCCGCACACCCAATTGGCCGCCTCTCGACACTCCACGGCGAATACGA
>CAYGKP010000146.1:0-6535 GCA_964350605.1 uncultured Cytophagales bacterium
AAATTGGATTGATCGAAGACCTACAAGAGATTTGAAACGTTTTCTGCTCCTGCTCCTGCTCCTCCCGCTCGGCCATTTGTTGCGCGCGCAATCGCACTTCAAGGATGAAATCACCTGGGAGAAGGGCGGGAGCACCAGCCCACACCAAGTATTTGTCGGGGCAGAAACCCCGTTGTTCTGGACCGTAGGGTACCGCCATAGGGCACATAAAAATCCGAAGGCATCATTTCGAGACTCGCCCCACCCACTGGATATGATGAACCCGCGCAAAATCTCGGAGCACGAGCTTTTGACCCGCGTTTCGTTCCAAGCCCAAGTCGGCTACATCGCCTGGCCGCACAACAAGTTGGCTGCCCAGATGATCGGCAGAACAGCGGTCGACACGAAAGCGGCTGCGGAGGCCCTTGACGGTGGCCTGGTCGCGCAAATGGGGCTCAACTATCATTTCCCGATTGCAAAACGGGAATTCTACGTCGGTTGGCGGCTTCACGTGGTTCACAACCGAAACGCGCGGATTTCTGTCGATGAACCTTTCATTAATGCCTACACCAGTTTCCCGAATCCGGGGGTGTTTTTCGATCCAGCGTTTCAATCGGCCGCCGGGCTGGAAGATGCAGACTACGACATCTTGGCCACCGGAACACTGCTCAACACAGGGATTGTGGTAGGTACTGAATTCCAATTGGGCGGGCAATGGTCGCTGCGCACCGAACTGGGCTTTACGCGGTTTTTGTGGGGCGAACAGAAGTTCGAAGCTGCCGACGACCGCCTCACCCCATTCTACGAGCCCTATTACCAAGACATCGACAACGAGTTGAACGACCGCTACGAGCAGTACCTCAACCTCCCGAGTATCAACCTGTTGCTGGGGTACAATTTTTAGGGCACTCCCATTTATTTGCGGTTCGATCGCAACCCCATAGGTACAAGTGCGTATAACCAAGAACCGACCTTCGGTTCATGCGCAACGCACGCCCAACATATCGCTCCCTCCGAGTTCTGGCCATTGGTGCCTTGAGCACGTTGGCCTTGACTGGTGCCCAAAAGGGCGAAGAATCGGTCAATTGGTTGACGTTTGAGGAAGCCGTCAAGCTGCAGCAAACCGCGCCCCGCAAGATGATGGTCGATGTGTACACTTCTTGGTGCGGCTGGTGCAAGGTGATGGACAAAAAAACCTTCTCGCACCCGGTCATTCGCCGCCAGTTGAACGAAGAGTTCTACGCCGTGAAGCTTGATGCCGAGCAACGCGAGCCAATCAAAATTGGGCCCAACGAGTTCAAATACGTCGAAACCGAGGGCAGCCGCGGCTACAATGAGTTGGCCGTGGCCCTGTTGCAAGGCCAAATGAGCTTCCCCACCGTGGTATTCCTCGACGAGAAAATGCAATTGATTCAGCCCGTTCCCGGCTATCAAGAAGCCGCGACAATGGAGACGATTCTCGATTACATCGAGGGCGACCATTACCGCTCGACCGACTGGTCGGCCTTCTCGGCCACGCATCGTGGTCAGGTGGCCGTGGCCAAATAGGTCTCAATTTACCATCGATCGGCAGAGCTTGGCACAGGCTTTGCCCCTTTCTCTTCATTAACTTACCGGTGATGAAGAACACACTCCTTTCTTACTCGTTGCTGTTGTTTGGGCTGCTCGTACTCAGTACCACAACTGCCTTCGCCCAAAGTGACCGACCTGCTGGTTACGGGTCGAAAGAAAACCACACCGTGGTCGTGAACCGAGAAGCCGAGTATCCAGGCGGCGACCAAGAGCTCTTCATGGATGTCTATGAAAAAGCGCCGTTCAGCGCAGAAGCTCGCCAAGCCCGCGTTGAAGGCCAAGTGAACGTGAAGTTCATCATCCAAGCCGACGGCTCGGTGACCGATGTGCTCATCCTGAAGGACACCAAGCCCGCCTGTGGCCCCGCCATCAAAGAATACCTGGAAAGCAAGGTCAGGTTCGAACCCGCCATCGAAGACGGCAAACCCGTGCCCCGCGAACGCCTCATGGGTTTTCCCGTCCGGGTGCAGTAAGTTTCGCCTGTGATGCGGCTGCTCTTTTCTTTTCTCGCGCTTTGCGTTCTTAGTTCCGGCCTCTGGGCCCAAACCCCCTACAAGGAAAACTACCCCCCCGATTCAACGGGTACGCCCGGACCCGTCCACCTGGAAGGGTTCATCAAGGATTCCATACCGGTTGGGCGGTGGAGTTATTACTTTGTCGATGGCTCGCTGCATAAGGAGCTGTTCTTTAAGGACGGCGAGTACCAAGGGCCCCAACGGATTTACTACCGCAACGGGGTCATCAAACAGTACGCGGAGTACAAACTGGGCGAGCCCCACGGACGCTGGATCGAGTATTACACCAGCGGGGACACAGCCCTCTACAGTCTGTATGACGAAGGCTACGAGCACGGGCCTTTGATCGAATATTACTTCGGCGGCCAACGCTCGATTGTGGGCGAATACAGCGACGGCCTACGCGACGGCGTGTGGAAAGAATACAACGAGGACGGCACCCTGAGCAGCACCTCCACCTACGTGGCCGATACGTTATCGGGCCCCTCGGTGGCTTACTACCCCAGTGGCCAAGTGCAGATTGAGGCGATCTATGTCTACGGAGTTCTCAATGGGCCCTATCTCTCCTACTACCCGAATGGGAAGGTCGAGAGTCAAGGCGCGTACCGGGGCGGTGAAGAAAGTGGACTCTGGACACTTTACTACGAGAATGGCGAGGTTCAAGAGAAGGGCAAGTACGTCTTCGGCTTCCAGGATTCGACCTGGGTCTACAATTACGACAACGGGCAACTTCGCCAGAAGGTGACCTACGACCGCGATCAATTGGTCGACCTGGGCGACTACTACAGCCGTACAGGAAAGACCTTGGACAAAGGCTCGTTCAAGAAAGGCAGCGGCACGCGCAACTATTACTTCGACGAGCACGCGGGACTGGCCGCCACCGTGCCATACAAAGACGGCTGGGCCGAAGGCGAAGGCGTTTCGTACCACGAACGTTCTTCTGCGGTAAAAGCCCGGGTGTCGTACGCCAACGGCCTAGAACATGGCCTCATGCGCGAGTACGACCGCAAGGGCAACTTGATCGCCCAGACGATGTACGACGAGGGCCTGGAACACGGCCCGACCAAGGAACTCTTCCCCGACGGGAAAACGAGCTTGGAAGGCTGGTACTACAACGGCTACGAAGACAGCCTGTGGGTCGAATACTACGAGAACGGGCAGATGCTCAGTGAGGGGTACTACCTGGACGGACTGCCCTTTGCGTACTGGTACGAATACTACGACGACGGCTCGCTGGCGGCGGAAGGCGAATACGACTTTGGCCAACAAACTGGCTTGTGGCGCGAATACTACGCCAGCGGATTTTACCGCGCGGTCGGTGTGTACGAGAACGGCATGCGCCAGGGCCTGTGGGTGAGCTACCACGACAGCGGAGCTGTCTTTATGCAGGGGTATTTCCTGGATGGCTACGAGGAGGGCGACTGGGAAATCTATTTCGACAACGGACAGAAGGAATCGGAAGGAGCCTTCGTCCACGGTCTCGAACACGACTATTGGATCGAGTATTACCCCAATGGCGAGATTTCGGCACTGGGCAAATACGTGTACGGCCAAGAAGACTCGGTCTGGACCAGCTATCACGAGAACGGCCAACTCCAGCAACTGGAAACCTGGAAGGAAGGCCGCTTGATGGAGCTCGGCCCGCTCCACGACTCGACGGGCAAAGTGCTGCCGCACGGCACGCTGAAAAATGGGAACGGTACGCGGATCAGCTATTTCGACAACGGGCAAAAGTCGGCCGAAGGACCCTACAAGAATGGTCTACCAGATGGCAAATGGACCTATTACCACGAGAATGGCAAGATGGCCGGCCAAGGCAACATGGTCATGGGCTTGCGAGAGGGGCCGTGGGTCTACTACAACGCACTGAACGGAAAGACCGAAGCCAAAGGCAGTTACAAGGCCGACGAGCTTTCTGGCTCCTGGCAATTCTATCAACCCGACGGGCGAATCAAAGAGGTCAAGAATTTTGACGACGACCTGGCCGACGTAATCTACGAGTATGAATAGGGCGCGACTGCTACTACTCCTGTTGCTACTGGCCCCTGCCTTGCTTCGGGCGCAGGACACCTTGCGGACCCACTTCGCTTCGGGTGCCTTGATGTCCGAGGGGGTTGCGGTGAACGGGGCCTACGAGGGCGAGGTGCGCTATTACTACCCCGACGGGACGATCAGCGCCGTGGAACACTTCGTAAAAGGCAAGCCCCACGGACTGGCCCGCTACTACGACCCGAAGGGAAACATCCTAGAAAAGGAACAGTATCGAAATGGCCTGCTAGAAGACAGCGCGTGGAGCTACTACCCCTCCGGGGCCCTGCGCCGCAAAGGGCAGTACGAGAAGGGTCTTTACGCGGGGACGTGGCGTTACTACCACCCCGACGGCTCGCTGATGCGTCAGGGAGCGTATGTCGACGGTCAACCCTCCGGCACCTGGACCAGTCACTTTAAAGGCGGCGTGGTCGAATACAAAGGCGACTACGTCAAGGGTCTGGAACAAGGACCTTGGCAAGGCTATTACGCCGACGGCACCCTGGCCAGCGAAGGCCGCTACGAAGGTGGCAAACAAGAAGGCCACTGGGTCTTCTACTACGCGGATGGCCAGAAGCTAGAGGAAGGGGGTTATCGGTCGGGCGCGGAGCACGGCACCTGGACGTACTACGACGAGAAAGGCCGAAAAGTTGAGCAAGGGCCGTATTGCCAGGGCGAGAAGTGCGGCACCTGGACCACCTTCGACAAGCGCGGAAGGATTGTCGAGACCATCGACTACAGCAGCAACTAGTCCGGCGATCTGCCGCTAGATGTCGGTCTTTGTGTGCAGGAAGAGACCCGAATTTCCTTGGTCGGTAATCGAGTATTCGATGCGGAAAACCAGGTTGTAGTAGGTCACGATGTCGAACCCTGCCCCCACCCCGTAGAGAACTCGGTCGGCCAGGGGCGCATTGCCCGGGCGATTCGTCCCGTCGAAGGCCGTGCCCCAGTCCCCGTAAATTTTAACGTACATCGCGATGGGGATCGTCTTGAACTGCTCGATGGGCACGAGCGGATTCTCATGGACCGTGCGAAACATGCGCCACCGAAGGCTGGTGCGATGCAGGAAGAAATGCTCCCCATCGATTACCGATAGCTCGTACCCCCGCACAAAATCCTCCCCATAACCCAGTGCGCCAATCTGGAAATACGGTTGTTCCGAAGGAAACACGTTGAGCTTCGCGTCCACCCCGCTGGCCAAGAAAATCCGGGGCGTCAGTTCGAAGTGACGTGCGTAGCCCAAGTACAGCAATGTCTGGTCCACGTCGCCAAACACCCCAAGCCCCCGCTTGTCGAGTGTCAGGTTGAAGACGCTGCCCCTCAGGGCGTAGTAGCGAATGTCCCGGCGATCGACGCTCAGGCCGTACGTGAGGCGCAGGTAGCGTTGGTTGGTTTGCCCGTCCAAGAAATAATCGGGGTTCAACTGGGCAATTGTATCGGCAATCGAGCTGTTGTAGAAGCCCAACTCCAGGCCCTGAGAAGTGTAGAACTTCGGCCGTCGAAACAGGCTCATGCTGGCCCAGAAGCGCCGGCGCAGCACCCGCTCGCCCTCCTCGAATTCCAGGTAGTTGTCGATGGTATTATAGGCCACCGATTTGTTGTCGGCGTACGACACCTCGACGCCTAGGCCCGTTTGCTGTTGGCGGTTGAGGTAGGGAATCTTGTAGGCGATCTGGTACTTCTGGGTGAAGCCCTGTTGGAAAGTCAGCTTCAGTTCCTCGGCCCGGCCCCGGAAATTCGCGTGGCGTACCCGCATCCCCCAGTTCAAGCGGTCGAGCCGATGGCCACGTTGCCACCACTCGTTGAAATTTCGGTCGGCCAGATCGAGGATCGGAATCGGAAAAACGTACCACTGCTCGTCCACCTCGACTTGTACGTCCCGGACCGTGGAATCGACAGTCGGGGTCGAGTAAACCTTTGTTTGGTTGAAGAGCCCCAGGTTAAAAATCTTGTTCGATTCGCTCGTGAAAAACGTTGTGGAATCGAAATAGGTCAGCCGATCCCCTGGCTCGAAAGTCAACTCGCGGGTCAATATCCAGGGCTTGGTGCGCTTGTTTCCTTTCAAATGGATCTCGCCTACTGTGTAGCCCGCGCTGTCAACTCGCTCGCTCCGAAGCGTATCGACCTGAGCCCATCCCAGCATGGGAAAGAAGACAAAACCGACGGTCACAAGTCGCCCCCACTGGCGGGCGAGCGACAGACCCGAACGCATGAATTGCGTAGGTTGCAGGAAGGACAAGCGCGTGGGCATCAACCCGAAAGTAGACAGCGCGCCTGGAACCCCCACGTTCTTCCCACCGATCCCCATGTTTTCTCCGATTCGCACCTTTTCAGATTATCAAGAAGTATACGAGCGCAGCGTCGCCGATCCCGAAGGCTTTTGGGCCGAACAAGCCCAGCGGTTTCAATGGAAAAAACCCTTCGATTCGGTGCTTGAATGG
>CAYGKP010000147.1:0-6368 GCA_964350605.1 uncultured Cytophagales bacterium
ACAGAATTTCATGAGCCTCGCACAGATTCTCTTCGCCCTTACCCTGGTGGCCGCCGTCACGCTGTTTGCCCGCAGTGCGTTTCGCATCTGGGGCGGCATCAAGCTGGGCAAAAAAGTCAAGGTCACGGACCAAAAAGGCCGACGCTGGAAACGCATGGTGCTCTTCGCCTTGGGGCAAAAGAAAATGTTCAAGCGGCCCCTCCCGGCGATCCTTCACTTTTTGGTCTACGCGGGCTTCTTCGTGGTCAACCTCGAACTGGTGGAAATCGTCCTGGATGGCCTGCTCGGCACCCACCGGGTGTTCGCGCCTTACTTGGGGAGCCTCTACCCTGTGCTCATCAACATCTTCGAAGGCTTTGCGGTCTTGGTACTGCTGAGTTGTGTGGTGTTCCTGCTTCGGCGCAATGCCCTGAAGATTCCCCGGTTCTGGAGTGCGGAGATGACCCGCTGGCCCAAGCTGGACGGCAACCTGATCCTCTGGTTCGAGATTTTCCTGATGGCCGCCTTGCTTTCGATGAATGCGTCGGACACAGCCCTGACCCGTGCAGAAGGCGGCAGCCAGTCCTTTGTGTTCAGCGACCTGCTCGTGCCGATTTTCTCGGGCTTGAGCTTGGAAGGCATGCACACCGCTGAGGCGACCACCTGGTGGGTCCACATCATCGGGATTTTCATCTTCGCCAACTACGTGCCCTATTCCAAGCACCTGCACATCTTCCTGGCCTTCCCGAATGCCTGGTACAGCCGCCTTCAGCCTCAAGGCGAGATGCGCAACATGCCCGCCGTCCAGAAGGAGGTGCAACTCATGCTTGGCATGGCGCAAGACGACGGCCAGCCCGCCGAGATCGCCCGCTTCGGCGCGAAGGACGTGACGGATTTCGACCGCACGCAACTGCTCTCGGCCTATTCCTGCACCGAGTGTGGGCGTTGCACCAGCGAGTGCCCCGCCAACCTGACGGGCAAAAAGCTCTCGCCCCGCAAAATCATGATGGACACCCGCGACCGCGCGGATGAACTACTGGCCCACCGCAAGAAAAATGGCCAGGGTAGCCACGACGGCAAAGCCTTGATTGGCGACTACGTCAGCGAGGAGGAGCTGCGCGCCTGCACCGCTTGCAATGCCTGCGTGGAAGCCTGCCCGGTTTCGATCAATCCGCTCGATCTGATCCTTCAAATGCGCCGCTACCTGGTCATGGAAGAAACCAAAGCCCCACAGGAATGGAACCTGATGTTCCAGAACCTGGAGACCAGCTTTGCGCCCTGGAAAATCCCGCCGACCGACCGCTTCAAGTGGGCGAACGAAACGAACACCAACGAAACCCCGACTGCCTGATGGCGACTGTCCCCACCATGGCCCAAAAAGCCGCCAGCGGCGAAGCCCCCGAAGTGTTGTTCTGGGTCGGCTGCGCCGGTTCGTTCGACGACCGGGCGAAGAAAGTGACCTACGCGCTGGTGAAGATCCTCGAACACGTTGGGGTGAATTACGCGGTGCTTGGCGAGGAGGAAGCCTGCACCGGCGACCCCGCCCGCCGCGCGGGCAACGAACTCCAGTTCCAGATGCTGGCCGCCCAAAACATTCAGGTACTCAATGGCTATTCGGTCCAGCGAATCGTCACCGCCTGCCCGCATTGCTTCAACACCCTGGCGAACGAGTACCCCGAGCTGGGTGGCAGCTATGAAGTCGTCCACCACACGCAATTCCTGCAAGAGCTGATTGATACAGGCCGCCTGAAAAGCAACGGCAGCTTCAAAGGCCGCAAGATCACGTACCACGACTCGTGCTACCTGGGCCGGGCCAATGGAGTATACGATGCGCCGCGCAAGGTGCTTGAACTGCTGGATGCCGAGCTGGTCGAAATGAAACGTTGCAAGACCAAAGGGCTCTGTTGCGGGGCGGGCGGGGCGCAAATGTTCAAAGAAGCCGAGCCGGGCCAAAAAGAAATCAATGTCGAGCGGACGGCGGAAGCCCTCGAAACGGGCGCCGATACGATCGCCTCGGCCTGCCCCTTTTGCCTGACCATGATGCGCGACGGGGTGAACGCCAACGGCGCGGAAGGCAAGGTCCAGACCCAGGACATCGCCGAACTGATTGCCGCCTCGCTGAGTTAACTTAGCCTGATGGCCGAGCTACTTTCCCACTTGCCCGCCGAGGCCCGCTGTTGGGTCTATGGTGCCGAGCGCAACTTTACCGAAACCGAGAAAGCCCACATTTCCGACACCCTGCAGGGGTTCGTGAAATCCTGGGCCGCCCACGGATCGGTGTTATCGGCTGATTTTCAGTTGGTTGAGGACCGATTTATCGTTCTGGCTGTGGACGAATCGTCGGCAGGGGCGAGTGGTTGTTCCATCGATTCGTCGGTGAAAGTGCTTCGCACCTTGGAGCACGAACTGGGCCTTTCGCTGCTTGAGAACGGCTTCGCGTACTATGAGGGCCCCTCAGGAATCGAGCGTGTGGCCGCCACCGAAATGAAAGCCGCCATCGAATCGGGCCATATCAAGCCACAGACTTTGCTCTTCGGCGTGCATGCCAATCGCCTGGACGCCTTGCGCGAAAATTGGCGCAAGCCCGCCGTAGAGACTTGGATGGGTCGTTTCTATGCGAGCACAATTGCTTAGGATTTCATTGTGAATCGGCAAGATTTTCACAGGTTTCTTGGTGAAAAAATTGTAGTTTCGCTGCACTTTTCGGTTGTCGGTTTTCTGCACAAAGTGTGCGTAGCCCCCGAAGTTTGAACCAGACTGTTATCTCCCTTGAGCCAGCATAAGCAACCGCGACTCCTATTTGGTCTCGCGATTCTTCTTCTCCTGAGCGGCTGCATGGACAAAGCCGCCAAGTACTACAAAAAGGGTCGCCAGGAATACGTGAACGCGGAGTATTACCGCGCGATCGAGCATTTCCAGCAATCCTTGGCCAGTGGTGGCCCCAAGAAGGAGTGCAACTATTACATCGCCGAGGGCTATCGGTTGGAAAACAAAATCCACGAGGCCACCCCCTACTACCAAGCCGCCATCGAGCAAGGGACCCAGGAGGACAATGCCTACTTCTACCTCGGCTTCGCTGAAAAGGCCAACGGGAACTACGACGCGGCGCGCACTGCCTTCGAAAACTACCTGGGTGGTGGGCAAAATTTTGACCACATCAACCGGGCCCGCGAGGAGTTGGTGAACCTCCAAGAGCTTCGCGAACTGATCGAGATTCAGTCGCAGCGCCAACCGCTCTTCGGGGTTGATAACGCGCAAAGCCTCAACACCGACCAGATCGAGTACGCTCCCGCGTGGGTGAATGGCGAACTCTACTTCACCACCTCGCGCGGCAACGTGCAAATTTATGAGGGCCAAGGCACCGGTTTCACTGACATCTGGATCTGGAAGTTCGATGGCACAGGTCCCTACTCGGGCACTGGCAAGCCGCTGGAAGGCAAAGTCAATTTGCCCTATGCCCACGAAGCCACGCCGACCTTTACACCGGATTTCAAGACCATGTACTTCGCCCGTTCGGGGTACGGAAAAAAACACGAGGACAACGTGGAGGTCAACATCATGCGTTCGGACTTCATCGAAGGCGAATGGAGCGAGCCGGTACTGGCGCCCTTCTCCGACCCGGAATTTTGGGATTCGTCGCCGAGCCTTTCGGTGGACGGGAAACGCATTTACTTCTCGTCGAACCGCGAGGGGGGATTTGGCCAAACTGACATTTGGTTTGCCGATTGGGACGAGTCGACCGCCGATTGGGGCGAGGTTCAGAACGCTGGCCTGCCGATCAACACCGACGGTGAGGATGAATTCCCCTATGTCGCACCCGACGGAAGCCTCTATTTCTCGAGTGACGGGCACACCAGCTTCGGCTTACTCGACATTTTCCATTACCACATGACCCCCCGCGGCAAGATGGAAGTGGAAAACCTTGGCAAGCCGATCAACACCAGCTACGACGATTTCGGGATCACCTACATCTCGGACTCACTGGGATACATCTCCTCAAACCGCCCCGGTGGTCAAGGTGACGATGACCTGTGGAGCTTCGTCGACAAACGCCCCAAGAAGCCCGAGGCGCACTACATCCTGCTCGTGCAGGTCAAAGGCAAGGTGCTCGACACAGTGGAGCAGAAAGTCCTCGACGAACTCACCATTCTCCCGGGTTCGAAAGTGACCTTGCTTGATACGGCCGATAACGTGATCGCCACGGCACTCACCAACGATTCCACTTCGTTCGCCCGCTTCGAGATTGAGCCCGAGCAGGTGTTCAACATCAAGGCCGAACGCCAAACCTACCTCTCGCGGACGATTACTTGGTCAGGAAAAGGCATTACCGTTGATCCCAAAGACTTCTACGACTACGTCAACATCTACTCGTTCGACACTCTCGTGGTGCTCGAGCCGCTGGTTAAGCAGAAGCTGGAATTTCCGCCGATCTACTTTGACTACAACAAGTGGAACGTGCGCCGCGATGCCGCGAAGATTCTCGACGACATGGTCCGCGTCCTGAAGGACAACCCCGAAATCAAGGTGGAGATTGGTTCGCACACCGACCCACGAAATACCTTTGAGTACAACGACCTGCTCTCGACCAAACGGGCCAAGTCCGTGGTGGACTACATCATCTCGAAGGGCATTCCCAAGAATCAGATTTATGCGAAGGGCTATGGCGAGCGCGTCCCGTTGACCTTGGAGCGTGACCTGAAAGGCTTCAAGAAGGGTGTGACCCTGACCCATGAATACATCCTCGCGTTGCCGAAAGAAGAGCAAGAAGCGGCCTACGAGCTGGACCGGCGCACCGAGTTTACCATTGTCGAGATCTTGCCCAAAGCGGTCGATCCGTCTCAAATCGAAGTCATCAAGTCCGGCGAGGTCGAACAGGTGATCGAGGAAGAGAAGGTCGAAAACGAGGGGGAAATGATTCGGCGCCTCGAAGCGGGCGAAAGCAAATAAGCTGCCGCCCCGATATTCCACAGACCACACGCCCATGAGCGTACAGGATCGTTACCTGCTGCGCGGCGTCTCCGCCGCCAAAGAGGAGGTTCACCAGGCCATCCGCCGACTTGATCGCGGGATTTTTCCGCAAGCGTTCTGCAAAATCCTACCCGATCTGATGGTCGGAGACCCGGATTATTGCACCATCATGCACGCCGACGGCGCGGGCACTAAGTCGGCCCTGGCCTACATCTATTGGAAGGAAACCGGCGACCTCTCGGTCTGGAAGGGCATCGCGCAGGACGCGATCATCATGAACCTCGACGACCTGTTGTGCGTGGGGGCTTCGGGGCGAATTTTGCTCTCCTCGACGATCGGTCGGAACAAAAACCGCATTCCCGGCGAGGTGATTTCGGCCATCATTGAGGGCAACGAGCAGGTGCTCGACATGCTGCGCCGAAACGGCATCGAGATCTACAGCACGGGCGGCGAAACCGCCGATGTGGGTGACTTGGTGCGCACCATCATCGTTGACAGCACGGTGGTCACGCGCATGCGCCGCGCCGATGTGATCGACAACGCTCGCATCGAAGTCGGCGACGTGATCGTCGGGCTGGCTTCCTTTGGCCAATCCACCTACGAGGATGAATACAACAGCGGTATCGGCAGCAACGGGCTTACCTCGGCGCGCCATGACCTGCTCGGCAAACTGATGGCCAGCCGCTATCCGGAGACCTACGATGAGTTGGTACCCGACGAGCTGGTCTACACGGGCAACTACCTGCCACAGGACGTGATGGAAGGGCTGCCCATCGATGTGGGCCACGCCATCCTTTCGCCCACGCGGACTTATGCGCCGATCATCTGTGAAATCTTCGCCGAGATGCGTGACCAGATTCACGGCATGGTCCATTGCAGCGGTGGTGGACAGACCAAGGTGCTTCACACGCTCAGCGACGGGCTGCACGTGGTCAAAGACAACCTGTTCCCCCTCCCGCCCCTCTTTGCGGACATCCAACGGCACAGCGGCACCAATTGGCGCGAGATGTACCAGGTCTTCAACATGGGCCACCGCATGGAGCTGTACCTGAAGCCCGAGCTAGCCGAGCGAATCATCTCGATCTCCCAGTCTTACGGCGTTGCTGCCCAGATTGTGGGCCACGTAGCTGAAGGCCGCCCCGACCGCCGCTTGACGATCAACGGGCACGGCGGCGAGCTGAGCTACTAGCACTACCTTTTCTGATGCACCACCGAGCGCACCATCCGTGCGGCATGGGTGCTTGCCTTGATTTCCGGTTCGAGTAGACCTGTCAGGGACGTAAAGATTGGCGGCAATTTCCCGGCAGGAAGCCCCGTCGTCAGACGGAAAAAACGGTACATCACCCAAAGCAAGGCCCGTTTCCACCAAGTGGTTACTGGCTGAAAGTCGGCGCCAAGCCACTTGGGCGGGGGGGGGGGGG
>CAYGKP010000148.1:0-6349 GCA_964350605.1 uncultured Cytophagales bacterium
GGGCCCGCTGCTGCAACGGACAAGTTTACGAAATCTTGCCGCCGGATGCCCGGCAAATCCAAGCGAGCCGGGCGAAAATCCAACCCAAAGCGGGACCGTTCAGTTCGCTAGGCAGCAGCAAACGACTGCAAGTCCCGCTCGAGCGAGCAAAGATTCACCTCGCCCACCCGGCGAAACTCGATACGCGTCATGATCCGGCGCACCAGCATGAGGCCCAAGCTGCCTTTGGTGCGGGTCTCCACGATCTCTTCGATGTTGGGTTCCTCGTATTGGGCATAATCGAAAAAGTCGCCATAGTCGCGAATCTCCAACCGCAACTGGCGGTTTAGCTCATCCAACTCGAGGAACAACTCCAGTGGCTGGCTACCCTGACCTTTGTTCGCGTGGATGATCAGGTTGGCGCAAATCTCGTCGATGGCCAGGACGATCAAATTGGTTTCACCCTCGTCGGTCAACTTCTCTTTGAGAATCTCGTTCACGAACGCACGGATGACCCGCAGCTGGCTTCGTTCACAAGGGACTCTAAGGGACGCCATCATGCTCGTCAAGGTTATTGAACGGCGGCCAACGCATCGGCCCGCGAGCCAACAAGCGTGACCAGTTTGTCTAGCCCAAGGACGGCGAAGACACCACGTACCTTTTCGCTCACCTGGAACAAGGCAAGGCGCATGTCGTTCTCCTTAAAATCTTGAAGGTAGGACATGAACACCCCCAAACCCGCGCTGGAAATGTAGCTCAGGTGTTCACAGTCGACCAGCACAACGGGTTCCTTTCGGTCGACCACGGCTTCCAGCTCCTTGTCGAGCAGGATCGAAGAGGACGCATCCAGTTCCCCGTCGATGGCGATCAAAAAATAATTCTCGTGGCCTTGGGTCGTGATTTTCATCAGATGGGGAAGATACGAATTGGTTGCGCTAAGGTTGTCTATCCGAGGCGATTCTGTGGGCAACTATCCGATGCGAATGGCCAGGCAGGAATAGTCGTCGTGAGGCAATTCCGCACCGCAATGGGCTTCCACTCGGTCGATGATGCCCTGGGAAATTTCTTCGGTAGGTAGGCCCGTCAACTCCGAGAACGCTTCACGCAAGCGGTCCTCGCCAAATTGCTCGCCTTCGGGATCGGTGGCCTCCAAGATGCCATCGGTGTAGAGCAACAGCACATCGCCCGGCACAAAATTGTGTTCCTCCTCGACCAAATAGTGATCAAAATCGCGATTGCGCAGGATGCCCAGGCCCAGCCCTTTTCCGCCCAGGTAGGAGACTTTCTTCTCATTCACACAATAGAACAGCGTGGGGCAATGACCGGCGCGCACGTAGCGGATGTTTCGATACCGTTCGTCGAGCAGTAGGACCGTCAGAGTCACAAAGGCTTTCTTTTCCAAGCACTTGGCCAAGGCCCGGTTCGCATAACGCACAAATTGACTGGGCGATAGATCCATCAGAACCAGACTCTGGAAAATGCCCTTGAGCTGAGCCATGTGGAACGCTGCGCTGGTCCCGTGACCACTCACATCAGCAATGACGAAGACCCATCGGCCCTCGCCCAACTCGTGAAAATCGTAGTAGTCGCCCCCCACCTCGTCGGTGGTACGGGCCACCCCGTGGATTTCAAAGCTGCCGCGGTTGGGCAGCTTGGTGGGCAGCAGTCGCTGGGCCACCTCGCGGGCAATTTTCAGTTCCTCCTGGTACCGCTCGTTTTCCAGAGCTTTCTGGATGAGCCGCGAGTTTTCGAGCGAAATGGTCGCTTGTCCGGCGAAGGTTTTTAATGTCTCGACCATTTCGCGGTCAAAACCTTCGCTGACATTTTTGACCAGGATCAGGGTACCCAGGTGTTTGGAGGCCGTGCGCAGCGGAATGGTTAAGAGCGACCGATAGCTGCTCGTCCCCAGCGACTCGGCGTAGCGCACCTTGCGCAGGTTGCGGAAATAGACCGATTCCTTGTCAACTGGGGCGCGGTTGTTGACTAGCACGGTTCGCAGTTGCTCAATTTTCTCGGGCGTGATTTTTCGCTCGAGCTGGGCGCGGACCTTTCCGTCCTCGCCCAGGATTTCCAGCCACGCCGCATCGGCCAAGACGGTCGCCATCGAGCTTTCCAGGAGGACTTCGTAGATGTCCTCCTCCCGCTCGCCCATGATGATCGTCTGGTTCAGACGCTGGAACCCCAGCACCTCGCCGAACTTCTGTTCGAAGACCGACGTAGTTGGCAGGTTAAAAAGGATGACCAGAATGCAGGACAGCGAGTAGAAGGCTACAAAGCCCACCGCCACCGGGAAGAATGGCGTGGCCGATAAATCGAAGGGTAAGCGTTGGAGGCCCCAGACACCATTGTCGAGGCCCTGGGTGGTCAGGTATTGAATCAGCGTACCCTCGATGAATAAGAGGAGCGAAAGCAACAGGATGGCCCGCCACTTCTGGCGAAAATTCTGGTAGGCCACCCATTTGTAGTTGACCCCCACCAAGAGGGCCATCAGCCCACCGAAACAGATTGCGATCCAATAGGGCGGCTTGCCGACAGGCCACTCGATGACTGAGAGGGCCAGCAAGGCGAAAATCGTGATCTCGAAGGCTCGCCAGCCGCGCCGCAGTCCACGCGAGCGTTGATAAAGCACCAGTCGTTTGTAGACATAAAACGCATGGGCCATGAACACGATCAGTAGCCCTGCCACCAAGGTGTAGAACCCGCTCAGGAACAGGGCCTCGTTGGGCATGGTGGTCCACCCCAAGCTGGCGGTCAGGAAGGTGAGGCCCACAAACAGGAAGACCAAAAAGGCCCCCAGCATGAACACCTGCCAAAGCAGCTCGTTAAAATTTGCCTTACGCTCGCCTTCGATGCGGCGCTTGAAGTAGAGCATCACCGCCAGGGTGAAGGCACCCAGCAAAACACGCAAGGTGAGTGCCTCGCGCGTGTTGCGCACTGGCGAAATGTCGAGGGTTAGGCCCTGGCCCAGCGCTTGGCCGAGCAGCAGCACCCAGACCACCAAGGCGGCCAGTAAATAGAGGCGAAGGAGGCGTTTGCGCGTCATCTCGGAAGCGCCTCGGGACCCGGTATCTGGGGCCACTTAGCGGCTGTAGTTCGGCGCCTCGCGGGTGATCTGGATGTCGTGGGGATGGCTTTCGGCCACCCCTGCGGCAGTGATCCTAACGAAGCGTGCGCCTTGAAGATCGGAAATCGTTCTGGCACCACAGTAACCCATGCCTGCACGAAGGCCGCCGGTGAGCTGATAAATCACCTCCGAAACTTTTCCCTTGAACGCCACGCGGCCCGAAATGCCTTCGGGGACCAACTTTTTGATGTCGTCTTCCACGTCCTGGAAATAGCGGTCTTTCGAGCCGCTTTCCATTGCTTCGACCGAGCCCATGCCCCGGTAGGTCTTGAACTTGCGCCCTTCATAGAGGACGATTTCGCCCGGGGCCTCGTCGGTACCCGCCAAGAGCGAGCCGATCATGACCGTATGGCCGCCGCCCGCAATGGCCTTCACCACGTCGCCCGAATAGCGAATGCCGCCGTCGGCAATCAGGGGGACACCCGTGCCTTTTAAGGCTTCGGCGCAATCCATCACCGCGCTGAGTTGCGGCACGCCGACCCCGGCAATCACCCGGGTAGTGCAAATCGAACCCGGTCCGACACCGACTTTCACTGCGTCAGCCCCAACATCGACCAAGGCTTTGGCGGCCTCGCCTGTTGCGATGTTGCCAACGATTAGTTGCAGGTCAGGGAATGCTGTTTTGATGCGACGTGCGGTATCGAGCACGCCTTTCGAATGGCCGTGGGCCGTATCAATCGAAATCACGTCCACCCCCGCGTTGTTGAGGGCCGTCACCCGTTCGACGATGTCGGGGGTCACGCCCACCGCTGCTCCTACGCGCAAGCGACCCAAGTGGTCCTTGGCGGCGTTCGGGCGGTCGCGGCGGTTCAGAATGTCTTTGTAGGTCACCAGGCCCTTGAGTACGCCCGTCTTGTCCACGATGGGCAGCTTTTCAATGCGGTGGTTCTTGAGAATGGCCTCCGACTGGTCGAGAGTCACGCCCTCGGGGGCAGTGATCAGGTCCTGGCTGGTCATCACCTCTGTGATCGGACGACTAGGATCGTTCTCGAAACGCAGGTCGCGGTTGGTCAGGATGCCGACCAATTTGTTCTGCGAATCGATGATCGGAATGCCGCCGATCTTGTTTTCGCGCATGATTTTCAGGGCATCTTCCACCCGCGAGTCCACGTGCAGGATGATCGGGTCGGTGATCATGCCGCTCTCGTAGCGTTTCACGCGGCGCACTTGCTCGGCTTGCAAGGCGATCGACATGGACTTGTGAATGAAGCCCAGGCCACCCATGTGGGCCATGGCGATAGCCAAATCGAACTCGGTGACCGTATCCATGGCCGCCGAAACGAAGGGAATGTTGAGTTCGATGCCGCGCGTCAGGTGCGTGCGGGTGTCGGTGTCGCGGGGCAGCACCTCGGAATAGGCGGGCTGCAGGAGGACATCGTCGTAAGTAAGAGCGTCGGGGATCGCGCGGGCGGTGGACATGGCAAATGAGGCGAGGTGGTAGGTGACCCTATTTGCCGCCCAAAGGTACGCAAAAGTCGGGCGCGGCGGGCACAGGTGGAACCTTCTTTTCGGGTTCTGGATTGTGGCTCTCGGTATGCCCCCCCGTCTTCCCCTTCTGTTGGTCCTCCTTGTGCTTGGCGGGCATGCCCGGGGACAAGCCGTTTCCACCGACCGCCAACTCTGGACCCGGTACTATCATTTCAGTCGCATTTCCGAGCGCATCAGCCTGCTCGGCGAAGCGGGCCTTCGGTTTGGTAATGAAAGTTGGCTGGCGCAGGAAAACCAGACGCTCGTTCGTTTCGGTGCCCAATACCACGCAGGCAAGGGCTTGAGTTTCAGCGCGGGTAACGCCTGGTTTTGGACCCGTCGGGGCGAAACCGACTTGTTCGTGCCCGAAATTCGCCCGTGGCAAGATGTGCGACTTGACACCCGTTTGGGCAAGTGGCGCATCCTGAATCGGCTGCGCCTCGAAGAACGATTTGTGCGTCGGTCGGCGGGCGAAGAACTGGTAGGAGGCCATCGGTTCTTTTTGCGCTATCGGTATCAACTGCAAGCGCACCGTCCACTGGGCGACGGCGGGCTCGCGCTCATTCTTTCCAACGAATTGTTTCTGCAGTCAGGCCCCGAAATCGACGGCCTAAAAGGGGACCAGGACCGGGTACTGGTGGGCTTTCGCCAACAATTCTCCCAGCACTGGGAGGTGCAGATGGCCTATCAATTCATCTGGCTCTGGAACACCGCGGGCGACCTGAGCGCTCGCCAGCACACCGCACGGATCAACGTCTTCCACCGCATCGACTGGCGCAAGAAAGAAGCCGCTGCGACGGAGAACTAATACGTCTCGACCGCCGAATCCACCTCCCTTGACCACGCGTGGATGCCGCCCGTCAGGTTGTAGAGCGGGTTCTCAAATCCCTGATCGCGAAGAAACTGCAAGGCCCGCTGGCTGCGCATCCCGTGATGACAATAGGCCACAATGGGGCGGTCCTTGGGAATTCGACCCATGTAGTTGGAAAACTGGGTCAGGGGAATGAGGTGCGCCCCTTCGATCTTGGCGATCTCCCATTCGTCTTCTTCGCGCACGTCAAGCAGGTAGGGTGCATCAGCTTTCGCCAGCCAATCGGCCAGCTTGGGGGCCTCGATGGACTGGATGTCTTCGGTCTTCGCAAGGCCACAGAAGGCCTCGTAGTCGTCCTCCAACTCGGTGCGTGTCAGGTTCTCTGGATCGGCGGCGAAGCGCAAGGTTTGGAAACCTGCCGTTCGCGCATCGTAGGTCAACAGCTTGCCCGAGAGGGGTTCGCCGATGCGGGTGAGAATCTTGATGGCTTCGGTGGCTTGCAAGCTGCCGACCACGGCGGGCAGCACCCCGATGTCGGCGCAATTGGGCACCGAGTCGGGCGCAGGCGGCTGGGGGAACAGGCAACGAAGCGTCGGCCCCTCGCCCAGGTTGAAGACCGAAACTTGCCCCTCGAACGTGAAGATCGAACCGTAGACGAGTGGTGTTCTCGTGATCGTGCAGGCATCGGCCACCAGGTAGCGCGTCGGAAAATTGTCCGAGCCGTCGACCACCACATCCACCCCGCCGATCCACTCCAGCGCGTTGCTTCGGTCGATGGCCTTCACCCGCGGCTCGATGCGGATGTACGGATTGAGTTCCGCCAGCCGTTCGGCGGCCACTTCGGCCTTGGGCAGGCCCACGTCGCGTTGGGTGAAAATGACCTGGCGGTGCAGGTTCGAGGCGTCCACATTGTCCGGGTCAGCAACGATCAAGTGGCCCACCCCGGCGGCGGCCAGGTACTGCAAGAT
>CAYGKP010000149.1:0-6333 GCA_964350605.1 uncultured Cytophagales bacterium
CCGACAGCCCGCTGACCAGCCAAATGGAAAGGGAATACTCCCAGGCCGCCCACAAGCCGAGGGCATAGGCCAGTGCCGGGATCAATAGGGGGATTGGCGCCAGACTCGCGCGGCGCATGGCTTATTTGTTTTCCTCCCAGCGGTCGTAGGCCTTGATGACTTCGCGCACCAAGGGGTGGCGCACTACGTCAGCGCCTTCCAGTTCGATGAAGGCCATGCCGGGAACGTCGACGAGCAACTTCTTGGCGATCAGCAGACCACTCTGTTGTTTGGGCGGCAGATCGACTTGCGAGATGTCGCCAGTCACGACCATTTTCGAGTTCGCACCCATGCGGGTGAGGAACATCTTGAGCTGCATCGACGTGGTGTTCTGCGCCTCGTCGAGCAGGACAAAGGCTTCGTTCAACGTCCGTCCGCGCATGTAGGCCAAGGGGGCCACTTCGATCACGCCGCTGGACATGTAGTAGGACAGCTTCTCGGCGGGCAGCAACTCTTCGAGCGAGTCGTAGATGGGCCGCAGGTACGGGTCGATCTTTTCCTTCAGGTCGCCGGGCAGAAAGCCCAGGTTTTCGCCCGCTTCCACCGCAGGGCGGGTGATGATGAGCTTGCGAACCTCTTTGCTCTTGAGGGCCTGTACGGCCATTGCCACAGCGATGAATGTTTTCCCTGTACCAGCCGGACCAATGGCGAACGTCAAGTCGTTTTGTCGGATGGCATCCACCAGCTTCTGCTGGTTTTTGCTGCGCACGCGAAGGGGTTTTCCGCTGCGGCCATAGGCCATCAAGGTGTTCGATGATTCGCCGATGCGGGCCATGGTGGCCTCGTCGGTTGAATCTCCTTCGCCTTCGCCGAGGAAATCTGCCACGTTTTCGGGCGTGAGTTTGCCGAACCGATTGTAGTGCGCGAGTAGCGATTCCACGATGGCGTTGATCCGATAGATCTCCGGCGGGCGGCCAATGATCTTCAGTTCATCGCCACGAGAGACGATTTTGCTGTCGGGGAATGCCTTCGCCAGCGACTCGATGTTGCGGTTTTCCACCCCAAGGAAGTCGACCAGCGAGACCTGATCCAGGTTGATGATTTTTTCGAGCAAGGCGTAAGGAGAATGAGGGACCAGCCGATTTGGCTTACTTTGTGAAGATAGAAAAAAGCGTGCCCCGCGCACATGGCGCTCATCACCTTTCTTTCGGACTGGGGTCTATCGGACCACTACACAGCGGGTCTCAAGGCCCGCATCCTGGGTCGACATCCGGCCCAGCCCATCATTGATTTATCCCATCAGGTCGAGCCATACAGCCTGCAACACGCCTCGTACCTGCTCAAGAGCCTCTGTTGGCGCTTCCCTGCCGGGACGGTTCACGTGGTAGCTGTCGGGACCTACAAGAAGAATTCGGCGCATTACATCGCCGTTAAGCTGGGCGAGCAGTACTTCATCGGGGCGGATAATGGCCTATTTACTCTGTTGGGCATCGAGCGTCCCACGGCTGCTGTGCGCTTGTTGCCCAAGGAAGGGAAGCCGGAAGTCGCTTCGGACCTGTTTGCCCACGCGGCGTTGTTTTTGGCCACCGAGAAGCCGATTTATGAATTGGGCCCGCCCGTCGAGCAAATCGAGCGATTGATTCCCCGCTTGCCCGATGCGAAACCCGAACGGATCGTGGGCCACGTCATCCACGTGGATCGGTTTGGCAACCTGATCACGAACATTGAGCGGGAGATGGTCGAGGGCCTGATGGGCGAACGACGGCTGCGCATCAATTTCCGCCGCGAGCGCATCGAGGACATCTCGGTGACCTACAACGCTGTGGAGGAAGGCGATTACCTCGCACTCTACAATGGCCTGGACTTGTTGGAAATCGCCATTAACCAGGGAAGTGCGGCGCAACTGTTGGGCATGCGCGTGGACAGCGAAGTAGTTGTCGAGTTCGTCTAGCGGTTTGCTAGGCAGAATCGGACAATCCCCTTACCTTTGTGCCCCTGCCGCGACCCACTAGGCCTTCACCTCGCCGAGAAATCGATGATGGAAGTTGCCCAGATGGCGGAATCGGTAGACGCGTTGGTCTCAAACACCAATGGCCGCAAGGCCGTGCCGGTTCGACCCCGGCTCTGGGTACGCTTGGCAGGAAGCCGTCCGAATTTTCGGGCGGCTTTTTTTGTTATAGGGGTATGACGCACACCTACACCATTACAGGCATGCATTGTGGTTCCTGCGAGTCGAAAGTCAAAGACGCGCTTCTTTCCATCGGCGGGGTCAGCGACGTGCAAGTGTCCCAAGCGGAAGAAAAGGCTGTCGTAACAATGAAGCACCACGTCTCGACCGAGGTGCTGGCCAAAGCCGTTGCCGGAAAGGGCGACTATCAGCTCGAAATGAAGGGGGGCGAGCACAGCCAAATGCACCAAAACCAGCCAGAGGCTGAAGCCAAGAAGAAGTCCTTCCTGGCGACCTACAAACCGCTGCTGCTGTTGATCGGCATTCTGCTCGCCGGGACTGCGGCAGGGGAGGTTTCTTCGGGCGGCTTCGTCTGGCAACGCGCGATGACCCATTTCATGGGGGGCTACTTCCTGGCCTTTGCCTTCTTTAAACTTCTTGACTTGAAGGGTTTTGTGAGTGCCTATGCAGGGTATGACCTGTTGGCCCGGCGTTGGTTGGGCTATGGCTACGTGTATCCCTTTCTGGAACTGGGCTTAGGCCTTTGGTTCCTGAGTGCCTGGGAGTTGGAAGCGGCCAACTGGGCGACTCTCGGCTTGATGCTTTTTAGCAGCGTCGGGGTAATTCGTTCGGTCTTCCAAAAGCGGACGATTCAATGCGCCTGTCTGGGGACAGTTTTCGAGCTTCCGATGTCGACGGTGACCATCGTTGAGGACCTGGGCATGGCAGCGATGGCGGCCTTGATGCTCGTTTTTAGGTAGGCATTGTGAAAAGCCCGGCTTCCCGTATCTTTGTGGCCCACTTGCTGCCGAAGTGGTGGAATTGGTAGACGCGCACGTTTCAGGGGCGTGTGAGCGCAAGCTCGTGAGGGTTCGAGTCCCTCCTTCGGCACCAGAGACTTCCTCTGAAGTGAAAAGCCTTCCCAATGGGAAGGCTTTTTTGTTTGGAGGCCATCATTCCCTCAGAAGCACCCAAAAAGAAAAGGCGTCCGCTCGGGGACGCCTTTTCGTGGGGTTGTTGATGAAGTAGAGTCGGGATGGCGGGATTCGAACCCGCGACCTCTCGCCCCCCAGACGAGCACTCTAACCGGGCTGAGCCACATCCCGAGTCCCTTGACTTCGCATTGATTGCTGGGCCAATGGGAGGGCGAAGATACGCGGATATGCGCGTTCGCCCAAGCAGAGACCCGAAAGCTATTTGCGCAGCACGCGCCAGCGGTACGTTTCGCCCAAGGCCGTAGCCTGGAGGATGTACGTGCCAGCTGCAAGCTCTGAAAGGTTGAGGTGAACGAGCTGACGATCCGCCTTCAGGCTTTCGATCCGGCGGTAGACTTCCACGCCAGTGGGGGAGACCAAGCTGAGTTGTAGCGTGGTTTCCGTCGGGCTGTTGATATCAAGATGGAGCACCTCGCCGAAGGGGTTCGGGTAGACCTGTTCAATGCTGAACGCGCCAGACTTGTAGCTGAGTGCCACCGACTCGGACCGGTCGGTGAACCCGTCGTTGTCGACCGAAATGACGCGGTAGTAATAGGTGCCCGCTGGCTCACTTACCCCATCAAAGCGGCTATAGAAGGAAGGCGTGTTGCTGTTCCCAACTGCGGGGATTTGTTCAACGACTTCCCAGTTCTGGTAGTCTGTGCTGCGTTCGAGTAAGAAGTGCGATACGTTTTCTTCCTGGGCAGTACGCCATTCCAACAGGTGCCCGCCAGAAACGATTTGGCCATCCAAGCCAAGCCAAGTAAGTGGCAAGGCGTTCGCGCAATAGGTTTTGATTGAGGCGGCCAAGGCCGGAGCACTGGCCAGCTCATTGATGCCCAAAAAGGTCAAACTCGCGATGTTTTCGATCGAGTCATTCGAACAGGCGGTGCTAGTTGCCACCCAGGTACGTGTCAATACTGCACCCGCCAAGACGGGACCGGGAATGGTGGCCCAGTCCACAGTCCCCGCGTTATCGACGCCGCCGTTCGAGGCACTCGTGAAGCTCATCCCTGTGGGAATTGGGTCGCTGAAGTCTACATCGAAGGCCGAGTCGAAGTGGGTGTTCCAACTGTGGATGACTTCGACACCATAGTTGTCGTTTCCAGCTGGATCCCCGTCAATCAATCCCGCGTGCCCGCTACCTACTGTTAACCCGGTAATCGTGAGTAATGGTGCACCACTGGTTGCGCCGAGCCACACTTGCGCTTGCGTGCCGGAGATAACAATCCGAACATCGCCAGTCCAGTTGCCCGAACCAGTGGTATAGCCGAAGGAAGCTCCGTTGATGGTATACGTTGTTCCGCCGACCAGTGTGGTTCCATTCCAGTGCTGGATTTCCATGCCCGAGTTTTGGTGTTTAAAGGTGAGGTATTGGCCATTGCCCAGCGCTCCACCCGAGTGGCGGAATGCCACACCAAACTTGGCGTACTGGGCTGTGGTGATATTCATGTTGATCTCGCCATCACCGCCGTGCGCATAGTTGCTCGTAATCACTTCGGCGCCGTTGCCCAGTGTTACATCACCACCGGCAACTGACCAGCTGGCACCGCCCGACTGTTGCGTCCAGGTCGTAGCTGAGGTGAGTGGATCGTCAAAGTAGGAGCCTAGGGTATTGGTGTATTCCAACGTGTAGGTCACCGGGTCGCCTTGGTTGATGTTTTGGCTGCTGACTGCCTTGGTAAAGCTTGTGTTGGTGGGCAGGATCACATCGCAAGTCACTGTGGTTTCTACCGTGTCGAAGACAAAGGGTTGGTTGTC
The DNA here is from genome assembly GCA_964350605.1 of uncultured Cytophagales bacterium. GTDB lineage: Bacteria > Bacteroidota > Bacteroidia > Cytophagales > JAAEPT01 > CAYGKP01. The sequence goes on from CAYGKP010000149.1 coordinate 4,882, forward strand.
GGCTGTGGCCTCTGCTACGTTCTCAAAGGTGGTCCCAGGGGCGATCGGACAGCCGCCAAAGCTGCTTTCCGGGTCGACACGTACCCAGAAACGGTATTCCACAGAATCACCGACCAGCATGCCAGGCAGTGTCGGCCAAGTGAGGACTTGCTGGGGTCCAACCACGCTGACTGTCGGTGTGGGGCCAGAGATCATGCCGCCAAAGGTGACCTCGGCGGGCAGGTAGTCTTTGATGATGACGTTTTGCATCTCACGACCTGAAACCGGTGCGTCTCCGTACACGCGCCGCCAGGTGTAGCCATCCCATTCCTCGACCAGAATGTTGTCGACTGTATGGCTGGCAGGTCCGCCGCATTCGTTCTGAGCCACTTGAGCGACCGGAACGTTGAAGTTATCCGGGTCGGTCCAGTCGTTAGTGATGGGGAAATACGCATCGCCGTCGGGTGCATAAGCCAGCTCGTCAAAGGACCAATCGGAGTAAAAGGAGTAATTGTTGTAAGCCGCATCGTGGATGTCGAACGTCAGGCGCGGGGGAGCCGTCGCGCCCTGGTGGATGCCGCCGCCACCCACGCCGAAGCCGCCCGAGTTGTAATAGTAGAGGAAGGGCGTAATGGTCGCGATCTGGTCGGGGAACTGGATCAGGAAGCGGTGGTTCCAGGTTGGGCCGGGGGCCAACACTTGTTGCGAGAACGTTACAGGCGCAAGCCCCAAGCCTTCGCGGTTGATCTCGTCATAAACCCAGGTTGGGGGGCCAGGTTGGTTCAGGTAGTAGGAGACGCGATAGTTGTTGTAGTTGATGTACGGTTCGTGTGCGTCGTGGTAGAAGCGAAACTTCAAGCGCATTTGACTTTGTTGCACGCTGGTGCTCAGTGCACCTCCACCACCCGGTCCTGCATTGGCGTAGGCTACTCGTACGCCTGTCCGTCCACCATTCAGGAAGTCGACCTCGCCGTTCTTGACTTTGATGGTGTAGACCAGCGAATCGTCAGGGTTGACGGTTGGTTTGTGGGCGGTTTTTTCAATCGAAAGCGGGTTGTCGATCAGGATGTCGACGTAGTTGCGTTCCATGACCGCCGTTTGGCGATTGGGGAACTCGTTCGAGGTCCGGTGGTAGGTCGGGCCATCCCAAATGGCTGCGCGGTTTCGAGCTTGACCAGTGGCATCGCCGCGCACTTGGACTACTACTCGAACACTGTCGATCGTATTGGCCAGCACGCCGCCGTTCATGCCGTCGAGCCCACCGAGGTTCCAGGTCACGATCCCGCCCGAATGCACACCGCCGCCAGTCGCGGAGATGAAGTCGTATTGCGCGGGCAAGGTGTCGCGAATGATGACATTTGAGGCATCGGTCTTGCCGAAGTTTCGAAAGGAAATCCAGTAAGTAACGGTATCGTTCGGTTAGGCTAATGTCTTGTCGAGCGAATCGTAGACACCCAAATTGGTGGCGGGTTC
>CAYGKP010000150.1:0-6307 GCA_964350605.1 uncultured Cytophagales bacterium
TGCCTGACTGGCGCACGAAAAAAATGCGCTCCTCTTTGGTCACCAGATGATGATGAATCAACTCGGCCTTTTCAAGGAAGAAGAAGCGCGCGCCCTTTGCCTTGAGGCGTAAGCCCATGTCATAATCTTCACCAGCGTTGTAGGGAAATGCCTCGTCGAAGGGCCCGACCTCCTCAAACAACTCGCGCTTCATGGATGAGTGAGATCCGTAGAAAAAATCAATCTCCTCTTCATTGGGTATGTCGTAGAGCTTTGCCCCCCATTGGTTTCCCGTGCGGTCGGCCCACTCCATGATGTTGTTCATGAGTTTATTCGAGAAGTTGGCCGCGCCAATTCCTACCGTCTTCACATCTGGGTGAGAGCGATGAAATTCAACGTGGGCTTCGAACGTTCCTTTGATTGGCTCGCAATCGCCGGCGGCAAACATCAAGATTGGTGCAGTGGCATGAGCTGCCGCCAAATTGCGGCGAGCCGATCGTTTGGGTTGTCCTACCCGTAGGCGCAGGATGCGCCCACCCTGAGCACCCAACGCATCTTCTTCGACGATGACTTCACCTTCTGGCAGGCCGTCGTCTTTGCGAACGGTGATCAACTCGACGACCAGATCGGTATAGTCTGGGTTCTTTAGGAGTGTTGATAGGAAGTTGAAGTCTTCATGTCCGTGGTCCTCTGCGCCAACTACCCATGAAATGTTAGGCTCTTTCATCAAATCGTTCTTAGTGAGTCTTTTTGTCCCAAATGGGAATATACAACCCGATGCAGAACGAGGAAGAACTCCACAACGACCAAACGGCAGAATCCGTAGCTTTCGGCATGTCCGCTGCGTTTCCCGAGCCATACTTGTTAGAGTTCCCACGCATCGGAGGGGCGGAGATCGGTTTCATTTCCATCGGTGAGTTTGAAGACCGGGTTCCATTTTTGATCAAGCGTGCCTTCTGGACGTATCGAACACCAACCGACGTGTTGCGCGGTCAGCACGCCCACCATACGACCGAGGAAATCCTCATTGCGGTCGCTGGTCAAATCACAGTCACCTGCGAAACCAAAAAGGGAGGGCTTCAAACCTTCTTGCTCGATCGCCCAGATCAGGGGTTGTACCGCCCGCCGCATGCGTGGACGACCATGAGCTATTCCGCCGACGCGGTTCAGATGGTCTTGGCCTCGACGTTGTTTGACGAGGGGGATTACATTCGAAACTACAAGCGATTCCAAGCCGTTTGGATGAAGTAATGGGCGCTGCAATTGAGGTTCCTTTCTTTTCTATGGAGGCGATGCGCGGGGACGTTCGGGCCCAGAGTGTTGCGGCCTTCGAACGGGTGTTGGATTCGGCGTGGTACTTGTTGGGTACCGAGCTGGAGACATTCGAACAAGCGTTTTCCGCCTACGTTGGTACCAAGCAAACTGTGGGCGTAGGAAGCGGCCTGGATGCCTTAACACTTTCCTTGCGGGCCTTGGATATTGGCCCTTCTGACGAGGTGATCGTACCCGCCCACACCTTTGTCGCGACAGTTTTGGCCATTCTGACGGTGGGGGCAACCCCAGTGCTTGTCGAGCCCGACGAGTATTATTTGCTCTCTGCTGAAGCAGTAAAGAAGGTTGTAACACCAAAAACCCGGGCGATCATTCCGGTTCACCTGTACGGCCAAGCTTGCAATATGGAAGCACTGATGGCTGTTGCGAAAGAGGAGAACTGTTACATGCTTGAGGACAATTCCCAAGCCCACGGTGCGAGTTGGGGTGGGCAACGAACTGGAAGTTTCGGCCACCTGGGGGCCCAGAGCTTTTATCCGGTGAAGCCCTTGGGTGCGCTGGGCGATGGGGGGGCGATTACCGTTAACAAGCCAATGTGGGCCGACCGCTTGCGACAGTTGCGCAATTATGGATCAGATCAAAAATATCACTATCAAGAACTTGGGGTAAACTCCCGGCTTGACGAGGTGCAAGCGGCGCAGCTATCGGTTCGGCTCGACTTTTTGGATCAATGGACAGCCCAGCGCCAAGCACTTGCGGGCAACTACCTCGAACTGCTGGAAGGCGTCGGCGATGTGGTCCTTCCGGCCACCCAGCCAGGTGCGACGCACGTCTACCACTTGTTTGTGATTCGCACCGAGCGAAGGGATGAATTGGTTGAGTTTCTCCGGCAAAAGGGAATCGAGACCTTGATTCATTACCCTCTTCCGCTTCATTTGCAACCTGCCCTAAGGGGCCTCGGATACCGCAAAGGCGACTTCCCGATCACCGAGTTTTATTCAAATACTTGCGTGAGCTTACCCATTTACCCGGGTTTAACCGAGGCGAAACAGCGGCAAGTGACAGTGGCCATCCGCCAGTTTTTCGCGGGCTAACAGCACAAAAAACACCCCGCGATGGGCGGGGTGTTTGGGTGTGGAGGATATCGGAGTCGAACCGACGACCTCTTGCATGCCATGCAAGCGCTCTAGCCAGCTGAGCTAATCCCCCAGGAAATCAAATCCCGCCCGTGAGCGGGGCCACAAATGTAATAGAAATGAAGAAGGAATTCCTCAGCCTCGAACTATTCCAAAGGCCGGACGGCCTTCAAATAGAGCGGGCGATAGTACCCGTCGAGCAGTTCGTTCTCCATCACGCCTCGGCGTGTAGTGGCGTGGATGAAGGTGACGTTTTGCGGGGTCACCTCAGTGACGAGTCCAACATGGGTGATTTTCGTATTACCAGCGCGGTCGGTGAAAAAGACCAGATCGCCCGGTTGTAGTTCGCCGATGTAGACCCGGCGGCCAATCACCGATTGGGCATCCGACGTGCGGGGGATTTCCACGCCCGCTTCGGCGTAGGAGTTCATGGTTAAGGCTGAACAGTCAATGCCTTGGCGGCTGGTGCCACCCATGCGGTAGCGGGTGCCGGTGTAGGTGCGTGCCTCCTCAATCGCGCGGGCCACGATGGCCGCATGCTTGGCCGACTCGACGGTAGGCTCCGGCGATTTGCCGCCACCTCCGCCATTGCTGGCCACCGAACGGCCCTGGCAGCTGGCCAGAAGCAAGGTCACCACCGCCAAAATGGTGGTCCGTCGCAGGGTGAAAAAGAGTGACTTCATCAGTTCAGTTCGCTGTTGTGGGGTGCCTACAGGTCGGCCTAAAATACATCTTTTCTCAGAAGCGAAAAAGATTGGCCATTTTCGGCCACTGATTCGTAGAAAGAACTTATGTGTGGCATCACCGGCCTTTTCGCTCACAATCAGGTAGGCAGCCTATTCCTTGTCCGGCTGCAAGCCGCGACGCAGGCCTTGGCCCACCGTGGGCCCGACCACCAGGGCACCGCACATGGCGACCTGTTTGGATTGGGCCATCGCCGCCTGTCGATCATTGATGTGAGTGCGGAGGCCAACCAGCCCTTCGCCGACCCCACGGGGCGCTATCTGCTGGTCTTCAATGGCGAGATCTACAACTACCGCGAGCTGCGCCAACAACTCGAGCAACAAGGCATTCACTTTCGCACCACGTCGGACACCGAGGTGCTCTTGCAGGGGCTGATTCATTGGGGCCTGGATTGTCTCTCGAAACTGCATGGCTTTTTTGCCTTTGGTTTTTATGACAAACAGGAACATCGCCTGATTATTGCCCGTGACCGATTGGGAATCAAGCCTTTATGGTTGTGGGAAGACGAGGATAAAGTCCTGTTTTCCTCCGAATTGGCGAGCCTTCTCAGTTATAACGTGCCCCGCGAACTGGACCGGGTCAGCTTACAGCACTACCTGCAGTTCAACTACGTACCCGAGCCGCACACCATGATGCAGGGGGTTACCAAAGTGCGGCCTGGCGAGGCCTTGGTGGTCACCAAAAAACAGGTCGAACGCCACCGATTCTACCGCGCCCCTGCGCCAACCCACGCGAGCGAGCAGCCCGGCGATTTTGAAACGGCCTGTGCCCAGGTGCGTGAAAAGCTGGAAGCCTCGGTCGTCGAGCGGTTGGTGTCGGATGTGCCCTTGGGCTGCTTCCTTTCGGGGGGGATTGACTCATCGATCATTGCGGGGCTGGCCAAGCGCCACAAGGACGATCTGGAGACCTTTTCCATCGGATTTCCCGACCATAAATTTTTTGACGAAACGAACTACGCGACCCTTACCGCGAAGCATTTCGGCACCCATCACACCGTTTTCCCCCTTCGCGAAGACGAATTGTTCGACCGAATTGGCGGGGTGTTGGACGACTTGGCCGAGCCCTTCGCCGACCCGAGTTGCGTGCCCTTTTCGCTTTTGAGCGAGAAGGCCCGAGGCCGCGTGAAAGTTGCCCTCTCTGGCGATGGTGCCGATGAGTTGTTTGCGGGCTATACCAAGTATGCTGCCTTGCTTCGCTCGCTGGAACCGGGGGGCAAAGAGAAGGTAGTCGCGAACTTGCTGCCGCTGTGGAAGGCACTTCCCGCCTCGCGCAGTTCGGGCTTCGGGAACAAGGTGCGCCAACTGCGCCGCTTTGGTGAGGGCATGAAACTGAGTCCTGCGGAACGCTATTTGGCCTGGAGCGGCGTGCGCGGTGCGAAGGATGCGACGGCCTTACTGGCAGAGGGGTTCCTAGTGGAATCCCAAGACGACTTACGCTGGCGAACCCATCAACTGGGCGAGTGGCTGCGCCCCCGGGCCGATTTGCAGGGCATGCTTCGCTCGGACCTTGACTTGGTCCTAGCGGGCAACATGTTGCCGAAGGTCGACCGCATGTCCATGAGCCATGCCCTTGAAGTACGCGTGCCCTTTCTTGACCACCGCGTTGTCGAGTTCGCCCAGGGCCTGCCGTTGTCGGTCAAGATCACCAAAGGCATGCGCAAACGCATCCTTCAAGAAGCCTTCCGCGACTTCTTGCCGCCCGAGCTCTACCAACGCCCCAAACACGGCTTCGATGTACCGCTCCTCGGTGGATTGCGCCGGGGGTGGCGTTCGCAGGTCGAAGAGCTGTTTTCGGATTCGTACCTTGAGCAGCAAGGCGTATTTGATCCCCGGGCGATGGCCCAAGTCCGTGTCCGGTTACTTGGAAGCGGTCTGATGGATCAAACCGCACTGTGGAACTTGGTGGTCTTTCAATGGTGGTACAAGAAATGGATGTCATAACCCAACAGCAATTGGTGCCCCACCGAAACCCCTTTACCGGTGCGCCGCTCACACGGGAGGGTCAAGACTGGGTCGACCCAGAAGGGCGTCGGTTTCCCCGCATCAATGGTGTGTGGCGCTTTGTGGAGGGAGAAGAGAATTACACCGACAACTTTGGTTTCCAGTGGAACAAGTTCCAGAAGACGCAAATCGATGGCCACCACGAGTCGGACCAAAGCGCCGAGCGGTGGACGGTTGCTACTGGGTGGCACAAGGAAAAGCTGGCGGGCCATGCCATGCTGGAAGTGGGTTCGGGCGCGGGTCGTTTCACCAAAGTGGTCCTCGACAAGACCGAGGCAGAGCTTTACAGCGTCGACTACTCCTCGGCTACCGAGGCCAATTTTCGCAATAACGGCTCGAACCCCCGGCTCAGGCTCTACCAAGCGAGCGTCTACGAACTACCGTTCGACTCAGGATCGTTCGACAAAGTCTTTTGCTTCGGTGTGTTGCAACACACCCCCGATGTGAAGAAATCGGTCCTTTCCCTGCTCGAAATGGCGAAGCCCGGGGGCGAGGTGATTGTGGATTTCTACCCCATTAAAGGGTGGTGGACAAAGGTCTGTGCCAAGTACATGCTCCGCCCCTGGACCAAAAAAATGTCGCAGGAGAAACTTCTAACTCGCATTGAACGCAACGCTGGGTGGCTCATGAAATGGTCGCGCTTCAATCGGAAGATTGGCCTTGGCTTCATGAACCGCTTCCTGCCGATTTGCGACATTGAACGCACACTGCCGCGCAGCCTGAGCAAAACCGAACTTCGCGAGTGGGTGATTTTAGACACTTTCGACCAGTATTCGCCTGCTTATGACCAACCCCAACGCCTTCGCACCGTCGAGAAATGGTTCAAAGAAGCAGGTATGACCGAAGTGAAGGCGGAATTCATTCATTACGGCGAAGCGAACGGGGTTGCTGTGGTTCGCGGACGTAAGCCTCAAGCCTAGGCCCATGTGCGGCATTGCAGGTTGGCTTTCCTACCAAGGACCCGTTGATGCGGCGATTCTGGACCGAATGACCGATCGATTGGCCCACCGTGGGCCGGACGACCGGGGGACCTACATCAGCACTGAAAAACGTGTGGGCCTCGGCCACCGCCGCCTTTCCATTCTGGACCTGAGCGCGGCGGGGCATCAGCCGATGCACTCAGCCGATGGGCGCTATGTAATGGTCTTCAATGGGGAGGTCTACAACTTCAAACGG
>CAYGKP010000151.1:0-6185 GCA_964350605.1 uncultured Cytophagales bacterium
TTCTTAATCAGTTCAATGCGTTCGGGCGAAAAGCTAACGCTGACTTTCTCCCAGGCCCACTGATAGGTCGGGTGCGCCCAAAACGTATCCCAAGTCAATCCACAGAAGCGTTTCAAGATTTCTTCGCGCTTGGCCAAGTAGTAGGGGCCGCAAAGTTTGGTGCGCTTGATGTTGCGCATCGTGCGTTCCATGCTGCCTCCCGAATCTTTCCACCGATCATCGTTGGGCGCAAAGGAACAGTGCGCTTCCAACCAATCGAGTGGCTCGTCGATCACGCGTTCCCAGTGATCGGTGATCTGATCCCACTCCGCTAATGCGGGCGCATACTTGTGCTCGATGCGGCGTCGCTCCAAGGAATACTCAAAACTGTCGGGCACTCCGAACGGAGCCTTCTTTTCCAATGCCTCGAAGGCTTCGAGCAACTTCTCGCGCATCTCGATCATCACTGGATTGTAGTCGCGACGCGCCCAGGCCAGTTCCTTTTCGATGTGTTTTTTGGCCACTCCCTGGCCCTCGATGGCTTTGTCGAGGCCACGCACGATTTGCTCGCGCAGGAACGTGGGGAAGTTGGTACAAGACTCGCCAAAAGCGATTAGTTCCTCAATGGGCTCGATGAGTTCGGCAGTGTCGGTGCTGTCCTCCAGCGGCTTTTTCATGTCGGCATTCCCCTGATTCGCATCGACTTGGGCGTTCGCCTGTCTTTGAAGTTTCTTTTTGTGAAGGGTGAACATCACACCACCCTTCAACTTACCCATCTCACTGCCAACCAAGCTTTTCTGGAGAGTCTTCTCTTCTTCGGTCGGCGCACGCCCTGCTTCGGTAATGGCCGCTTCCCGACCTTCCTTCAAGCGCTTGACTGCATCGCGCAGCGCGTCGAGCGATTGCTTGAGCAACCCGGCGTCGTCATACCCCTTTTCTTCTTGAGCAACGCTAGCCTCGGCGGAAAGAGCAGCGCCGTAGGCCATCGAGAAATCCATCGACAAATTCTCGGCCATCATCGCGGCGTTGAACTCGTTCATGTCGTCTTTCTCCTGGACGAGGGCTTCCATGCGGTCCATACAGGCCTGCATTTTGTCCACGTGTTCGTTTTGGAGGCCTTTGTCTTTGACCTCTTGGAGCATCGGGCGGTAGGCGCCGATCATGGCATCGGCCATCATGGGATCGAGTGGCATGGGTGGGGATCGGTTGGGGCCTTACTGGCCGATGTACGGTTTGTGCTGATCGATTTTGAGCTTGAGTTCTTCGTCGGGGCAGGAAAGTTCACGGCGGTGGCGTTCTTCCCACACCAATGCATGGTCCAGTTGCCAGCCGGGCTCCCACTCCACGTTGTTCTTCACGGTAAGCTTGTAGCCCTCTCGGCCAAGTTCTAGGTCGCGGTCGATGGAATCCTGCTGATCCTGCTTGAACTCCGCGGGGCCTTCATCTCGGGTATAGGTAGAGACCTCTATGTCTTCTAAGACCTTAAAGGTGATGCCGTTGGCGAACTCGACGATGAATCCGTCGATGGAGATTTTTCGCATCCCCCGGGTCTCGATCTCGCCGAACCAGTTCATCATCTCCATCAGGTCGGTCTGCTGGTCGATGCCTTTGAGCACCTCGTGCGACGACCAGGCGCGGACGGGTTCGTTCAATTCGTCGTACAACTTGGCAAGGGCGGTTTCCTTGTCCTTGACCAGGGCGAAGGCCACCTTGTCGTTCAGCTTGGTCTCCTTCAGCTTGGGGCCAAATTCTTCCAAGGTGCTGCACGAAGCCAAGAGATCGTACATCGCCTTCTCGGCGGCGTAGGTGTTGGGATAGAGTGAGTTACCCTCGAAACGCTTGTAGCGCGCCTCATAGTAGCTCAAATAATCGGCGAAAAGTTGTTCCATCGGACCGGGTTTTGCATCAGGTAAGGAGCAGTAAACTAAGTGTTCTTGCACTCAATGAAAACCTTTTTGCATTCCCCGGCGGAAACTTCCCAGAATCCCGCATCGGCACCCTACGATTCGTATTTTGGAAGCAACTTCCCTTTTTTCATGTCACACGCAATTCGTTTTTCTGTCCTCCTTTTTTCGCTCGTTCTACTGGCCGGATGCCTGGGCGAGTTCGATCCATCAGGGGAAGAAGAGAGGTCTGCCGCGCCGTTTTTGAGCCACGACCCCCATTGGGCCGACTCGCTGGTCGCTGAGTTGGACGAAGAAGAATTGGCCGCCCAACTGCTCTGGTGCGTCGAGCGCCCGAGCGCAAATGGCGGGCACGACAGCCTGTTCGCCCTGGCCCACGGGGGCGGGCTCGGCGGGTTGTTCCTGATCGAGCAGGATGTCGAGCGGTTCCAGGTGCTGCAAGATTCGCTAGCACGAATCGGGGCGGTTCCTTTGATGTTGGGCGTCGCACCGGGGGGGGTACATGCTGGGTTGCCCTTCGGCGAAGACCTACCCTACCCCACGGCACAAACCTTTTCGACGATTCAGGACCCGGACTTGATGACAACGGCAGGAAAGCACCTGGGCCGCGTCGACAGCTTGCTGGGCTTGGGCCTGGGCTTTCTCCCTGCCCTTGGCTCGGGCGACACCAAACACAACCTGGGCACCGACTCACTGGCCTCGCTCAAGGCGAGCCATCTTGTTAGTAATCTTCAAGGACCCAACGTCCTGGCTTGCCTGGGGCCGCTGGTCGGATACAAGTACATCCCGAACGACACGTCGCACTTCTTGGAGGGCCTGCTTTCGCCCTACCAATCGGCGGTGGATCGCGGGCTATCGGCGATGCTCATTGCGCCCGAAGCATTCCTGGGCGGCTACGAGGGCAAACGCCCGAAGGGCTACCTGGAGATCGACCTCCACAAAACGCTGCACTACCAAGGCCTGCTGATCGGCTACATGCCCGACAGCGTGAAAGCCGACCCCGCCGCCATCCGCGACGCGCTGTATGCGGGGTGCGACGTACTCCTGATTGAAGGCCACCTTCAAACAAGCATCGAAGCCATGCGCGAGGTGGCCGGAAGCGGCGACATCGCTTTTCAGGGACTGCAACACAAAGCCCGCCGGGTGCTGCTGGCCAAAGACTGGTCAGGGATGCGCAGCCCACTGGTGCGTGACTCGGTGTTTGACGCTGAATGGACTTGGTGCAAGCGGGAGCAGAAACTGCTCAAGCGCCAGCTCTATGAAGCGGGCGGTTTGGTCCTCGATCCGAAGAACGACCGCCTTCCACTGGCGGGCACCTCGGGGCGTTTCTTGGTGCACAGCTACGGACCGAAGAAAGCCACCCACCTCTTCCACTTCGGCGAGAAACACCTCTACATCGGGTACAGCGAACAACTGGTCACTTCGATGAGCGAAGCCCTGCCAGCCCTGCCAGTCGGTCAATTGGCCGCCCGCAACCCGGTGATCCTCGCCTTCTCGGCCAGGCTGGATGCGAAGCGCGACACGGCCTTCCTCGCCTCGCTGAAAGAACTGCAAAGCAAAACCCGCGTGGTGCTGGCCCACTTTGGGCCCATCGACCAACTCGCTGTTTTTGATAGCTCACATTCCATTGTACAGATCGAACGCTTCTCTCCCTTCACTCAGGAGGTGGCCGCCGGATTGCTCTTCGGTGGACTGGAAGGGAAAGGGAAACTGGCCTACGACCTCAGCCCGCGCTTCCCGTTGGGCATGGGCACAGAGACCGAACGCACCCGCCTGCACTATGGTATTCCCGAGGACGTGGGCATGCACCCCGACACCCTGCGCAAGATCGACTATCTAGTCCGCCGGGGCATCAACAACAAGGGCATGCCGGGTTGTCAGGTGCTAGTGGCCAAAAACGGGCGGGTGGTCTACCAGAAATCCTTCGGGCATCACGACTATGACCACAGCCGCAAGGTGGACAACCACGACCTCTACGACATCGCTTCGATCACCAAAGTGGTCTCGACCACCCTGTCGGTCATGAAGCTCTACGACAAGAAACAGATTGGCCTGTCCGACTCGCTGGAAGACTACCTCAAGGACCGCATGCTCGACAAGCGCTTCGACCTGAAGATGCGTGAGGTGCGCGTGCGCGACATTCAATTCTGCCAGCTTCTGACCCACCAAAGCGGCCTACCCGAGGGGCTGAACATCCTGCCTTTCGTGCATTGCATGGACAAGCCCTGGTGCCACTTCACCCAGTATTACTGTGAGGAAGACCAAGGCACGGGCTTCACCCTTGAAGTGGCCGATGGCTTTTTCATGCGCAAGGATTACAAGGACACCTTGCTGCATAGCCTCTTGCGTCAACCCTTGGGGCCCAAAAAGTACAAGTACAGCGACGCGAACATGGTGCTGCTTCAGTTCATGGTCGAGCAGATCGTGGGCAAGGGCATCAACAAGTTCGTGGCCAAGGAATTCTATTCGCCCTTGGGCCTCAAGACGATGGGCTACCTGCCCCTCGACCGCTTCAAGGACTGGCACATCGTCCCCACCGAAAAAGACCGCTACTGGCGCGACCAAGTGGTGGACGGCTACGTTCACGACCCGACGGCGGCCTTGATGGGCGGGGTCTCGGGCAACGCTGGAATCTTCTCGAATGCACAGGACGTCGCAACGATTTTCCAGATGCTCTTGCAACGCGGGCACTACGGCGGCCAACGGTTCTACTCGGCCAAGACTGTCGACAAGTTCATTTCAACCCAACCGGGCAGCCACCGCGGCCTGGGCTTCGACAAGCCGGGCAAGACCCGCGGCATCGTGGCCAAAAGTGCCTCGAAGCAGACCTTCGGTCACTCGGGCTTCACGGGCTGCATTGTCTGGGCCGATCCGGAGTCGGACCTGGTGTTTGTCTACCTCTCGAACGCCATCCACCCAAGGGTGGAAAACAAGAAACGCATGGGCGGTTTGGGCGTTCGCCGCAACACGCACGAATACTGCTACGACGCGATCGGAACTTTCTCGCTCTAGCTTCTGATGGGGGCTATTGGAGCAGAGCAGCCTACGACGTAGCTTTTACGCTCATCCCCTCGAAGATCATGGCTGTTTCCTGGACCCACCCTTACCAACCCGACCCAAAATTCAAGAAGCGCGTCGCCTACTTCTCGATGGAGTTTGCCGTCGACCAACCGCTGAAAATCTATTCGGGGGGGCTTGGCTTTCTGGCGGGTTCACACATGCGCTCGGCCAGCGACCTGAAGCAGAACTTGATCGGTGTTGGCATCCTGTGGCGCTTCGGCTACTACGACCAAATCCGGGGCGAGGACCGCGACCTTCGGGTTCTTTACCAAAAGAAATACTACCCCTTCCTGGAGGACACGGGCATCCGCATTCCCATCACCATTAACCAATACCGCGTGCTGGTCAAGGTGGTCTACCTGCAGCCCGAGATTTTCGACACGGTACCCATGTATTTCCTCTCGACCGACATCGAGGAAAACGACCACCTCTCGCAAACCATCACCCACAAACTCTACGATTCAAACGAGCAGACGCGCATTGCCCAATCCATCGTACTGGGTGCGGCTGGGGCCAAGCTGGTCGAAAAATTGGGTGGGGCCGACATCTATCACCTGAACGAAGGACATGGTCTGCCCGCAGCCTTCGAACTCTGGGATAAACTGGGTGGTCCTGAAGAGGTCAAAAAGAAACTGGTCTTCACCACCCACACCCCCGAACTGGCGGGCAACGAGGAGCATGATTTCACCCTGCTTTCGCAAATGGGCTTTTTCGGCGACGTGCGGCCCGAGGATGTGCAATCCTATTGCCGGGTCGAGAACAACCGCCTGAATTATACCCTCACGGCCCTGCGCCTCTCGAAGGTGGCCAACGGGGTCTCGAAGCTTCACGGCGTGGTAGCCCGCGACATGTGGGCGGGCAACGAGGGCATCTGCGAGATCAAGTCGATCACTAATGCTCAGAACGCCAAGTTCTGGCAGGACAACCAGCTTCGTGCTGCGCTTGACAAGGACGATGACAAGGCCCTGATGGCCCGCAAGCGCGAACTGAAAGCCGAACTCTTCGAAGTGGTGGCCGACCAAACCGCCAAGCTGCTCGACCCCGACGTGTTGACTTTGGTGTGGGCCCGTCGTTTTGCCGAATACAAGCGCGCCGGCCTGATCCTGCGCGACTTGCAACGTTTCATTCGCCTGCTCGAGCAACGGAACCACAAAGTGCAAATCATCTGGGCGGGCAAGCCCTACCCCGAAGACAAAGGAGCCATCGACCTGTTCAACCACATTCTCCATACCACCCACAAAC
>CAYGKP010000152.1:0-6081 GCA_964350605.1 uncultured Cytophagales bacterium
ACTCCTACTGGGCCGATGGGCTGCTCGTCTCGACCCCCACGGGCTCGACGGGTTACAATCTTTCGTGCGGGGGTCCGCTGGTGGTGCCCTGGGCCGATAATTTGATCATCACGCCAGTCAATCCACACAACCTGAACGTTCGCCCCATGATCGTTTCGGGGGAAAGCGTGCTTCGCCTAAAGGTGGAAGATCGCAGCAAGCGATTCCTTGTGGCCTTGGATTCTCGCAACCTTGTGATGGATTCCTCCGTTGAACTAGAAATCAAGAAAGCGCCATTCAGCCTTGAACTGATCAGTTTGGAAGGGCAGCAATATTTCAACACGCTGCGCCATAAATTGAACTGGGGTCTCGACGCGCGCAACGAATAACTGGCGGGCAATTGACTTTTTTCTTCTAGAAATGGCACAATCTTCGTATCTTCGCAGGAGAGTGTGACTTTTCTAATCAAAAGTTGGACTAACGCACATTCTACAACGTTTAGAGGCAAGAATCATCGCGAATAATGCATCCGCACAGTATGGGTAAGTTGCTACGAATCACATTTTTGGGGCTTTTGTTGAGCTCAACTGCGGTCTACGGCCAGCAGGTGACCAATAAATTCCGCTATACGGCCGCAGGTGTCAGCCTCAATGCCATCAACTACGTGGGTGAACTTGACCCCGGTCAAAGCTTCATTAGCCCAGGTTTTCGCTTCACACGTGTCAATCTGGGTGCCGTGCTGTTCCAGCGCATTTCCCCGCATTTGAATGCCAGGGCGACCTTCTCGTGGGGTCGTCTGCGTGGTGACGATGCGAAGAACTCGACCACTTCGGGCGATGACCTCTTCCGGAACGTACGGAACTTGAGTTTCCGAAACGACATCTACGAATTTAAGGTGGATGCCATTTTCGACTTCTTCCCACATCAAAGCAAGAACTTGCTCAAACGTCCGGATTACACACCATATGTGTTTGCTGGTATAGCCGTTTTCCGCCATAACCCGCAAGCCAACTATAACGGCAGCTGGGTCAACCTCCAGCCTCTTGGCACCGAGGGTCAAAACTTGGCCATTGACGGGGTAAATACACCCGAGCCTTATGCGCTCACGCAAATCGCCATTCCGTTTGGTATCGGTTTCCGTTACAAGATTGCCAAGCTTTGGGATCTGGCCTTCGAAATCGGCTGGCGTAAGACCTTTACCGATTACCTCGATGACGTCGGGACCGAATACGTTGACAAAGCGTTGCTTGGTAGTCCTGGTGATGCAGCGTACGACCTCTCGGATCGTTCGCTGGAAAATGAAGCGGGCCTTCAAGCCTACAGCGAACTGGGCTTCTTGCCCCAAACCGTTGGCGGAAACACATACGTGCCAGGTTACGGACGCACCGGCGACCAACGCGGGGATAAGAACTCGGACTGGTACATCGTTACAGGGTTCCAGTTGACCTACATCTTCCGGCCAAAGGTCATCTGCCCGAAATTCAAAACGTAGCATGCCTGCCACCCCAAAAAACTTTACTGAGAGAGCCCGAAAGGGCTTTCTCTTTTTCTGTGTCCTGGTCGCCACAGCCTCGCTGGGCCAGGCACAATACCATGAAGTTGGTATTGGGCTGGTTGGCGGGACCTATACGGGCGATCTCTCGCCTCAACTGCGGCCCGGAAACCTTCGGCCGGGGGGGCAATTGTTCTACCGCTACAACACCAAAGGCGGTGGCATTGTCCTGCGGGGCAACATACTGTTCGCAACACTTCAGGCCAACGAAGGCGACTTGAAAGGTGTGCCTCACCAAGCCCGCGGCTTTTCCTTCTCGACGGGCCTGGCCGAGGTGTCTGCGCTGATGGAATACAACTTCCTCTCCTACCGTGGGAACGATCTCTCGCGGAGCAACCACAGCCCTTATTTGTTCTTAGGCTTGGGTTATGGTTTCTACCAAAACACCACGACCAACTTCACGGCTGAGGCAGAGCCCGCGTCTGGCTCTGTTGTTTTACCCTTGGGGGTGGGCTACAAATTGGCCACCAGCAAGACCTGGAACCTATCGGTGGAATATGGCGCACGCCTCGCACTGACCGACGGACTGGACGGTTTGGCCGACGATAGGACCTATTCTAGTTCCATTGTGGGCGACTGGTACCATGTGGTGGGCTTCTCGGCGTCGTACACGTTCTACGGAGTGCGCTGCAAAGAGCCAACGCGCCACTGGTGAGTGCGGCCCTGCGGGCGAGTTTTCGTACCTTGCGCGCCCGTAACGCTTCCCCACCACCACTTGATGGCGGATCTTCTCTCACGTCTGGACCCCCAGCGCATTCCGCGCCACGTCGCCATCATCATGGACGGTAATGGCCGTTGGGCCCTCAAACAGGGGGAAAACCGCGTGTTCGGTCACCGCAGTGCGGTCAACGCCGTCAAGCAAGCCGCCGAAGCCTGTTGCGACGCTGGGGTTGAATACCTGACCCTTTACACCTTCTCGACCGAGAACTGGTCGCGGCCTTCCGACGAGATCAACGCCCTGATGGAACTGTTGGTGGATACCTTGAAGGGTGAAACTCCGACAATGAATCGCAATGGCATCCGTTTGGAAGCCGTGGGGTACACCGAAGGCTTGCCGCCCGCCTGCCGGGCCAACCTGCAGGAAGCGATGGGAGCCACGGCCCACAACCAGAAACTGCTCATGACCTTGGCACTTAACTACAGCGGTCGCTGGGAAATTTTGGAAGCCAGTCGCAAACTGGCCAAGGAAGTGCAGGCGGGCCGACTGGACCCCGCACAGATCGATCAAGACCGTTTTCGGGCCGAATTGCCCACCGCACACCTGCCCGATCCCGAACTCATGATCCGCACCAGCGGAGAACAACGCATCTCAAACTTCCTGTTGTGGCAGGTGGCCTACTCCGAGCTATATATTACCCCTACCTTGTGGCCCGACTTCTCGAAGGACGATCTCTTCGAGGCCCTCTTAGCCTATCAGCAGCGCGAACGTCGCTTCGGAAAAACCAGTGAGCAACTACTCTCGGGCCTTTAATCGGCGCGCCCTCCTGCTTGTCGGGGCGATGTGGCTTTCCGTGTGCGCACTTCGCGCCCAAGGCGGAGAGCTGAACCTTGACTATTTGAACCCTCGCAAGTATACCCTTGACAGCATTGCTGTGATCGGTACCGAGACGCTTGACGAGCGCAACATCATCGGCCTGACAGGCCTCAAGGTGGGTGATGTAATCCAACTGCCCGGCGATGTGTCGGCGGGTGTCATTCGTCGAATCTGGGGCGAACGCCTGGTAGCCGACGTGGAACTGCGCATCGGTCGGTCAGGAAAGAGCCCCGATGGGATCATTTTCTACCTCTACATCACCGAGCGCAACCGATTGTCCGAATACTCCCTCATTGGGGTGAAGAAGGGCGAGCAGGTGGACATGCGCGAGAAGCTGAACCTACGAAAGGGGGCCGTGCTCTCGGATGCGGCGGTCAAGAATGCCAAACACCGCATCGAGGCGAACTACCGGCTGAAGGGCTACTACAATGTTCAGGTCTCGACCTTGGTCACACCCGACCCTGTCCTTATGGACATGGTGCAACTTCAAATCACCGTCGATAAGGGCGAAAAAGTAAAAATCGACCCCTTCGAGATCGACGGGAACCGCGCCCTGTCCGACAAGCGAATCAAAAAGGCCTTCAAGGATACCAAAGAGCGCAAGGCCTTGCGCATCTTCAAGCGCTCGAAGTTCGTGCGTTCGGAATTTAAGGAAGGCATGGCCAACATGTTGGCCCTGTACCGCAGCGACGGCTACATCGACGCGAAAGTGGTATCGGATACGGTCTGGAACCGTAGCAAAAAATTGGTGGGCATCCGTCTTACTGTCGACGAGGGCCAGCGCTACTACTTCGGGTCGGTCACTTGGTCGGGCAACACCTTGCACGCAAACGAGACGCTAGACCGCATTCTGGGCATCGAGCAAGGCGACGTCTACAACGCCGAACTTCTCGACCAGCGATTGAACTACAACCCCTCGGGGCCGGATGTCAGCAGTTTGTACCTGGACCAAGGCTATTTGTTCTACAACGCCCAGCCGATTCAAACCCGCTTGCGGGGCGACACCATTGACTTGGAGATTTACATCTACGAAGGAAAGGTGGCCTACCTGGATCGAATCATCATTGAGGGAAACACGAAGACTTCGGACCATGTGGTGCGCCGCGAACTATTCACCATTCCGGGCGAGAAGTTTTCGCGGACCGACCTGATCCGCAGCCAACAACAATTGGCTGCCTTGGGTTATTTCGACGCTGAGCAGATGGGCATCCTCCCGATGCCAAACCCCGAAGACGGCACCGTAGACGTCAAGTACACCTTGGTTGAAAAACCCACCGACCAACTGCAACTCTCGGGAGGCTGGGGGGGCTTTGTGGGCTTTGTGGGCACCCTGGGCCTTCAGTTCAACAACTTTTCACTGCGCAACATTCCCAAGCTGAAAACCTGGAGCCCCCTCCCGAATGGCGATGGTCAACGTCTGGGTGTTAGCTTTCAAGCCTCGGGCCGCTCGTTCCAGACCTATAACATCACCTTCACTGAGCCGTGGCTGGGGGGACGCAAGCCGAATGCGTTAACGGTAAGTCTTTCGCGCAGCGCGATTCGCCGTTTCAACAACCCAGACAACCGCCGGGACGTGACCGGCCGATTGGACATCACAGGGGTGACCGTCAGCCTTTCGCGCCGCTTGCGCTGGCCGGATGACTTCTTCACCCTGACCAACTCGGTCAGTTACCTGAACTATCAAGTCGACAACTACCAGAGCACGCTCTGTACGGACTGCATTGCCAACAACTTCAACCACACCCTAACCCTCGCCCGTTCGGACCGTGGGATCAACCCGAACTTCTACACGCGCGGATCGCGGATCGCGCTTTCGGTGGCCACCACGCCACCTTACTCACTGATCAAACGCTCGTTGGCAGAAGAGCCCGAGCCCGAACGCTTCCGCTGGGTCGAGTACCACAAATGGAACTTCGACTCCGAGTGGTACTTCCAGGTGACCGGCCACCAACGCTCGCAAGATGTTTTTGGCGACAAAAAATCTTCTCACCCTTTGGTACTCCAGCTCCGCTCGCACCTCGGTTTCATCGGCAGCTACAACCCATCATTGGGCGTCGGTCCTTTTGAACGGTTCGTATTGGGTGGCGATGGCCTTTCGGGCTTCAACTTCCTGCTCGGCTCCGACGTGATTGGCCTGCGCGGCTACCAAAACGCCTCGCTTAGCCCCGTAGACGAAGGGGGCATCGTGTTCACCAAATACGTTTCAGAACTTCGCTTCCCGCTGGTCACCCAAGGAATTGCCACCATTTACATCTTGACTTTCCTGGAAGCCGGAAATGCCTGGAACTCCTATACGGAATACAACCCGCTCAACGTTTTCCGTTCAGGCGGCTTCGGCGTGCGGATTTTCATGCCTGCGTTCGGCCAACTCGGCATCGACTGGGGCAAAGGCTTCGACGATGTACCCGGTTGCCCCACCTGTAACCAAGGCCAGTTCCACTTCCGGATCGGCCAACAAATCCGATGAGACATTTTTTTCTGGCATGCGGCTTGATCTTAGGGACTCTAGGAACAATTAGCGCCCAGAAATTCGGGTACGTCGACACCGAGTACATTCTCTCGAAGATGCCCGAGTACCAGGAAGCCCAACAGGAACTCGACCAAATCAGCGTACAATACCAAAAAGAAATCGAGCTCCAACAGAGTGAACTGGACGCGATGATCGATCAACTGCAGCTGGATGAATTAATCCTGCCCCCCGAACTGGTTCGCGAACGCAAAAAAGAGATTGAAGAAAAACGCCAGGAAATCCGCGAATTTCAACGCAAGATTTTCGGCTTCGAAGGCCTGATCTTCCTCAAACGACAAGAACTCATCCAACCGGTCCAAGATAAGGTCTATACCGCGGCCGCAACGGTGGCTCGCAAACAGCGACTCCAATTCATCTTCGATAAATCCGCGGACCTGATTATAATTTACGCCGAGCCCATCCAGTACTACACCGATTTCGTCCTCGAAGAACTCGACTTGGGCGATCCGAAAGACGTAATCGACAACCCCCGTTAATCCCCTTTTC
>CAYGKP010000153.1:0-6057 GCA_964350605.1 uncultured Cytophagales bacterium
TTTACCTCCGAGATGTACACCACCAAGGCTGCGTGCCAGAACGGCATCGAGTCGGTCCAGAAAAACAGCAAAGACGAGAAGAACTTCGAGATCCGCGAGTCGAAGAAAGGCGAGCCTTACTTCGTCTTGAAGGCCGCCAACCACCAGATCATCGGCAACTCCGAGATGTATTCGGGCACGTCGGCCTGTAAGAACGGCATCGCTTCGGTCCAGACGAACGGCAAGACCAAAGAGATCTCCGATCTGACACTTGCCTAGTGCCAGCTCAACTGAAATGGAAAACGCCTGTCCTTTGGGGGATGGGCGTTTTTTTATGCCTTACGGCTTGTGTCGAACAACCCGACCCGACGCAGTCCCCCCAGATCACCTGGACTCCGCAGGACTCGCTTGTGAGCACCTTGCCCCCTGAGCCGCAGACCCAGGTAGACACCCTGGGCGGCCCGGAACTCTCGGCGCTCGACCTCTCGAAGTATCTGCCACAAGGCAAGCCGCTTGGCTTCTCGAAAGCCGGGGTGGCCGAGAAAGTGCCTTCCTCGGATGGCTACCTGATCGCCCGCCAACGCTATGCCAAGGGCGAACGCCTGCTGACCGTCCTGATCAGCGACGCGAGGGGCGAGAGGCCCATCCCAGTTCTCAAGGACAGCCTGGAAATGGACCTGGGCAGCATGATCCTCACCAAATGGTACGACCCGGCCACCGACCGCCAGTACCAGCGCACTGTGTACACCGACGGCTCCGAGCGACGGCTTTCCATCACTTTGAAGGGGCAACGCTTTAAACTGCTTATCTCGCTGATGGGTGAGGGGACCGATGCCGAGGTTGACCGGGTGGTACAATTGGTCAACCTGCGCGCCCTTGAATCCATCGAAGTACAGGAAGGGAAGTAAACCGACCGAGGCTTGGGATTCCTGGCTTTGGGGGCTAGTTTGCTTCATGGTCCAAACCACCTCGTTGCGCGTGAACAACTTCACCCTGAATCGTTTGGTCTTCCATCATTACAACCCCTCTTATCCCTTATGAATAAGTCAATCCTCTCCCTCTCGGCCGCTTTGTTGGGCCTCGCGCTGCTCTCGGGTTGTGGCCAATCGGTCTCCGATAAAATCATCTCCGAAGCCCTCGAACAGGCGCAAGAACAAGCCGAGCGCGATGCCGAGCAAGCTGAAGTGGAAGCGGTAGAAGAAGCTGCCGAAGAAGCCAAAGGCCCTGTGGGCGGCACCGAGCTTTCGAAAGAAGAATTGCTGGCCCTGTTCCCCAAAACACTCATGGACTTGCCCATGCAGAATGACAAGGTGAACTACACCAAAATGGGCGACTTGCGCCAAGGCTTTGCCAGCTACAAGCAAGACAAGTCGACCATCGTCTTGACCATTCGCGACACCTACGGATCGGACAATCACCTGCCGACAACCGTCGAATACGAATACGAAAATGAAATCGGCACCATGACCAACCGTAGCCTCAGCCTGGGCCGTGGCCGCGTGGGCACAGTCATGATCAACAATGATGAGAAGAACCCAAGCGGCAGCCTCTCGCTGAACGTTGGCGGACGATTTGGAATCACAGTAAACGCGGTGAGCATCAAGGTCACCGAGGAGGACATGATTGACCTGGTCAAGGAAGTCGACCTCGACCAGCTCCAGTCGTTGGCCAAGTAGCCTTACAGCTTTCCACCTCTTCGAGGTAGAACGAAAGCCCCTGCCGTTTGGTGGGGCTTTTTTGTTACTTGCTTTCATGCTCGACTTCGCCATTTACGAAGAGCACTTGCCCGAAGGCGACCAGCCCGGTGGCTTCAAGGGTCAAACCCTTGGCAAGAACGCACCCATTGACTGGACGCCGCGCATGCTCAACAGCACCCTGCTGCAACAAACCCAAAGCGTCCGCCGCGAGGGGCACCACCTGATCTTGAAGCCTGGCACCTACCACGTGTACGGTTCCGCGCCTGCTTTTGGGGTCGAGCGGCACCGGGTCAGGCTCCGCGACGAGGGAAGTAACAAGATCTTGCTCTGGGGCAGCGGTGCTCACGCCCAAGTGGGAGGGAAGCCCATTCAGACGCGCAGCTTCCTTGACGGCATTTTGGCGGTCGCCGAGCTGACCCGAGTGGTCATTGAGCACCGCGCAGCCGAATTGGTCATCGACCCCGACTCGGACGAAACGATGGGCAGTCCCATTTCCATGGGCCCTGAGGTCTACGCAACCATTCGGATTGAACGGATTGATTCCTAACTGTCAGGCGGCTTCTTGTGGCCGCTTCCTGTTTTGATTTTGGCTTGTGTCTGCAGGCTGCGCCTGGACGCAACGAGAAGTGCTTCATCGCCAGCCGTCGTCCGCTTTTCGTTCATTCTTTTGCGTGCCCAAAAGAACGAACCAAGAAAAGGGCACCCTCCGACCAGCCTTGCTTGCGCAAGTCTGCTAGTCGGGACTGGCCCAGGAGCTAAGACTTCTGCAAACAGGCCAATTGACATTTCCTTACACGGAACCGACGACCTGTGCGCCCCTCGATAAAGCGATGAGGCAAACACCACGTAGGGCGCGCCGGGAGTCTTGATTTTTGGTTCTTTTGATTAAGCAAAAGAACAGAAGAGAACAAGACACTTGCGTTCAATCAAGCCGTGACCTTGAACGAGCCTAAGTGTCTTGCCCATTGCCACAATGATTTCTCTACTTTTGCGCCCATGGCAATGGTCGCTCCCTCCTTATTATCCTGCGATTTCACGCAGGTCGCTGAAGAATCCCTGATGCTCAACGAGAGCCGCGCGGACTGGTTTCACCTCGACGTGATGGACGGCCAGTTCGTGCCCAACATCACCTTTGGGATGCCGCTGGTGGCCGCCTTCAAGCGCCACGCAGAAAAGCCGCTGGACGTTCACTTGATGATCGTCAATCCCCATAAGTATTACGAAGCCTTCCGGAAGGCAGGGGCCGACCACATTTCCTTTCACATCGAAGCGGTGAAAGACCCCGCCAAGGACCTAGGGCTGGTCAAAGCGACGGGCGCGAAGGCGGGCATTGCGATCAACCCAAAAACGCCGATTTCCGACTTGGAGCCGTACTTGAAGGACACCGACATCGTCTGCCTGATGGGCGTGGAAGCGGGCTTTGGCGGCCAGGGTCTGATCGAAGGCACGCAGGAACGCATCGCTGAGTTAAAAGCGATGATCCAGAAGGCGGGGGCAAAGACGATGATCCTGCTCGACGGCGGGGTGAATTCCGACATCTTGGTGGCGGGCAGCTTCGTGTTCAAGTCGATGGACCCGATGCTGGCCATCTCTTATCTAGCTGGCCTCAAGGCCAGCTAGCAAATCGGCCCGGCATACCGCGGGGCGGGGGCGGCTCGTTATCTTGCCGCGGATGCGGGCCCGATACCTTTTCTTGTTGCTCCTGTGGGGCATGCCACTGTTGGCGATGGCGCAGGCGACGCTGAAGGGCCAGTTGCTCGACGAGCGCGGCGAACCGGTGTATGGCGTGGTGGTCAGCGAGGTGGGGACAAGCAACGCCGTTTCCACCGATGTAAACGGGCGGTTTTCGATTTCCTTGCCCTCGGATCGGCCCGTGACGGTCAAGTGGGAGGCCAGTTACATTGAGACGCAAACACAGGCATTCACCCTTTCCGCTGGCGAGGTGCGCGAAGTGGCGCTTGTCGCCCAGCCCAACCCCGATTTTTTGGAGGAAGTCGAGATCATCGAAACCCGGCCCGACCCCACGCGCGGCGAGGCGGGGATGATCGAAATCGACCCGACTTTGCCCCAGACCATTCCCTCGGCCTTCGGCGACTTCAATACGATTCTGTTCACACTGCCAGGTGTCCAGTCGGCTTCGGAGTTGTCGGGCCAGTACGCGGTGCGGGGCGGGAATTACGACGAGAACCTGATCTACGTCAATGACTTGCCGGTGTACAAGCCCTTCCTCAGCCGCACGGGCGAGCAGGAGGGCCTTAGTTTTGTGAACCCTTCAATGGTCTCGCAGGTGAAGTTCTCGGCCGGTGGCTGGCAACCAAGGTATGGCGATAAGCTCTCTTCGGTCCTCGCGGTTGATTACTTGCGCCCCGAAGCGTTCCTGGCCAAGGGAAATGCTTCGCTCCTGGGTGGCGGCCTAACGGTGGGGTCGGAGAGTAAGAACGAGAAGTTTACTTACCTAGTGGGCCTGCGTCACAACCGAGCGACGTATCTGCTGAACACCCTGCAGACCCAGGGGGAGTACCGCCCGACCTTCTGGGATTTTCAGTCCTATCTGACCTATCGCTTCTCGGATACCTCGGACGCAATGCCTGATCGTACTGAGTTGGCCTTGCTCACCACCTATGCGCGCAACCGCTATTCGCTCGAACCAACCAGCCGCGAGACGACCTTCGGCACCTTCGACAACGTTCTGAGGTTGAACGTAGCCTTCGAAGGGAACGAACTGGCCCAGTACGATACCTACCAAAGCACCCTGAAACTGACCCATCGCTTTACCGAGGACCACAAGGGGAGTGTGTCGGTGCTTGGCGTGCGCTCGTTCGAGCGGGAGTTTCGCAACGTAGAGGCCTTTTATCGCCTCTGTGAATTGGACCCGACGGGGGGCGCGAACAACTGCCTTAACGACCGCGACCTGGGCTCGGAGTTCAATTACGCGCGCAACCGCTTGCAGGTGGATGTGATCGGTTCCACGTACCGCGGGCATTGGGACATCGACACCACCCACACCCTGGAGTACGGTGGCGAGGTGACCTACGAGACGGTCACCGACGTGTTGGGCGAATATTCGTTCACCGATTCCTCGGGCTTCACCACACCCCAATTCTCTCGCTTTCAGAACCACATCCTAAACACCACAAGAACAGCGGCTTATGTACAGCATCGTTGGGCGATTTCCGAGCAGTGGACGGCGACCTATGGCCTGCGCACCACGTACTGGACAGGCAACGGCCAATGGCTGGTCAGTCCCCGGGTACAGCTGTCGTACAAGCCGCTTTCCAGCCAGCGCGACGTGGTCTATACCCTCGGGGCGGGGCACTACGCGCAGCCGCCGTTCTACCGCGAACTCCGCAACCGAGACGGCGTGCTGAACCCCAACGTAAAGGCCCAGCAGTCTGCCCACCTGATCCTGGGCCGCGACCAGCAGGTCGAGATTTGGGATCGCCCGTTTCGCTTCATTGCCGAGGGCTATGCCAAGTACCTCTGGGACGTGAACCCCTACGAGGTGACCGACGTGCGCATCCGCTACTACGCGAACAACCTCGCGGAGGCCTTCGCGATGGGCGCGGACTTCCGCTTGTCGGGCGAGTTCATCGAGGGGGAGCCGAGTTGGTTTGGCCTGGGCATCCTGACCACGCGCGAAGACATCGAAGGCGACGGGCGCAGTTGGATCCGCCGACCCAGCGACCAGCGGGTCACGTTCACGGCGTTGTATCAGGATTACTTTCCCGACGATCCGACTTGGAAAGTTGCCCTCACGCTCGTCTTCGGGACGGGGTTGCCGTTCGGCCCGCCGGGCTCCGAGGCGTTCCGTAGCGCCTTGCAACAACCGACCTACCGCCGCGTGGACATTGCCTTTGCGAAGTTGCTGGCCAGCCCGGAGCTGTCGGGGAAATCGAAGACGCCGACCGTTTGGCTGCGGGCCGAGGTGCTCAACCTGCTCGGCGTGTCGAACACGATTTCCTACCTGTGGGTCCAAGACGTGGGTGGGACGCAGTACGCGGTGCCCAACCGCCTGAGCCAGCGGTTCGTGAATCTCAGGTTGAGTGTGGAGTTGTAGGGTGGAAAGGAGGCGTTCCGCTTCTGCTGTGGTATACCCTGGTTCGGCGGGAGGTTTGAGGTATGTCAGTAAAACTTACCTACGAGCAGAAACGGGCGATCCTGTTGACGCTCAAAAGCGTGCCTGTCCACCTAAGACCGTATGTGGGTTCAGTTCGGATCACCGAAACAGGGAAGATTCAAGTCTTTGCCAAACCGGGCGTAGTGCTACCAGGGCAAAGGGGTAGTGAAGACTTCGTGGATCGTCTGGATGTCAAAGACGGTCAGCTTGTTCTTCGGGATGTCAACGCTATCGCCCCGGTGGGTGGGGGTTCGGGGGTAATGG
>CAYGKP010000154.1:0-6000 GCA_964350605.1 uncultured Cytophagales bacterium
AGGGCGGGTTCGGCCACTGCTTTTTCAGCGGCAGTTTTGGCCTCGATTGAAAACTTTTCGCGCAGGGCTTCGTCTTTCGCTTCGTCCCACAGGCCCAGATCGGTCAAGTAATTCTTGTACCGCTCGATGGGGTCTTTCTCTGCCCACTCCGCAAAGAGTTCGTCGGGCACATAATCAGTGCCGCTGGCTTCCTCGTGCCCGCGCATGCGGAAGGTTTCGGCTTCGATCAGGACGGGCTGGGGGTCGGCCTTCATCTGCTCGGCGGCCAGTTTGACCGCGTGGTAGACCTCCAGGACGTTGTTGCCGTCGAGCTTACGGGTCGGGATGCCGTAACAAGGGCCTTTCTCGGCCAAGCTGCTGAGGGCATACTGCTCGCTCGTCGGAGTCGAGAGGCTGTATTGGTTGTTCTCGATCAAGAAGATGACGGGCAGCTTCCAAACCGCCGCCACGTTCAACGCCTCGTGGAAATCGCCCTCACTCGTCGCTCCGTCGCCGGAGAAGACCAGTGTGGGCCGCCCTGTGCCTTGCAGCTTTTCCGCCAGCCCGATGCCATCGGCTACGGCCAGTTGCGGGCCCAGGTGCGAGATCATGCCGACCAGTTTGTGCGAGCGGCTGCCGAAATGGAACGAGCGGTCGCGGCCTTTGGTGAAGCCCGAACGCTTGCCCAAGAATTGCCCGATCAGGCGGTCGAGTGGCACGCCGCGCTGGGTGAAGACCCCCAGGTTGCGGTGGAGTGGCAGGATATAAGACTCCGTTGGCAGGGCGGCGGCGGCTCCCACCGAGATGGCCTCCTGGCCGATGCCGGAGAACCATTTGGTGAGCTGGCCTTGGCGCAGCATCAGCAGCATGCGCTCCTCGATCATTCGGGGACGCAGCAGGGCTTCGTAGAGCGCAACCAATTCCTGGTCGCTGAGGTTGTTTCGCTGGAAGGTCATGTTCAGGGCGCTCAAAGGTACGCCATCGGGCCTCCTTTGGAAAACGAGCCCCAAACGACCTACTTTCGAAGCCCTAGCAAGAGCAAATGATCCCCTACGAATCTTTTGAATTGACCAACGGCCTGCGCGTGCTGGTCCACCCCGATCCGACTTCGGCGGTGTCCGTCGTCAATCTTCTATATGGCGTCGGCGCGCGCGACGAGGACCCACATCGCACGGGTTTCGCCCACTTGTTCGAGCACCTGATGTTCGGCGGTTCGCGGAACGTGCCGGATTATGACCGCGTGCTTCAAGAGGTCGGGGCCGAGAACAACGCCTTCACGTCCAACGACATCACCAACTACTATGTCTCGCTGCCTGCCCAAAACATCGAGACCGCTTTTTGGGTCGAGAGCGACCGGATGATGGCCCTGAACCTCGATGCCCAGGTGCTGGAAGTGCAGCGCAAAGTGGTCATCGAGGAATTCAAGCAACGCTACCTGAACCAACCCTACGGCGACGTGTGGCTCAAGCTGCGGCCCTTGGCCTATCACGTGCATCCCTATCAATGGGCGACCATCGGCAAGGAAATCTCGCACGTCGAGCAAGCGACCTTGGACGATGTCAGCGCGTTTTTCCATCAGTATTACAAGCCCAACAACGCGACCCTCGTCGTCGGTGGCCCGGTGACGACCGATCAGGTCCACCAACTGGCGCACAAGTGGTTCGGCGGCATTCCCGCGGGGGTGCCCATCTCGCGAAAGCTACCCACCGAGCCGATTCAAACCGAAGCTCGTCGCCAAGAAACCTCGGCGAAAGTGCCGGCCAATGCGCTCTATCGTTCCTACCACATGGCGGCCCGGTTGGGCGATGGCTACTTGGCCCAGGACCTCTCGGCCGATCTGCTCGGGCGGGGGCATTCGTCCCACCTCTATCGGAAGCTGGTGAAGGAACAGCCCTTGTTCAGTTCGCTGAGTGCGGGTGTGGCCGGGTCGGTTGATCCGGGCATGTGGATGGTCATGGGGCGGGTCAAGCCGGGGGTTTCGGTCGAAACTGCCGAGGCTGCATTGGACGAACAGATTGAAGCCTTCGCGTCGGTCGATCCCGACGAGGCCGCCGCCGAGCGCGTGAAGAACCAAGCCGAATCGACCCTTCGCTTCGGGCGTGTGGAACTGATGGAGCGTTGCGTGGGTCTTGCCTACGCCGACTTCCTGGGCAACCCCGAATTGGTCAATACCGAGGCCGAGGAATTGAAGGCCGTTACCGCCGCCCAGATCGGGCAAGCGGCCCGCGACATCCTGCGGAAAGAAAATTCGTCCACCCTGATCTACCGTGCGGCATGAGTGTGAGGGTAGGCATCGGGTACGACGTGCACCAACTGGCCGAGGGCTATGAGTTGTGGTTGGGCGGCATCAAAATTGAGCACGAGGTGGGGTCGAAGGGCCATTCGGATGCCGACGTGCTGCTGCATGTGATCTGCGATGCGCTGCTGGGTGCGGCGGCCTTGGGCGACATCGGCCTGCACTTCCCGGACACCGATCCGAAGTACAAGGGCATCGACAGTAAGAAGCTGCTCGCCGAGGTCATGCGCCTGATCCGTGCCGAGGGCTACGAGGTGGGCAATGTGGATGCGACCGTCGCGATGCAGCGGCCCAAGCTGCGTCTGCACATCGACGCGATGCGCGCGAAGATTGCCGAGGTGATGGGCCTCCAGATCGGCCAAGTCTCTGTCAAAGCCACCACCACCGAAAAGCTCGGCTTTGTCGGCCGCGAAGAAGGGGTGGAGGCCTATGCGGTGGTGTTATTATCTTACTAGATATGGCGGCGGTTGAAGACTTTTTTGGAGCTGGTGCAATAGGTAAAAAACTGATTGGTGAAGTCAGTAAAATGTTTGGGACACTGTGGGAACCTAGGCAGATAAAGAGAATAGATCAGGCCAAAAGAGAAGGGATAGTCAAGAATGCTGAGGAAGAAGCAAAGGCTCTAATAATCCTGGAGCGAGCAAAGACACAGGCGCTTATCGAGAGGGGTGAGATTGAAGAAGGGTTTATTCAGAGGGTTGCAGCTAGAATTGTAAGCTCTGAGCTGGAGAAACAAGAAAACTTGGAGAGGATAGCCAGTCTAGCTTTCGAGAAGATAACACCAGATAAGGAAGTCACGAACGAACCCATTTCCGATCAATGGCGAATGAGATTTGAGTCTTTGGCAGGGGAGGTTTCAGAAGAGGCGCTACAGCACATTTGGGCCCGGATTTTGGCAGGGGAAGTTGCAGAACCTGGAACGACTAGTCTCAGAACCTTAAACATCCTTTCTAATCTTTCAAAAAAAGAGGCAGAAGCTTATCAGAAGCTTTCTTCAAGACTTTGTTTAGGTGATTTTCTAATTAGCGAGTCAGTTGAAGTTGAAAGAGAGTGTAAAGACGTATTTATGCACTGGGGTGAAGTTTATTGCCTTATCAACGCAGGACTTCTTAATCCAGCAAAAGGTGGAAAAACCTGGAATCAACCTTTCCCAAAGGAAGTTTTACTTGCGATCTCCAATTCTAGTGTAGCTGCAATGGTTAAAAAGAAAACAACTATTGATGGCTTTTTTCTGACAGCGGAGGGAAAAGAACTCTTGGCTATTATTCCTACAGAAACCAACTTTGAGTTTTTTGACATAATGGTGAAATACTTTGAAGCAAAAGGGCTGGAAATTCTGGATAGAGATAGCTTAGGTATCATTTAAGAGAAACCCCCAACCCTCTGATCGAAGGCTGGGGGTATGGGATTTGATGCGTTTTGGAGTGCCCCGGCGCTGCCCTAGGGAGGTCCGGGGCTGGACGGGCTGTGCCCTGCCTATCGCTGACTTAGCCTGGTTTCACGAACTCCCCTTTTAAGGAATTGCCAAAACGCGTCAGGTTCAAAAAACCATTGACCGACCACTTTACAAAACGAAGCAGCGGATTTCGAGCCAGCCGTGCGCGCAGGCGTTCGTCCGATGTGCTCGCCGGATTGTAGTCGGGGCTGGAGAGGGCTTGTGCTTTGGCCTGTTTTTCCTCCTCAGTGGGCAAATGGTAAGGGCGAAAACGACTCAGACTAATTCCCGTCGTCCACACACGCTTGACCCGGAAGCCTTCCGAACGGAACAGACGCTTAATAGTCGAGGTAGAGTAGAGACTCAAATGCTCGGGATATTCAATGATCGGGTGGTTGCCCTTTACCCACCTACGTTCGAGCGAGTTAAAATTGGGTGTTGTGCAGTAGTGTACACCACCAGGACGCAACAAGGCGTGGATGGCCTTTAGGTGTGGGTGAGGAGCATTGAGGTGCTCGAGCACTTCGATTGAGGTAATGACATCGAAGCTGTTGGGTTCAAAACCGCAATCTTCTACGCCGCCCAGGCTCATGGTGATGCCCTTCTGACGACAAATCAGAACAGCGTTCTCAGTGTATTCGGTGCCATATACCTCCCAACCACGCTTTTTGGCTTCATCCAGCAGGTTGCCTACATCGCAGCCAATGTCAAGCCAGCGCCCCGTTTTGCGATGGGGTTCCAGGCGGTCAAGCAGTCGGAGGTAGCTCTGGCGGGTTGCTTCCGGATAATAGAGTTGGCGGGAGTAGAGACTGTAGTGGGCTTGCAGTTCCTCAAGAGTCGGAATGCGCTCCATGAACACAAACCCACAGTTGCGGCATCGCAGCAACTCATGCTTGGCAAAGCTGCCCGTCATGGGTGACAGCTTTTCGCTTTCGCAGACCAAGCAACGTGTCTGCTTCAGGCTCATTTCTGACTCGGCCCAATGATCATGGCTGCACCGACGGTTTCGTTCGTGCCCTCGTGTACGAGGATCAGCGAGCCCGTACCCTGGTTCTTCTTGTATGAGTCGTAGAACAGCGTGCGTGTGGTGCGGATTGACACGCGGCCAATCTCGTTGAGGCCGATGGTCTTGTCGTCCTCAATGCGGTGCAGCGTATTGATGTTGATCTTATAGCGGATCTCTTTGATCATGCACCGCAGGTCGTGCGTCGTGTGCTTGAGGGCATACTTCCCGCCGGGTTGCAGGGGCTTCTCGCTCATCCAGCAAAGCATGATTTCGAGGTCCTGACCCTGTTCGGGCTGGTTGTTCGGCTTGGCGATCATATCGCCGCGCGAAATGTCGATTTCGTCCTCCAACGTGAGGGTCACCGACATGGGCGCAAAGGCCGATTCCAAGGGTCCGTTGATGTCGGAAATCTCCTTCACCTTGGTCTTGAACCCCGAGGGCAAGGCAATCACCTCGTCGCCGGGCTTGAACACCCCACCTTCCACACGTCCCGCATAGCCACGGAAATCGTGGTACTTGTCCGACTGAGGGCGGATGACGTACTGCACCGGGAACCGCGCATCCACGAAATTCATGTCGGTACCGATCTTGACGGTCTCCAAGGTGTAGAGCAGGGTGGCACCGTTGTACCAGTCCATGTTTTGGCTCTTGTCCACCACGTTGTCGCCGTTCAGGGCCGAGATGGGGATGTAGCGAATGTCCGGCACGTCCAAGCGCGAGGCAAAGTCCTCGAACTTGTCGCGGATGTCGTTGAACACCTGCTCGCTGTAGTCCACCAGGTCCATCTTGTTGACACAGACGACGATATGTTTTATCTGCAGCAGCGAGGCCAGAAACGCATGGCGGCAGGTCTGCTCGATCACGCCTTTTCGGGCATCGACCAGCACGATGGCAAGGTTCGCCGTCGAAGCACCCGTTACCATATTGCGGGTATACTGAATGTGTCCCGGCGTGTCGGCGATGATGAACTTGCGGCGTGGGGTCGCGAAGTAGCGATAAGCTACGTCGATGGTGATCCCTTGCTCGCGTTCGGCTTTCAGGCCATCGGTCAATAGGGCCAGGTTGACGTGCTCGTCGCCGCGGCGTTTTGAGGAGGTCTCGATGGCCTCCATCTGGTCCTCGAAGATGGCCTTCGAGTCGTAGAGTAGGCGGCCGATCAAGGTGCTCTTGCCGTCGTCTACGCTGCCTGCGGTGGTGAACCTGAGCAGGTCCATGCTGAGGTAGGCCTCGTCAGTGAATACGGGGGTGGCGGTCTCTGTGCTCATAGCTGTGTCGGTCTAGAAG
>CAYGKP010000155.1:0-2824 GCA_964350605.1 uncultured Cytophagales bacterium
TCGTACCGATCCTCCCACCACTTGTCGACAAAGACATGAGTTGGCACATTGTAGTTGACCGGGTTCAACGTGTAGAGAATCTTGTCGAATAACCCGGGCTCGGCCACCGCGTGTTTCTGCCAATTGCCGAGGCTATCGAGCGCGAGGGGAATCTGTGGATCTGACTCTGCGCTGACGATCATGAGCACGTTCGGCATGGTTCCCTTCTTCCGAAGTTTGGGCACTTGCTTTAGGAAGTCGCCCATCGGTCGGTCCAAATGGACTTGTTCCACGTGCGGCCATTCGCGGGAATAGAACAGCGGCGGCTTAAAGGTCCCATGCCGGTCGGCATCGACGATCAGGATGCCGTTCACCTTTTCTGGGTAGGTGGTCAGGCTATACACAGCCTCGGTCCGCGCACGCTTGCCGTAGGACGTGCAGGTAACTACCAACAGGATCGTGTTGATGACCCAGAAAAACACCCAGGATCCCCGTAGGATTTTGGGGCGTTGGGCCCACCAGTTGCTGTTCTTCAGCCAGGCACTCCAACCGAGTTCGCCCAGCAGAATCCAGAAGGGAATCAGGGTGAAAACAAAGCGTTCCTGTTTGTTGGGGAAGTAGGAATGAAAGGCCAAAAAGAAGAACACGGGCAGGAAGAGCCAGAGGTGTTTCTTCGCCGCGCGGACTACGCCGAACAGGTAGAACAGCCCCACGGGAAAAAGAAACAGTCCACCCAGCAGGAGTAGATAGTTGTACCAGGGTGCGGAGGTGTAGCTGTCTTGGTACGTGAGGTTGTATTGGACATAGTAGACCAGCTTCCCGAAGGGTTGGCCCCAGAGCCAGTACTCGCCCAGGCCGTGGATCAGCGCGACGGGCAGAACCGTCCCGACGGCCATCAGCAGGGCACCCCACCAGCGTTTTCCGATCAGGACCGCTAGGCCCAGCCCGCCCGCAAAGAAGATCGTCTGGTAGCGCACCGAGAAGGCAATGCCAAGCCAGATGCCCGCCCAGAGGAAGGGGAGCAGTTTCTTTCGTTCCAGGCCATTGAGGGTGCAAAGGCTTGCCGCCAAGAGAACTGGAATCGCGACGACCTCGACCAGGTTGCGCACCGATAGTGGCGCCAGGCCCCAGAACAACGCACAGAGCAACCCCACGCGTTTTGCCACGCTGAGCCCACCCATGCGCTTGGCTAGATGGAAAGTCAGGGTGACTGTCAATAGGCTATACAATGCATGCACGAGGCGCACCACGTACATCTTCGCCTGCGGATCGCCCATGCCGACCCCTTCGAGCCCACCGAACAGCAGGTAGTGGAAACCGGGGTACAGATAGCTGCGCCCGCTCGAGTTCTCCGCCGGGTCGCTGGGAAACCAGTTGAAGACATCAAAGCCCTCGACCCAGGACTGGGCCACTTCGATGACCAGAAAATGGTCGTCGTGCATGCCGTAGCCTTTCGCAAACAACACGGCGAGCAGCCGAGGAATGGCTGCAAGAAGCAGGATCAGCCGCAGGGGCTTCTGGTCCCAGAGGGTTTGGATGGAGGCAGGTAGGCGCACAGGACGAAGGTACGAGGGACTAGCGCACAGAAATGCTGCGGCGGTCGTGCGAGCGAATGGTGAAGAGGAACTCCCGGAGGGCCGGGTAGTCTTTGGCCGAAACGGTCCAGGCGTTCACGTGGCGGTAATTCTCGATCTCGACCGAAAGGCCGCGAATCACAAAGTGGCTTTCATAGCCGCCAAATTTGCTGCGCACCAGAATCGGGTCGATCCGACTGGGCAGCGAAGTGCCGGGGGGATAGACCAGTGTGACGCGCTGAATGATGGGCACTGGCGGATAAAGCGACGAGAGGTCGAGAGCTTGGGTGCGGGTGAGTGGTTCGATTTTTTCTTTGTCCAGCCCACTCAGTGGCGGAGCCAGCGCGGCGTAGGGGCGGCCCTGAAGGGTAAAAACCGTCGCGGGCGAGCGGGCCACGAGCTCCACTTTCAGGGGTTCGCTTTTGGTCCGCAGGTTCAGGATTCGAACCTCGGGTTGATCGAGCGCGCGGGTGATGAGTTCGGGAAGACCTTGCCACAACGCTTGTTCGGTGGTGAGCGGCGACTGTTCGATGCGGGTGCGCAGCCGGATGGACAATTCGACAGGTAAGGTGAGGCGCAGGTTCCAGGCGATGTCGCCATTTTCCTGTACGCGCCCGGTGCCTTCGACCATCAACCGCGTCTGCGCAATCGTGGGCCGGGGCAATTGCACGGGGACCGAATGAGTGTCGCCGATCACCAGGGCGGGTTGGCCTTGGTCCCACTCGGGCAACTCGCCGAAGGCCGCCGCTCGGTCGGTGGGGTCGAGGAAGACAGTATCCTTGCCCACGACTGCCCCAACGATCAAATGGTCGTACCACAACCCCACGGGCACGGTCGGACCCGAGCGGGTCGAACGTACGAGAACGGGAAACGCTTCGATGTCCCGGCAACGGAGCAAGGACACGAGCAACGCCGAGAGGTCCTTGCAATCGCCCCAACCGGAGGGAGCCGTGACCAACGGATGGCGGGGTTGATAGGCATGCTGGCCCACGGTGCCCACCGTTGGTTGGTATTGGCTTCGCACCGCTTCAAATAGGGCCTCGGCTTCGGCCCGTGGTGTCTTCGCATCACCGATCAGCGAATCAGCCTGGGCGTGCAAGCGAAAATGGGTGGACAGCTTGCCGTACATCTCCTTCGCATACCAGTCGCCCACTTGGGTTTCCGTGGTGAGCCCCGAGAGGCGAAGGCCGGACAGGGCGCTCGTTTCGGTGGGGGCCAGCAGTTCCCAGGTCGGCAGGAAGGGTTCATCCAATTCCCACGTGATGCGTTCC
>CAYGKP010000155.1:2834-5986 GCA_964350605.1 uncultured Cytophagales bacterium
GTTCCCAGCCGCGGGACGCATCGGTGTTGACTTGCCCAAAATGCTGGAGGCCATTTGAAAGAGGCAACGATTCGGGGTGCGTTAAGGTGACGCGGGCTGCGCAGGTTGGCACCTCGGGCAAGAGCGTGTGGTCGACGCGCCAACCTTCGGGCAGCGGGGCAAAACTCCGGACCGCTTCTTCCCAGAACAGCCAAAGCGAATCACCCGCCGCGAAGGGATCGTTATCGCCCTTCAAGGCTTCGGGCCAGGATTGAGCCTCGCCCTGTTCGCTGCGGGAAACTAAGGTGCCTTCGGGCAGTTGGGGCAGGCCTTGTTGCCAAAGTTGGCTCGCCCCGCGCGGGGTCCGGGCGACCAGAACGAGCTCGCGCAGCTCAATGAGTTCGCCCGCCTGGTTGACTTCAATGCTGAATTCGTCGGTGGCGATGTACCAATCACTAGCAGGCGGCGTGGCGCAAGTCAGGGGTTTGAGCTTGGCCCACGTGGGCGGTCCGGGCAAATCGCCCAGGCGCACGCGGGCCGCTTCTGCGGTGCGTTGATAAGTGGGATCGACGGCGTAGACCTGCGCCAAGTGGTAGGCCTCAATGGCTTCTTTTCCTTGCTGGGCTTTTTCGTGCAGTTGGGCTTTTTGAATCAACAGGGCTGCGTCATGCGGCCCAATCTTTAACGCCTCCTCCGAGCGACGCAAGGCTTCACCCGTCTTGCCGCGTCGGTCGGCGTTGTCGATCCAGAGGGGTAAAAACGGCTGGGGGTGGTGCGAATGGGCGACCAGTTTGCCCAGAATTTTGTCGGCCCGCGCGTAATTCTGGCGCTCGGTGTGATGGCTCGCGATGGCATACCACCGCACCGGGTCCCAGACTTTTTTCAGGCGCAGGCGTTCGCGCTGTCGGTTGATCCACCCGGACTTGGGCTCCTCGACTTTTGCCAACCCAATGCGAAGGCCACCCAGCGTCGGCTGTTCGAGGATGCGCAGCGCGACTTTCCCCTTCAGCGGGGCGAGCAGCTTATCGGCTTCTTTTTCCCGACCCAGAGCCAAATAAATCTCGGCCAGCAGGTGGCGATAGACCACATCCTTTGGCATCTCTGTATGCAGGCGATGAATCGCTTCCTCCACATCCTGAGGCCTTCCGGCTTGTAGGTGAAGGGCCACCCACTGAAAATCGACGTACCAATTGTTCAGGTTGTCAGGGTCGCCGACCTCGTAGTCGAGCAGCGAAGGAAGCGCCCCGACGTTGCCGACCTTGCCCGTGACCCGGTCGAGGTTTGTTTTCGAGTTGTACCAATTCGCATCCTGCCCATCCATCGATTCGAGGCGAAGCGAAAACCCGCAAGCCCCGGGCGACTGGCCAGGGAACTGTTGGTAGCTGGCGCGAATGGACGATTGCCCTTCGAAGCGACCGGGGTACTCGCTGACTTTCACGCGGATTTCGTGGCGGCCTTGGCTCAACTCCAGAAAGACTTGTTCGCCGTCCCACTCGAAGTTTCGAGGCAACGAATCGGAGAAGACCAGTTGCCCATCCACCCACACCTTGATCGGTAAACTGCGGCCCAGGTACAGGACCGTGGGCGTTTTCGCGCTCAACTCAACGAACTGAACTGCCAAGTAGGCATTCCCCTCGGAACGGTAGGGCAAGTGGTCGGGAAAGGTGAGATAGCGCGGCAAAGTCCGCTCAGGCATCACCCAGTTCTTTTCATCGACTGGTGCCAATTCGCCCGGCAGGGTTTCGAGGTACGCACTGCCCGTGTGATTGTAAAAGGGCCCCGCCACCCACCAGAAGGGCCGCCTGAAGTGCTGTTGTTCCAGGGCCGTGGCATCGACGAATTTCTTGCGGGCGTAGAGCGAGTCCGCACGCCAGAGTTTCGCTTCGGTTTGAAACGGCGAGGGGAGTAAGTCCGTGCGCAGGACCGAATCCGCGGGCAGGTCCAAAAGGCGTTGATCCAAGGCATACTCCAGCACCGTTGGATGGTACTTCCAAAGCGTATCGGCGGCGCGGCGGGACAAGGTGTCGTCGCCCAGGGCAAAGCCCAGATAACGCAAGCCCTCCCAACTGTAGCGGTCGTGCGGGTTGGATTTGATCCGCTGGAAGAAGGCGGTTTTGGCCTTTTCGTACTCGCCTTTGGCGATCAATGGCCAGCTGTCCTGCGCCCAAAGAGCACAGGGGAGTACCAGCAGAAAAACAAAGACAGCGAACCCCCGACGAACCATCGGCGGGGAAGTTACAAGAAGATCGCGGGGGAACCCTTATATCAAGTTATACGCCTTCGGCGACGACCTCTTTCACCTCGGGCACCATGCGCTTGAGCAGGTTCTCAATGCCCGCTTTGAGGGTCATCGTCGAGGAAGGACAACCCGAACAGGCCCCTTGCATGTGGACCTTCACCACGCCGTCGGCGTACGAGGCCAGCGAGATCGCGCCGCCGTCTTGCTCGACCGCGGGCTTCACGTATTCTTCCAACACCGTTTGGACACGGGCAGCGATTTCCGAATCGCTCACATTTCCGCTGGGCGCGGCGGCAACGGGTTTTTGTTGTTCCTTAATCTGCGCTTCAATCGCGTCAGTGAACACCGGGCGTTGCTCCTCGATGTAGACCTTCAAAAAGTCGCGCACTTTGGGCGAGGCTTCGAACCAGTCGGTGCCTTCGTCCTTTGTGAGGGTTACGAAGTTCGAGGCAATGAACACGCGCTTAACCCAAGGGAATGAATCGAACAGGCTGTAGGCCAAGGGTGCGGCTTCGGCGTCTTCCTTCGTGGGAAAGTCGATGCTTGCATCTTTGAGCAGAAAGAAGTCGAAGACAAACTTCAGCGAGTTCGGGTTGGGACTCGACTCGGTATAGACGTTGATCGGGGCGGTAGTGGGAACGCTCATGGGGAGGTAACAGGTTGTGAGGGCGGAGGGTTCCGATTTAGGGCGTAGGTGGTGTTCGTTCTTTTCCGGCGACCACGCTGGCGACCATCGCGTCGCCCGTCACGTTGACAACGGTGCGGCACATGTCGAGCAGGCGGTCGGGGGCCAGGATCAGGATTAACCCGGCTTCGGGAATCCCCGCAGACTTGAGGATGATGGTCAGCATGATGAGCCCTGCGGAAGGAAGCGCTGCCGTGCCGATCGAGGCGAGTAGAGCGGTAAACAAAATGCCGAGTTGC
The DNA here is from genome assembly GCA_964350605.1 of uncultured Cytophagales bacterium. Lineage (GTDB taxonomy): Bacteria > Bacteroidota > Bacteroidia > Cytophagales > JAAEPT01 > CAYGKP01. The sequence continues at coordinate 5,977 of CAYGKP010000155.1, forward strand.
CCGGCCAGAC
>CAYGKP010000156.1:0-5932 GCA_964350605.1 uncultured Cytophagales bacterium
GGGTTCGGGGGTAATGGGGTTGACAGCCTCTGAGCCAAAAAGCACTCAGAATGTGGAGGGACAGCTGCCAAAAGAGACTTTTTATGAGTTTGGTAATAGTCTGAATTATTTTGAAAACTCCTCAGTCCCTGATCTGCTATCGGGGGACAAGCCGCCCGTGGTTCCTGGCTCGATGGCTGCGAAGCTGATGGATAAGACCGACAAAGAGCTCAGAGGTCTGATGGTGGGCGAAATTCACCTGTTCAAGATTCAACCCGGCCTGGGTGCGAGCTTCTGGTCGGGCCTGTGGTTTTCGACCGGAAAGGTGATGCTCAATACATTCCTAGAGAACGGGAACAAGGATACACCAACTCGAATGCGCTGGAACGCGAAAACTAAAATTAGCAAAATGATGGCGCAGTATCCTAGATTTGTTAGTTTTATGATGATCGCGGTAGACGCAGCTAACGACCACTTGAAGACGTACGCTAGTTTGCGTGACTTCAACCCTAAGGCCCTATTGCAGTTCAGATATGACGTACACGCAGAAGATGGTAATGGCTTGTTCAACAAGTTGTTCCACTCGCCGGGCTTAGCACTTTTGGTCGGTGGTGTTCAGCGGATGGAGGTGACAATCAAAGACGTATCGATTGTAGCAGGCGTGGTGAATCGCATGAATTTTAACGTCATCTTTTACGATGTGTTCTCCTCTGGGAATGATTACGATCGTTTTGAAAGTCTGGCAGCCATGTGGGTCCTTCAGCGCCACCGCGCTACAGGTGCGAAGTACCGACCCTTTGTCAACATTTTCGAGGTGGAGTGGACCTATGTCAACAGGCGGAAACGTTCGGACCCTAGTTTGAAAAAGTAGACATGGTTAAAATTCTCGGCTGTCTTTCGGTTTTACTCCTTATGAATTTATCCACCTGCGAAGACAAGGATCTCACCCGAGCTAAACGTATTGAACGCCAAGCTCGGTCGTTTGGGGATTTGCCTTGCTTTGAGCCAAAGGATGGCGAGTTGGTTGAGATATTTAGGTGGGAGGGGTACGATTATCACTTGGCATACGGGGGTGTGACCCGTTCCAATATGAGTGAATCGAATCTCGCTGAAAAAGCCAGGGAGTTTTGGGATGGGCTTGGCGAAGAGGATAAGCCTGTATTTCGGATAAACTTTTATTCCAACTGCAAGGGAAACCCGGACGGCAATCCGGACTATTGGGATCAGGAACTTTTAAATGAGGCGTTTTTAGCCTCATTTGTGATTGATGAAAAAGCCACCGATTCGACAGGTACTCTTGTCTTTGAGAGTGTGATCGTGCCGAATGGCGATGAGCGCATAGAGATTAAGCTCTAGCCGCTTGAGACTCACTCCCCAAAAATGGTGACTGGCAATCCCAATCTTCCTTTTACCTTTGTCCCGCACCCTTGGTGTCGACGGGCCATCTGGCCTTGAGACTTAAAAGGGAATCCGGTGTGAAACCGGAGCTGTCCCCGCAACTGTAAGCTGCACGTGGTTCGCCACAGGGGTTTGCGACAACGCCACTGATTCACGTTTGGAATCGGGAAGGCCGCAAACCACCGCAGTCAGCCAGGAGACCTGCCAGAGGTGCCATAGACGATAAGCTTTCGGTGAGAAAGGCTTGTCTCGGACGGCGACCCCTGGCTGCACTCCTTGTGCCCTGGGGTCAATCTCCCTGACAGAACTTCTCATTCGAAGCGGACCGTAGGCACGGAGCCAAGCGCATGCCCTTTGGCATAGGCTATTCTCCGTCGCCCAACGACCGTGACGAATGAAGGGCAGTGGGACACGACATATCGCGGCTGTGATGGCCATGATGGGGCTTTGGTGCACGGCAGCACAGGCGCAAACCCCGACCGACTCGACCGGAGGACGGACAGCAACACCTGTTGGTCCCTGCCTCATCGATGGACCGACTCGCTGTGATGAGGTCCTCGATTCGGTTATTGTCTCTTTCCGAGTGGTCCGCTATGAGTATGCAGCGGGCCACCGCACCACCCGCCTCGATTCCACCACACTCCGGCACTTTCAAGGCGAACCCCTCAGCGAGGCACTGACCTACGGCTCGGGGCTTTCGATCAAACAGTACGGCTCGGGCATGCTCGCCACGCCGGCCTTCCGGGGGACAGGCGCGAGCCAAACAGCGGTCCGCTGGAACGGGGTACCGATTCAAAGCACGACGCTTGGCCTGCAAGACTTGGCCTTGATTCCCAGCTTGGCGGGGGATGGAGTGACCTTGGTTCACGGAGCAACTGGAAGTCAAACGGGCGACGCCTCCTTAGGGGGGGGCATTTTGATCGGCAGTTCGGCGCAGGGGCAGCGCGGTTTCGGCCTGTCGGTTCAGGAGTCGTATTCTACGCTGAACAATCACAGCACGGGGGTGATCGCTCGCTATGGTGGCGAGAAGGTGCAGGGCACCACGCGATTTTACCGGGCGGATTGGGGCAACGAGTTCACCTACGTGAACCCTGACAACTTTGCCCAGCGGGTCGAGCTTGAGAACAAAAGCCCCCTGACCCAGACTGCTTTCCTTCAAGATTTCCATTGGGATGCGGGCAAAAAGGTCTCGGTCTGGGCCAGCACCTGGCTCGAACACACCGATCGCCAATTGCAGCAGACCATCGGTGTGCCCGATCAGGAGGAAACTCAACTGGATCAAAACCAACGCTTCGCGGCGGGTTTCCATTGGCGGCACGAGAAGGGTTGGACTGACCTGAACGCAGGCTTCACCCGCGAGGTGATCGACTACCAACAGCCGGATGCAGACATCTACTCGAAGTCCACCGCCTTTCAATACCTACTGAACGTAAATCACACCCGCTCGGTGGGCGGATGGTGGTTCAAGGGCGGCGTTCGCCAGCAATGGTTCGCGGCGGCCTTCTCGAATTACGGCGGGGCTGATGCCTTGGAATCGCGCCAGGAGGTGTACGCCCAGGCGAAATTCGGCAGCCCGCGTTTCCTGCTTGATCTGGGTGCTCGCCAGCCGTTCTCGACCGATTTCACCGCACCGCTGCTGCCCTCGGTGGGTGCCAGCTTTGCCCTCCTCAAGGGCGAGAAAGGCGCGCTACACGTGAAGGGCGCATTGGCGCGTTCCTACCGCGCGCCGAGTTTGAACGACCGCTATTGGACCCCGGGCGGCAACCCCGGCTTGGTACCCGAAACGGGCTGGAGCGCGGAAGGCGGCTTGGAAGCCGAGCTTTCCGTGGGCCACTGGCAGGTGAAGGCCGAGGCAACGCATTTCCAGTTGTGGGTGAACGATTGGATCCTGTGGGTGCCCGTGACGACTACGATTTGGTCGCCGTTCAACGTCAACCGGGTGCACAGCCGGGGGCTGGAGTTTTCGGCCGAATGCAGCTATCGCTCGGGGGATTGGCTGGTGGGCCTAAACGGCCAGTACACCTACACCCTTGCCGAGGGCGACGACGGGGAAGGCCCACTCGAATCGGCGAACGGGAAGCAACTGATCTACGTCCCGCGCCACCTGGGTAACACCCGCCTGCGTCTGGGGTGGAAGGGCCTCGAACTATGGGGGCTGGCGCACACCACCTCGCTGCGCTATTCGACCCGCGACAACAGCAGCTTCGTCCAGGGCTACACGCTCTACCACGCGGGGCTGTCCCAACACCTCGATTGGCAACGCCACGGCATCGACCTGGGCCTTCAGGTCCGCAACCTGACCGCCGAGGTCTACGAGAACTACGACGGGCGCGGCCAACCGGGCCGCTACTACGTCCTCCAGCTCACGTATTCGCTCCAACCCACAACCAAACCCAACCGCCCATGAACACCTTCCAATCGATACGCACCCGAAAACTCAGCCCCAAAATTCTTGTCGCTGCTGCCTCGTTTGCACTGATCTCCTGCGACAAAGGCGAGGACCCCACCGTTCAAAACTACCAAGCTCCTGCTTCGGCGGTGCTCATCGCCTGTGAGGGATCGTTTATGTCCAACAATGGATCGGTGTGGGTCTACAACCCAGAGACGGGCCGCGTTGATGCGGAAGTCTTTCGTTCTGTGAATGGTGAGTACCCCGGCGACGTGGTGCAATCGGTCGCGCTGAACGAGGGGAAGGCCTACGTGGTGGTCAACAACTCGGGGAAGGTTGAAGTGGCCGATGCCTCGACCTGGAAGCGCCTCGCGACAATCTCGACGGGCCTCAGCCAGCCGCGCTACATCGCGTTTCCGTCGGCGACGAAGGCCTACGTGACCGACTGGACCAATGGCGTTGTCATTGTTGGCCTGACGACCCACACAGTGACAGGCACCATCACAGTTGGCTCAGGGGCAGAGGGTATTTTGGTTGCTTCGTCGGGCGAGGTCTATGTGGCCAACTCGGGTGGTTTTGGCTCGGGAACAAGCGTCTCGGTCATTGACCCGACAACGGATATGGTGACCACGACCGTCACCGTGCCTGATGGGCCACTTCAATTGGTCGAGGATGGGGCAGGCGACATCTGGGTACTCTGCCGAGGCGATTTTGGCGATCACGTCACCCCCGGTTCGGGGACGAGCAGCCACCTAGTTCGCATCGACGGGACGAGCCACATGGTGACCCGAGACATCGACTTCGCGGACCCAGACACCCATGCCGAACGACTCGTAGGCGACGGTGGCGATACTCTGTTCTTTACCTATAACGGCGTGTACAAACTCGCGACCGATCAGACGGTCCTACCAGGGAGCCCGATCAGTGCAAGGTATTTTTATGGATTGGCCTACGACCCAAACCGCGCGCAGTTGTACGCTGGCGACGCGAAAGATTTCGCCTCGCGGGGTTGGATCATCGGCATGAGTAAGAGCGGTGCCCTGTTGGATTCGGCGCAAGTAGGCATTGCACCCAATGGGGGGCTCAGGTATTAGGCGGAGAGCCCGTTTGCAGCCAGACTAGAGGTTGAACGAACGGCCAACGTTTGGCTTCGCCTTGCGCGCCTCGTTATGGTCCTTTTTCGCCTTCTTGGCTTTCTTGTTATAATAACCGGCGGAACCTTGTTTGTAGCCGCCGTGACATGCACTCAGCAAACCGCTAAGTAGCAGTGTGCAGAGCAGTAGGGGTAGTTGACGTTTCATAGCTTTCGGTGAGGCCCTTTCAAAACAAACCTCTAGGGTTTGTACGCGTCGCGCCGTTACGGGGTTACACCTAGCGCGGATAGAAACCGAAAAAAGTCTGAAGTTGCACCCATGGCCCGCATCGCCTTGCTTGAACCTTTCTTCGGTGGCTCGCACCGGGCCTGGGCAGAAGGCCTGGCGGCACACAGTTCGCATGAGGTCGAACTGTTGACCCTCAGTGCCCACAACTGGCGCTGGCGGTTGAGCCAGGGGAGCGTGACGCTGGCCCGCCGCTTTCGGGAGCAGGAGGTGAAGGCCGATCTACTCCTGGCCACCTCGATGGTCGACTTGGGGAAGTTCCTTTCCATCACCCGGAAGGAAACAGCGGTGCTGCCCGTGGCACTCTATTTCCACGAGAATCAATTGACCTATCCGCTGACCGATTGGGCCAATGCGGTGGATGATCGGCACTATGCCTTGGCCCAGTTTTCGTCCTGTTTGGCCGCCGATGTCGTATTATTCAACTCACAGTTTCACCAGGATTCATTTCTATCTGGTTTAGAGGTGTTTATGTCTCGATTTCCGAAACCACAGGAGAAGGTAGGGATCGAGGAAATCGCCCGGAAGAGCCAGGTACTTCAAGTAGGACTTGAACTGTCTGAATTCTTAGAATCTGCCCAAAAGAAGGTCAACTCAACCCCAGTGATTCTCTGGAACCACCGTTGGGAACACGACAAGAACCCGCAGGCATTCTTCGAGGCGTTGTACCGTTTGGCGGCGGAGGGGTTGGCTTTTGACTTGATCGTTTGTGGCGAGCAGTATGCCAGTGAGCCCGAGGTGTTTGCCAAGGCCAAGGAACGGCTGGCAGACCGCATCCTTCATTGGG
>CAYGKP010000157.1:0-5927 GCA_964350605.1 uncultured Cytophagales bacterium
CCGCCCGAATAAGGCCGCAGGCGCGGGAACGAGAGCGAGTATTTCGTGCGCCAGTAGGTGCGTTCCAGGTAGTCCAGGTGCAGGGCACAGAAAAACGAATCCGTCCGCCAGTCCTCCAGGCCGATCAGTACGCCGAGGCCAATTTTGTGGACCCCCGCCCGACCCAAGCGATCCGGCGTGTCGAGGCGATAGTTGAAGTTCGACTTCTTGCCCTTGGGATGGTGGGTTTTGTATTCGGCTTCGTGATAGGTCTCCTGATAGACTAGGACGGCGTGGAGCCCTTCGTCGCGAAGCGTTTCGTATTCCTCCTGATCCAAGGGTTGTACTTCCATCGAGAGGTTGGCGAAGTGGGGCCGCAGCACCTTAAAAGCGTTGCGGAAATAGTCCATCCCGACGGTCTTGTTTGCCTCGCCGGTCACGAGCAGGACGTGCTCGTAGCCCATGCCTTTGAGAACCTTGGCTTCCTTCTCGATCAGGTGGTCGGAAAGGGTTTTGCGGGCGATGGGGTTGTCGAGCGAGAAGCCGCAGTAGGTGCAGATGTTCTGGCACTCGTTCGAGAGGTAGAGCGGCGCGAAGAGCTGGATGGTATTCCCGAAGCGTTCGCGGGTCAGGCGCTGGGCCTCGCGGGCCATCTCCTCCAAAAACGACGCGGCGGCGGGCGACACCAGGGCCATGAAATCGTCCAGCGCCCGCCCGGTTTTTTTGTCAAGCGCACGGCGCACATCGGCCTCCGTCGTCCCGTAGATGCGGGCTTTGACGGTGTCCCAGTCGTAACGGCGGAAGAGGTCTTCGAACATCTACTTCTCGCCTTCCAGGATATCCAAAAACGTCGTCAGCGGGCTCGATGCCTCGGCGGACGAACTGCGGCGGCCCAGCTTCGCTTCAAAGGCCATGCGCCCTGCCTCGACGGCCAGTTTGAAGGCCCGGCCCCTCGCCCCCGGATCATCGGCCACCGCGCTGGCGGTGTTCACGAGCACGGCATCCGCGCCGATCTCCATCGCCCAAGCGGCGTGCGAGGGCGCACCGATTCCCGCATCAACGACAACGGGAACGCTGGCTTGCTCGATGATGATCTCTAAGAAGTCGATGGAGCTCAGGCCCTTGTTCGAACCGATGGGCGCACCCAGGGGCATCACCGCCGCGCAACCGACTTCCTCCAATCGCTTGGCCAGCACCGGGTCGGCATGGATGTAGGGCAAGACGATGAACCCTTTCTTGACTAGCTCTTCGGCGGCCTTGAGGGTCTCGATGGGGTCGGGCATCAAGTACTTGGGATCGGGGTGGATCTCCAGCTTGAGCCAGTCGGTTTCCAACGCTTCGCGGGCCAGCTCAGCAGCGAAGACGGCTTCCTTTGCGGTGCGCACGCCCGAGGTGTTGGGCAACAGATTGAACTGCGGGTGGCGCAGGTGCGAGAGGATGTCATCCGCCTCGTTCTGCACGTCGACGCGGCGCAAAGCGACGGTCACCAGTTCGGAACCCGAAGCCAGCAGGGCATCCTCCATTTGAACAGCGGAGCCAAACTTGCCCGTGCCCGTGAACAGGCGCGAGGTGAAAGTTTTTCCGGCGACGACTAGCTGTCGATTGGGTTGTTCCATGGCGCAAGTGATTCGATGAATTGGCCGGCGGCCTTTTCGGGTTTCTTGGCCCGGTTGATCGCCGAGGCGACTGCCACGCCGTACACCCCCGTTTCCATCAGGGCGGGGACGTCCTCGGTCTGGATCCCTCCGATGGCGATGATCGGGGTGGTGATCCCTTCGACCCGCAGGTTTTCGGCCACTTCGCGGTAGCCGTCGAGCCCCAGCATCGGTGACAATTTTTCTTTGGTCGTCGTGAAGCGAAACGGCCCTAGACCGATGTAGTCCACTTTCCAGCGGAGCAGCTTTTCGATGTCCTCGTAATTGTTGGCCGTCCCCCCGATGATGGCTTTCGGGCCCAAGGCCGCGCGGGCCTTGTCCACGTCCATGTCTTCCTTGCCCAGGTGGACCCCGTCGGCGCGAATCTCGGCGCAAATCTTCACGTTATCGTTCACGATGAAAATCGCCCCGTTCGCCCGGCAGATGCCCTGAACAGCCAGCGCGTTGGCTTTCCACTCCTCATAGCCCCGCTTCTTGACGCGCAGTTGCACCCAACGCACCCCCGCGGCACAGGCCGCCTCGGCTTGCTGGACGTGGCTGAGGGCCTCGTCGTGTTGGGTGATGTGGTGGAGTCGTGCGATCACTGGTTTCTACTTGTGTTTGCCGAGAAGGGTCTCGGTGCTCTTCAGGTATTTGGTGACGTACTGCTTCGCTTTGCGGGTCGCATCGAGCCATTCCAATCCTTGCGCGCGGTAGGCGATCAGTGCGGCAGAAAAGACACAGCCCGAGCCGTGCTTCTCGCCGTTCTCGATGCGCGTAGCGCGCAGCGACTTCGACTGAAATTGATCGGCGTACAGGTCGTCCGAAAATCCGGTTTTTGGGTCAATCGCATGACCGCCCTTTATCACCACACGGGTCAATTCCGCAAAGCGCCTCGCAGCTTTCTCGGTGTCCTTGGCCTTCGAGAGGGCCAGTGCTTCGGGCTGGTTGGGGGTCACCATCGAGATGACCTGAAGAATCTTCGCGACGCGCTTTTTCGAGAGGTCGTCATGGAAGGTATAGCCCGCGCTGGCCGAAAGAATCGGGTCCCAGAGAATCTCGATGTTCTCATTTTTGAGCACCAGGTAGGCAATCAGTTTTTCGAGTGCGTCGAGGCTTTTGATCAGGCCGATCTTGACGTGCGTAATCGGATAAGCGATAAACAACGGGTCGAGCTGGGCGCGCAAAGTCTTGCCCCCCACCCAGTCGACATCGACAAACGACTTGTCGTTCTGGAAGGTCAAGGCCGTAGCCACACCAAGCCCCTGCACCCCGATCTGCTCGAAGGTTTTCGCGTCGCTGAGCAGGCCAGCGCCACCCGAGGGGTCGAGGCCCGCGATGCTTAGGACGAAGGGACGCTGCTCTTCCATGCTTGGTTTAATGCTTCAAAGGCTTTGACGGGTGCTTTGTCTTCCCAGACACCCCCAAGGGTCACTGCGCCGTGCCAACCCGCCGCGCGGACTTGGCCGATGTTCTCCTTGGTGATCCCGCCGATGGCGTAGACCTTGATGTTCTCGGGGAGCTCGTAGCGGAGCATCCCGATGGTCGGACCATAGCCAGGCTTGGTTACGCTTTCGAACACCGGGCCGACGTAGGCCACATCGTACTCGTCGGCCACTTCGCGAAGCTCCATGATCGAGTGGGCCGACGTGCTGATCGGATAGCCCAGCACGTCGCGGCCTTGGGCCAAGCCGGGGGGCATGCCGCCACTCGCCTTGCGCAGGCCGCCCGAAACATGGAAGCCCAATACGTTCAGGTTGGCGGTTTTCATCTCGGGGCGCACGCTGAGGATCAAGTGCTCGGCCACCCAATCGGGGCGGTCCAGTTTGTCCAGCCAGCGTTGGAACTTCTCGGGCTCGCGCCATTCGGGTTTGCGCAGGTGGTACTTCTCCAACCCTGCGGCGATCAGCTCGCGCAGGATGTCGAACTCCCGGGGGTGTTCGGTGGAGGGGGATAGGATGACAACGCTCATAATGCTTGTGATGCTTGGTAATTCGGCACGCTTATTCTGCGATGTATACTTCCGAGCCCGCGTCGACGAACTGCTTGGACTTCTCTTTCATGCCCGCTTCGATGGCTTTTTGCTCGTCGGTCAGGCCGTGTTCCGCCGCATAGTCGCGCACATCCTGGGTGATTTTCATCGAGCAGAAGTGCGGGCCACACATCGAACAGAAGTGAGCCACCTTCGCGCCCTCGGCGGGCAGCGTTTCGTCGTGGAACTCACGCGCCGTATCGGGGTCGAGCGAGAGGTTGAATTGGTCCTCCCACCGGAACTCGAAGCGGGCTTTCGAGAGCGCGTCGTCGCGGTACTGGGCGCCGGGGTGTCCCTTCGCAAGGTCGGCGGCGTGGGCGGCGATCTTGTAGGTAATCACCCCATCCTTCACGTCCTTCTTGTTCGGCAGGCCAAGGTGCTCCTTCGGCGTGACGTAGCAGAGCATCGCCGTGCCGTACCACCCGATCATGGCCGCGCCAATGCCCGAGGTGATGTGGTCATACCCAGGCGCGATGTCGGTGGTGAGGGGCCCGAGCGTGTAGAAAGGCGCTTCGCCACAGACCTCCAACTGGCGGTCCATGTTCTCTTTGATCATATGCATGGGCACGTGGCCAGGGCCTTCGATCATGGTCTGCACGTCGTGCTTCCAGGCGATTTTGGTGAGTTCGCCCAGCGTGTCGAGCTCGGCAAACTGCGCCGCGTCGTTGGCATCCGCGAGCGAGCCGGGGCGCAAGCCGTCGCCCAGCGAGAAGGCCACGTCGTAGGCTTTCATGATCTCACAGATCTCCTCGAAGTGGGTGTAGAGGAAGCTCTCCTTGTGGTGCGCGAGGCACCACTTGGCCATGATCGAACCGCCGCGCGAGACGATGCCCGTCATGCGTTTCGCGGTGAGGGGAATGTAGCGGAGCAGCACCCCTGCGTGGATCGTGAAGTAGTCCACCCCTTGTTCGGCTTGCTCGATCAGCGTGTCGCGGAACATTTCCCAGGTCAGCTCCTCGGCCTTGCCGTTGACCTTTTCGAGGGCTTGATAAATCGGCACAGTCCCGATGGGCACCGGCGAGTTGCGCAGAATCCATTCGCGGGTTTCGTGGATGTTTTGTCCGGTCGACAAATCCATGATGGTATCCGCGCCCCAGCGGCAAGCCCAAACGGCTTTCTCCACCTCTTCCTCGATGGACGAAGTGACCGCCGAGTTGCCAATGTTGGCGTTAATCTTCACCAGGAAATTCCGTCCGATGATCATCGGTTCGGTCTCCGGGTGGTTGATGTTATTGGGGATGATCGCCCGGCCCGAAGCCACTTCCTCCCGCACAAACTCGGGGGTGATCTCGCGTTTGGGTGTGCGGGCACCCCAGCTATTGCCGGGGTGTTGCTCGGTGAGGTCGTCGCGCTCGGTAATGCGCTGGTTCTCGCGGATGGCGATGTATTCCATCTCCGGCGTGATGATGCCCTTTTTCGCGTAGTGCATCTGCGAAACGTTCGCGCCCGACTTGGCTTTGCGCGGGGCCTCCAGGCTGGGGAAGCGCAGGCCGTCGAGCGAGTTCATCGCCAAGCGTTCGCGCCCAAAGGCCGAAGAAATGCCGCCGAGCTTTTCGGTGTCGCCGCGCTCTTCAATCCAGCTTTCGCGCAGCTTGTCGAGCCCCCGATCCAAGTCGATCTGGGCTTTCGGGTCGGTGTAGGGACCACTGGTGTCGTAGACGGCCACCGACGGATTCTTCTCGATGGGTGACTTGGGGTCGAACTTGCGGACCGTGTCGTTCAACTTGATCTCGCGCATCGGAACGCGGATGTCGGGGCGCGAGCCTTCCACGTAGACTTTCGTCGAAGCGGGGAACGGTGCGCGGCTGATGACCTCTTGGGTCGGGGTTTTGTCGGGACGTGCCATAAGAACTTGAATGCTAGTGCGAAGGAGAGGTTAGGCGGGCAAAGACGCGGGGCTTTGCGCGGGGTTGAAGGTTTTTTCTTGGGCTTCCAGAACGGTGATCCATTTGTACATCAGCAGACCCGCTATGATTTGAGCGATTAAACCGACAACTGCGCCAATCAGTACGCCGTCTTGCATGCCGCTTGCGTTGCCCGAAAGGCCCGCTTGAACGCCCATAATGCCGCCAATCATGCCGGGCAGGATTTGCGCGCCGACCCAAGTGAGCCACCAGAGAAGCAGGTTGCCTTTCGAAAACGTGGCCGTGCCGCCCGCGGCCTTGGTGGCGGCTTCGTGGGCTTTGTGGATGTCGGCAGCCACCAAGTAAGGCAACACGTAGTTGGCCAAGGGGGGGACCCAGCCGCCGACAGCCCCCCCGGGGGCCCGGGTCATCGTGAAG
>CAYGKP010000158.1:0-5921 GCA_964350605.1 uncultured Cytophagales bacterium
CCCCAAGTTGAGCGCCGTGGTCAAGTCAAAACACAGCTCCGCAGAATTCGAGAAACCGTATTGCTTGGCCAGCATGTCTTTCGCTTTCGCGCGCAGATAATACGCGTCTCCGTAGTTGGGGTTCATCGAGATGGCATTAGTGAAGTCACCAATGGCCGTGATGTAATCTTTTTGTTGCATGTGATCCAGCCCTTCCTGATAGAACTCTTTCGCATCAGGGAAGTCGGTCCAGCCGTTTAGGGCTGTAGCCAAAAGAATCAGAGTGGTGAGTATGCCTTTTTTCATTGCAACGAGCCGTATCGAGCCCAAGTGTATGCACTATGTAGTTACCTACAATTCATAATACGTAAGCGCACGAACAAGGTTGTTATCAGAAATGTAAAAGATTAAATTAATTCTTGCAAAAGTGATAAGAATATTTTGATCATCTACTCATTGAGAGAAATGTACGATCGAATGCGGTTAAATCGCCTTGGCGCGCATCCGTTCTTCGATGTCCTTGGCTTCAAGTGGAATATCTGACATTAAGTTTTTGGGACCTGAGGCTTCGATGAGGATGTTGTTCTCCAAGCGGATGCCAATGCCCTCCTCTGGGATGTAAATACCCGGCTCGCAGGTGAACACCATTCCGGCTTCGAAGGGGCGGCTTCGGTCCTCCACGTCGTGGACGTCCAGCCCCAGGCTGTGGGAAATCCCGTGGGGAAAATACCGACGGTAAAGTGGGCGTTCGGGGTGTTGGTTCTGGACCTCGGTGCGGTCCAATAGTCCAAGCGCGATGAGTTCGCTTTCCATCATTTTGACGACTTCTTTCAGATAACCTTGGAAAGTGTTCCCGACGACAAGTAGATCTGTCGATGACTTTAACACCCGCAGTACAGATTGATAAACAGCTAGTTGCCGTTCAGAGAACCTGCCGGATACAGGAATGGTCCGCGATAAGTCCGCAGCATAGTTCCCATAGGAACAGCCAAAATCCATCAGCACCAAGTCGCCCGCTTTCAAGTGCTGGTCGTTCTGCACGTAATGAAGCACGCACGCGTTCTTACCTCCAGCAATGATGGAATCATAGGCTGGCCCCTGCGCACCCTGACGCAGAAACTCGCCGTGAACCAATGCCTCGATTTCGTATTCGTACTGGCCGGGCTTCATCTGCTGGAGCACCAACTCGAAGGCTGAAGCCGTGATGTCCATGGCCCGTTGCATCTGGGCAACCTCTGCGGGGGCCTTGGTTTGGCGCAGGTAGGTGAGGTGCGGCGCGGCGCGCTTGAATTCGTGTAGGGGGTACTCGGTACGCAGTGTTTGGTTCAGGCGGTCCTGGGCGGTGATGACCGGGGTGCCTGAACGCAGGTGTTCGTTGGCGTTCAGGTAAAAGGACTGGCTCTGGTAGACTAACGGGCGCAAGACCGTCTCTAGCTCGTCAAAGAAGCGGATGGTTCCGATGCCCGAACGCTCGCGGGCTCGAGCGGGGCTAAGTTTTTCTCCTTCCCATAGTGAGAGTTCTTCGGACGTGCGGCGGATCAGGAGAATTTCCCGGTCGGCGGCGCGTGGCGCGTCGGGGAAAAGAATCAGGGCCGTCTCCTCCTGGTCGATACCAGAGAGGTAAAACAGGTCGTTGTGCTGGCGAAAGGGGTAAAAACTGTCCGCGTTGGTGGGCATTCGGTCGTTGCTGACCAGCACGAGCAAACCGCCCGGCGACATGCGGCCCGCCATCAGGGCCCGACGCGAGCGGTAAAAGTCGGCTTCGATGGGTTGGTAGCGCATTCTGGTTACCTTTGGACCGCATTCTTTCGGCCCCTTCAAGGTGCCACAAGTTAGAGATTCATGAACGCACGTCAACTCCGTTTTCCGCTTCTGGCGGGCCTTCTGCTGCTGGTTTCAGCACCACTCTTCGCTCAAACCAAGTATTGGGTTCGCTTCACCGATAAGCCCGTGGCCCAGACCCAGGGCCACCAGTGGGTCAGCGACCAAACCTTGACACGCCGCGCCCAGCAAGGCATAGCGTTGTTTCAGGAGAGCGACTTGCCACCGAACAGTGCCTACCTGGGAGCCATTGACCGCCTGGGTGGCGAGCGTCTTCGCAGCTCGAAGTGGCTCAACGCAACAAGTGCCTACCTGACCCCCGAGCAAGCGCAAGCCGCCGAGGCGTTGCCCTTCGTGCTGGGTGTCGAGCCAGTGGGTGGCTATTTCCTTCCCGCTCGCGAGAATCTGGAGCCAGCGGCCTACACCTTGCCGTTGGAACAAATCGACGGCTTGGCCTTCACGAAGGCGGGGCTTACTGGGAAAGGCGTTCGAGTGGGCGTGATCGATGCGGGCTTTACCCGCGTGGATCGCTTGGCGGAATTTGATCATTTGATGCGCAGCGGGCGGATCAAGGCCCAGCGAGATTTCATCAATCCCGAGCGGGAGGACTTGTTCGGATCGATGACCCGGGGCGACAGTCACGGTCGCTCGGTCCTCGCGCACATTGCGGGTTGGACCGACAGCCTCGGCCTGCTTGAGGGTCTGGCACCGGATGCCGATTTCTACTTGGCCCGTACCGAGAACGGCGACATCGAGCACCGCGTCGAGGAGGACGACTGGATTTCCGCCATGGAGTGGATGGACAGCTTGGGGGTGCAGGTCATCAATACCTCGCTCGGCTACAGCCAAGGGATGGACGACCCGAACGAAAACTACCTGACCACCGAAATGGACGGCCAGACCGCCAAGATTTCCCGCGCCGCACAAATTGCGGTGGAGGAGAAGGGCTTGGTGCTCGTCGTGTCAGCGGGGAACTCGGGCAATGAAGCCGATTGGCTGATCGTCTCGGCTCCGGCGGATGCGCAAGGCGTGTTCTCGATTGGCGCGACACAGAAGACTCACCTGTTGAAAATTGGCTACAGCAGTATCGGGCCGGAGTTCTTGCCTTACCTGAAGCCGAATGTTTCGGTCTATTCCCCGAATGGCACCTCATTCTCCGCACCAGTGATGACGGGCTTTGTCGCTTGCCTGCTGCAAGCCGATCCGACGAAGACCAACTTCGAACTCATGCGTTTGATCGAGCAATCAAGCCACTTGTATCCGTATGGGAATAACTTCCTGGGCTACGGTGTCCCCAGCGCGATTAAGGCCCTCCAATTGATCAAAGGCGAAGCCCTCGACACTTCGCACGTTTCAACGGTGGTGGTCAAGGAGAATAAATACGTCCACGTGGTCAAGAACCCCAGTGTCAAATCCGCTGAGATCTTCCATAAGAATGGCACGCACTGGGTGCTGGAGCAACGCTTGGTCCACTCCTGCAAGAAGCGCCTGTTCAAGAAGTGTCCTTATGACATGCGCGGCAACCGCGCCGAGGACTGTGGGCGCAAGTTGACGGTGACTGTGGCACGCCCCTCGGAGGGCGACCGCACGACCCTGCACGTCGATGGCGACGTGGTCGAAATCCTCTGGAAATAACGCCCATGCAAACGGCGGCGACCGAGATTCTGGAAGTCGGCGGCCTTCGTTGGGTTCACCAACACCGCACCACCACCCGCTTGATTCATGCGGGCTTTGTGCTCGATGTGGGTTCGCGCGACGAGTTGCCCGGCGAAGAGGGCCTCGCGCATTTCTGGGAACACATGGCCTTCAAGGGGACGGGTCGGCGGCGCGCCCACCAGATCTCCTCGCTCCTCGAATCGGTTGGCGGCGAGCTGAACGCCTATACGACTAAGGAGAAGGTCTTCTTCTACGCCAGTTGCCTGGCTCACCACGTGGACCGGGCCGTTGATGTGCTCGCCGACATCACCTTCCATTCCACGTTTCCCGAGCGGGAGATTCAGCGCGAGCGCGGGGTAATCCTCGAGGAGATGTCGATGTACCGCGACGACCCGGAAGATTGCCTTTTTGATGATTTCGACGAGATGATCTTTGCGGGCCACCCGCTGGGCCACAACATCTTAGGCGAGGAGAAGACGGTTAAATCCTTCGACCAACAACGCTTTTTGGACTTCCTGGGCCGGCACATGGTGCCCGGACGGATCGCCTTCTCGTCGGTGGGAAACGTTACCTCGGCACAGTTACGCCCACTGCTGGAAAAAGCCTTGGAAGGCGTAGTCTGGACGGGGGAAAACGGCTACAAACGCCAACTCCTGAATGGCTACGTGGCCCAGGATCAAGTGCGTCAACGGCCCATGCAGCAGTCCTTGACACTGATCGGTGGACGTGCTTACGGCTACGATGACGAACGGCGCATCGCGACCTTCCTGCTGTTCAATTGGCTGGGTGGCCCAGCGACCACAAGTCAGCTCAACCGCTTGCTTCGCGAACGAAACGGTTTGGTTTACAGCGTCGAGGCTTCGGCCTCGTCCTTCACCGACGGGGGGCAATTCCATGTCTTCTTCGGAACCGAGCCCCGGAACCTGAACAAGGCCATGAACATCGTCCAACGAAGCCTGCGCGAAGCGGGCGATAAGCCGCTGGGCCGCCTGCAACTTCACCGCCTCAAGGAGCAGACCAAGGGCCAACTGGCCATGTCGGAGGAGCGCAATTCGAGTTTGATGCAAGCCTTCGGGAAAAGCCTGCTTGACAAGGGACGGATCGAAACCCTTGCTGAGTTGTTCGCGCAGATCGACGCCATCGAGACCGGGCAATTGGCCGAAGTGGCCCGCGACCTTTTCGCCCCCGAGAAGCTTTCGCGCCTTCATTTTGCCCCTACTGATTGACGGTCTGCTAATGGATTTTTTGCCCGATGCGATTGAAGACTATGCGGCGGCTTTTACCTCGCCGCAACGAGACCTGCTCGCCCGCATCGAGCGCTACACCTACACCAGTGTACTCCGACCGCGCATGCTGTCGGGCCACTTGCAGGGGCGGCTGCTAGCCTTGATTGCGGGTCTGAAGCAACCCAAACGCATTCTCGAAGTGGGTACCTACACTGGGTACTCAGCGATTTGTCTGCTGGAAGGCTTGCCAACCGATGGCGAGCTGCACACCATCGAGATCGATGACGAGCGCGAGCCTCACCTGCGGGAAGTGTTTGCCGAATCGGGCCGGGCCGCGCAAGTTCACCTTCACATTGGCGACGCTGAAATCTTGATTCCCGCGCTTTCGGGCACCTTTGACTTGGTATTTCTGGATGCAGACAAGCGGAAGTATCCCTTGTATTTCGACTTGTTGGCCGACCGAATTACACCGGGTGGCTTGCTCATTGCCGACAACGTGCTGTGGAGTGGTAAGGTGCTGGACGAGGCGGAACAAGACCCGGAAACGGTTGCGTTACGGGAATTGGCCCGAAACGTGCACCAAGACCAGAGATTTGAGAACTTGCTGCTGCCGCTGCGCGACGGCCTGTTGATCGCCCAACGCCGATGAGACGTTTATTCCTGCTGCTTTTCCTTTTGCCCCTTGGCCTTCGCGCCCAGGGACCCTCCGTGCCGTCTCAGTTGGAATTCGGGGGCTTGAGCCTGGAACTGACCAAAGACGCCCGCGCGAAAGTCCAGACCTACGTAGACAACCTGCGGCGTAACCCCAAGTACTTCGAGTCGATCGTCGAAAAAGCGCGGATTCATTTCCCGTTGATCGAGGCGGCCTTCCAAGCCGAGGGTGTACCCACGGATTTCAAATATCTAGCCGTTCAAGAAAGCGAGCTGACGGCAGATGCGGTTTCCTCCTCCCAGGCCGTGGGCTATTGGCAGTTCAAGGGCCCCACGGCGCAGCACATCGGTATGCGTGTCGACGGCACAGTCGACGAGCGCAAGAACCTCTACGGCTCGTCGCTGGGTGCCGCGAAGTATCTAAAGGAAAACAATGGCAAGCTCGACAACTGGATCTACGCGCTGCTCTCCTACAATCGGGGGCCGAGTGGGGTGAAAGAGTACGTCGAGTCCAAGTACGTGGGTGCCAAACGTATGACCTTGGATGGCGACACGCATTGGTATGTCTTCAAGTTCCTGGCTCATAAG
>CAYGKP010000159.1:0-5831 GCA_964350605.1 uncultured Cytophagales bacterium
CGTTGGAGGGGCAACCAACCGCCTTCGCGGCCAGTCGCTTTTCCCAAAGCGGATGACAAAAGTACGGGGACTTTTGACACTGGCAAAACTGCCCCCTCATTATTTTTTTCTGAGTTATCCACAAACCCGGCCTAAGCCAGGGCTGCAGCGGGCCGAATGACCGTTTCTGTGCGGTCTGGACCTGTCGAGACCACAGTAATGGGCACCGAAAGTTTCTCTTCGAGGAAGCCTACATAGTCGCGAAGCTCCACGGGCAGGTGGTCAAACTCGCGCAGGCCGCGGATGTCTTTCGACCACCCGGGCAGGGACTCGTACACAGGCGTCACGTCGACTTCGCAGAGATCGTACGGCACTTGCTCACTGACCGAGCCATCGGGGTACTGGTAGCCCGTACAGGCCTTCACGTATTCGAAGCCATCCAACACGTCGGCCTTCATCATGAGTAGCTCGGTCACGCCGTTAAGCATGAGCGCATAGCGCATGATCGGAAGGTCCATCCAGCCGCAACGGCGGGGACGCCCGGTGGTTGAACCAAACTCGCGGCCACGTTCGCGCAATCGCTCGCCATCATCATCAAACAATTCAGTGGGGAACGGGCCGCTGCCCACACGGGTGCTGTAGGCCTTGAAGATGCCGATCACGCGACCCACACGTTGAGGCGCAATGCCCAGGCCTGTACAGGCCCCAGCAACCGTCGTGTTTGAGCTAGTGACAAAGGGATAGGTCCCGTAGTCGATGTCGAGCAACGAACCCTGTGCGCCCTCCGCGAGGACCTTAATATCTTTCTCCAGTGCCTGGTTGACGAAGTACTCCCCGTCAACGATGTTCAGTTTCTTGACCCCCTCAATGGCTGCCAAGAACTCGTCGGTCAATTCTTTGGCGTTCAGCGGAAGGTCCTCTACCCCACCCATGCTTTCCAATTGGCGCATGTGACGAGCCGTCAAGGCATCGAATTTCTCACGGAAGCGGGCCGAATCCTGCAAATCGCCGACCCGAAGGCCCGAACGGCCAATTTTGTCTTGGTAGGCTGGGCCGATGCCCCGCAAGGTCGAGCCGATCTTCTTATCACCCATCGACTTCTCGCTCGCTGCATCGAGCAACTTGTGAGTCGGCAGGATGATTTGCGTCTTGCGCGAAAGGAAGAGGTTTTGGCTCACGTCCACGCCGTGGGGTTCCAACCCGGCGATCTCGCGCAGGAGTACCACCGGGTCGAGCACCACGCCGTTCCCGATCAAGTTTTGGATGTGGGGATGGAAAATGCCGCTGGGAATCTGGTGCAAGACGTGCTTGCGCCCGTCAAACTCCAGGGTATGCCCTGCGTTCGGTCCGCCCTGAAAACGCGCGACCATGCCGTACTGTTTGGCCAGTACGTCCACAATTTTTCCTTTGCCCTCGTCCCCCCATTGAAGGCCCAATAGCACATCTACCTGTCCCATTATATCTTGTCCTAAAGGCAGGTTATGCGAGGGCCGCCTCGGCCTCCGCTTGCGAGTCTTTCACCTGTAAAACGGTATCCAACTTGGTGATTTTAAGCAGCTTGCGCACTTGGTCTCCCGCCGAGAAAACAATCAACTTGCCGCCCTTTTCTTCCACGCGGTGCAGCATGGTGATCAATACGCCGAGGCCCGAGCTGTCGATGTAGCGAACCCCTGAGAGGTCGACCAAACAGTTGATGCGGGTCTTGCTCGATTCGCGCTCAAGGGTCTCGAGGAATTGAGGGCCCATATTCTGGCCGATCAAGTCCCCTTTGGGAACTAGCAGCAAATGCGTGGGGCCGGTAAGGGTATCGAGGGTCATGCCGTGGCGTTCTTCTTGTTCTCGCAGTTGCCGTCACACTCGCCATACAGCATGAGCGAATGATGCAGGATGCGAAAGCCGGTTTGCTCGGCCACAAGGTTTTGAATCGACTGGATCCGTGGATCGCAGAACTCGATAACCCGGCGGCACTCGGTGCAAATGAGGTGATCGTGTTGCTTGGCTCCAAACGATTTTTCGTACTGGGCCAAGTTTTCCCCGAATTGGTGGCGCGAGACTAGGTCGCACTCCACCAGCAAATCGAGGGTGTTGTAGACCGTGGCGCGCGACACCCGGTAGTT
Organism: uncultured Cytophagales bacterium; assembly: GCA_964350605.1. GTDB lineage: Bacteria > Bacteroidota > Bacteroidia > Cytophagales > JAAEPT01 > CAYGKP01. The sequence goes on from CAYGKP010000159.1 coordinate 2,097, forward strand.
GTTGTTCTTCATCGAAATGTAGAGATTCTCGACGTCGAAGTGCCCGTCGCGCCGGTAAATCTCCTCAAGGATCGCGAATCGCTCGGGGGTTTTGCGCAGGGTTTTGCGTTCGAGAAAGGCGGTGAAGATGGCCTTCACCTGCTCGACGCGTTCGGCGGGGGTTTTGGATGTAGTCGAAGCAGTTTCCACGGATAAAACGAAAGTACGAAGATTTGACGGAGGACACTTATTCAACCCGCGGGGGTCGATCTGTGTTCCACTCCCCTGCTTCCCTACTTCGGCTCGAAGCGATGAACCGAGAGGATACCCTGCACCTGGCCCAACTTGGCCATCAGGTCGCCCAGGTGGCGGGTGTCCTTCACAAAGAGCATCAGCACGTCCTCGACAATGCCTTCGGTGGTCTCCGCGTTGATCGACTTGATGTTCACCCGCAGGTCGCGGGAGATGATGTTGGTGATGTCCGAAAGCAAGCCCATCCGGTCCGTGCCCCGAATGCGAAGGCCCACCAGGTGCTCGCGCTCAATCTTCTTCTCAGCCCATTGGGCTTTCACCACACGGTAGCCATAGTGCGAAAGCAACTCCGCCGCATTCGGGCAAGACGTACGGTGAATCTTGATCCCCTCGTTGACGGTCACAAAGCCAAACACCTCGTCGCCAGGAATCGGGTTGCAGCACGTCGCGAGGGTAAAGTCCACCTCGTCCAGATTGTCGCCGATCAGAAGCGTGCTCTTGTTCAGCTCCTTGGCCCGAGCGGCCATATCCTTTGCCGGGCTAACGGGCGCCTCGGCTTTGCCGTTGGTGCTGGGGCTAGGGCTTTCCAACCCATTAAGTGCCTGGGCTGCGCTGACCTTCTCCCCATCTTCCCCCAGAACCTTTTTGATCCGGTTGGGGTCAAGCTGGCCCTCTGCCAACCGGTAGTGGAGTTCCAACGCCGTGGGCAACTCAAGAGCTGAAAGCAAGCGGCTTATTACCGCATGGGTGGGCTCCAACTTGAGCTGCGCCAGCTTCCGTTCCAGGATTTCGCGCCCAGCGGCGGCCACCTGTTTCTTCTGGTCGCGAAGGTATTCCTGGATGCGCCGGCGGGCCTTCGAGGTCACAACTTGTCGCAGCCAATCGTCGGTCGGTTTTTGCTTTTTGGAGGTAAGGATTTCCACCTGATCCCCGTTCTGGAGAATGTAGCCAAGCGGCACCAACTTATGGTTGATCTTGGCCCCCAGGCAATTGAGCCCAACCTCTGTGTGGATGTCAAAGGCAAAGTCCAACGCTGTTGCCCCATTGGGTAACACCTTCAGCTCGCCCTTGGGCGTGAAGCAAAAGACCTCCTCACTATATAGGCTGGAGCGGAAGTTGTCGACGAATTCCAAGGCCGAGGTATCCGCCTGGTGCAACACCCCGCGCACCTGATGAATCCACCGATCCAGCCCCGTGGCACCCGGGTCATTTCGGTCGTCCTTATACTTCCAGTGGGCGGCGTAGCCCTTCTCGGCGATTTCATCCATCCGCTCGGTGCGGATCTGTACCTCGACCCAACGCCCGGCCTTGCTCATCACCGTGGTGTGCAGCGACTCGTAGCCGTTGGTCTTCGGCGTGGAAATCCAATCGCGTAGGCGATCGGGGTTCGGCTTATAATAGTCGGTCACAATCGAGTAGACCTGCCAACAGGCGGACTTCTCCTGTTCCTGGGTCGCGCGCAGGATGATGCGGATGGCGAACAGGTCATAGATCTGCTCGAAGGGTACCGACGAGCTGCGCATCTTGTTCCAGATCGAGTAGATGCTCTTTGGTCGGCCTTTGATGGTGAAGTCGAAGGTCTGTTCGCGCAGTTCGTTTTGAATCGGCCGAATGAACTCGCGGATGAAACGCTGGCGGGCCGTGCGCGTGTCTTTGATCTTGGCGGCGATCGCGTAGTAGGACTCCCGATCGGTGAAACGCAGCCAGAGATCCTCCAGCTCGCTCTTAATGGCGTACAGCCCCAAGCGGTGCGCGAGCGGTGCATAGAGATAGATGGTCTCCGAGGCGATCTTGAGCTGCTTGTGGCGCGGCATGGCCTCCAGCGTGCGCATGTTGTGGAGGCGGTCGGCCAGCTTGATGAGGATCACCCGCACGTCGTCGGACAGGTGCAAGATCATCTTGCGGAAATTCTCGGCCTGGGCCGAGGTGCCGTAGTCGAAAACGCCCGAGATTTTGGTCAGTCCGTCGATGATGCGGGCCACCTTAGGGCCAAACTCGCGTTCGATGTCCTCGACCTCGAAATCGGCGGAGTCCTCGACCACATCGTGCATCAAGGCGCAGATGATTGAAGTGGTACCCAGCCCGATTTCCTCGACGCAGATTTGGGCCACCTCCAGGGGGTGGTAGATGTAAGGCTCGCCGGACTTGCGGCGCATGTCCTTGTGCGCCTCCATCGAGATGCCGAACGCCTTCTTGATCAGCTTGGTGTCGCCGGGCTTCAGGAACGGCTTGGCGTGGCGCAGCAGGCGCCGATAGCGCCGGAGGATTTCTTGGGTTTCGTCGAGGGCGACTTCTGTCTCCACGTTGGGCGGTTCAATGTCGGATCAAAGAGAAGGTACAGAACTCCCGCGCAAAAAGCGAGGCAAGAAGAAGCTCTACCCGCCTAGTTTCATGGAAAAGAACAAAAAACGTGTCTGGGAGACTGCCAATTCACTTTTCCGACTCCTCAGGGGTATCTGGCCCGTTCATTAGTTCACCCACCTTATCGAGCTTCTGCTTCTGCTGCTTGTCATGCTCCTCCTGCTCCTTAGCCATCGCAACGTACCTCTCAAACCTTTTCTGAAGTTTTGCCTCTTTCTTTTTCCTCCTTCTCAGTCGCGCCTCACTTGGCTCTCGCTTCTGATCTTCGGCTGCCCATGTCTCTTTAAATCCGGCCAGCTCTTTTTCTGTTGCTTCCATCGCAACCCTGGGGTTAAACCTTGAGTTGGCACCCTGGAAGTTATGTTGGTTCCAATCCTCACGTTGCTGGCGCATTCTCTGGTTGTTCTGCTCCATTTGCCAGCGGGTGTTGTTATAGCTCTGAATCTGACTTTGCTGGTTCCGATACGCTTGGTCGCGTTGCCATTGTGTGTTTTGGCTGCCCAACTGAGCCGAAGCTGAATGACAGCTTAGCCAAGCAAAGAGAAGAAGGAGGATCGGTTTCATCGGATCGGCATCAGTATGAGGAAAAGGTAAGGAAAGGATTTCTTCCTTGCTCGACAGACAACCGAATTTCCCTACCTTTGCAGCCCTGCACCGGTCAGCGATGATCGGGGCAACGCGGATGTGGCGAAATTGGTAGACGCACTAGATTTAGGATCTAGCGCCGCAAGGTGTGTGGGTTCGAGTCCCTCCATCCGCACTTCATTCCTTTAAAACGAAAGCGCCTCAGTGGAGATCGCCCTACAAAAGAAAGACGGCCAGGTGGCCGAATTGACTGTTCAAATCAAGCCCGAGGACTACAAGGAATCGGTTGAAAAGAAAGTCCGCGACTACAGTAAGAAAGCCCGCATCAACGGCTTTCGCCCTGGCAAAGTCCCCCCTCAAGTCATCCGCCGGATGATGGGCAAAGACCTGCTCGCCGAGGAGGTCTACAACCTGCTCAACAAGAAGATCAACGGCTACATCCAAGAGGAAAAGTTGCGCCTGCTTGGCGACCCCCTCCCCTCGGATGGTAGCCCTGTGGTCGACTTCGAAGTCGAAGGTGACTACACCTTTGTCTACGACTTAGGCCTCGCGCCAGAG
>CAYGKP010000160.1:0-5810 GCA_964350605.1 uncultured Cytophagales bacterium
CGGGCATTGCGAGCGAAGAAGAACTGGTCCAGATCGAGAAAGAGGTCGAGAAGGAGACCAAGCAACACCGCAAGGAAGCCTACGATGCCTACGTTGGCGAGGTGAAGCAGGACCGCGAGAGCGCCATTTATCTGCTGGAACAAGCCATTTTGGAAGGCGAAAAGGCCGAGGAATTGGAACCCCTCAAGCAGGGCCTCGACGGGAAGGACTTCATCTTCCGCGCGGAAATCGTGCGCTCGATCAAGTTGGCCAATCAACTGCTGCGCGGCATTGAGAGCCCGGCCCACCAGTCGATCCAACGCTGGCTGGCTGAAATGCGCGAGACGAATCACGAGCGGTATAGCTCGAAGCTGGTCAACGAATCGCCAAGCGCGGTGGTCAACCTGCCCGCCGTGCCCGCCGAGTACGAGGACGAGCCAAAGATGGTCGACGGGCGGTTGGTGATGAATGCCTGCTTCGATGCCATGTTGGCCCGCGATCCGCGCGTGCTGGCCTTTGGCGAGGACGTGGGCAAGATCGGCGATGTGAACAAAGCCTTCGATGGCCTGCAGACCAAGCACGGCGAATTGCGTGTGTCCGACACAGGAAGCCGCGAGCTAACGATCGCCGGGCAAGCCATTGGCCTGGCCATGCGCGGCTTGCGACCCATTGCCGAGATTCAGTACCTGGATTACATCATGTATGCCATCCAGATCCTTTCGGATGACTTGGCGACGGTGCGCTACCGCTCGTTTGGTCGCCAGAAGGCTCCGGTCATCATCCGGACCCGCGGGCACCGATTGGAAGGCGTGTGGCATTCGGGCTCGCCGATGGGCGCGCTGTTATCCGCTTGTCGGGGCATCTATGTCTGTTGCCCACGGAACATGGTACAAGCTGCAGGGCTCTACAACACCTTGTTGGAGGGCGACGATCCGGCCATTGTCATCGAGTGCCTGAATGGCTATCGCTTGAAAGAGGCTTTGCCCTCGAACATCGGCGAGATGCGTGTGCCGCTGGGTATCCCTGAAGTCGTTCGGGAAGGGGAGGACCTTACGATCGTGACTTATGGGGCCATGGTGCGCGTTTGCCAAACGGCTGCCGAGTCGTTGGCCAAAGTGGGCATCTCGGTCGAAATCGTCGATGTGCAGACGCTTCAACCGTTCGATATTCATGCGCGTTGCGCCGAGTCGATCAAGAAGACGGGCCGTGTGCTGTTCGCCGACGAAGACGTGCCCGGTGGCGCTACGGGCTATATGATGCAACAGGTACTCGAAGTGCAGGGTGCGTACTACTACCTCGATGCCAAGCCGAAGACGATCAGCTCCTGGGCCCACCGCCCGGCCTACGCGACCGACGGAGACTACTTCTCGAAGCCGAACGCCGAGGATGTGTTCGACTACGTGTACGAAGTGCTCAACGAAGCAAATCCAGAGCGCTGGCCGGCGCTTTATTAGTCAGGAGTTGTAGTGTACTGTAAGGAGGAGGGAAGGCTCTGTTGGATTTGCATGTTTAAACATTTATTTGTATACTCTATCAATAGCCAATCGAAAACAGCAACCAAACCTCTTTACCTACTTCATGATTCGACGCCTGCTTTATTCACTTCCTTTTGTACTTGTTCTCTTCCTGACCTTTTTTGTTGGTGTTGTCGGCCCCGAACGCAACAATGTGGGTCCCATGGGCTTGCTTTTGCTGGGGATTTTCGGCGCGGCGATTGTCGCGGCCTTCCTCGTTTTTCCCTTCCAATTCAGGGGGATCAACCCAATGCCGCCAGTCAAACCCAATCCCCAACGAGGAGAGAAAGAAAAGTAGGATGAGGTGCCGCCATGTCCTTCAATCAAAAAGCCCTGGATCAACCGGGGCTTTTTTGTTTCTTTGGGTCAGACTAGCCCACTTCTCATGAGCAACACAAAGTACTCGACCTCGACACGCATCATCTTTTTCGCCCCGTTCCTGCTGTTGGTCCTTTCGGTCTGCTCGCTGACCCTGGACGAGAAAGGCAGTTCGGTTGGGCTGTTGAGCCTCAGTGCCTTGATCGCGCTTGGCTTCAGTGTCCTGATTGCGCTTCTGGTTCTGCCCGAGCGCCTGAGCGATCACCACCCCAAGAAGAAGTAAGCCCTTCCGCATGGATCCACAACACGTACAGAAGAACTACGAGGCCGATGGCCTGACCATCCACTGGCATGCGGAGAAGTGCATCCATTCGGCCCATTGTGTGAAGTCGAACATGGAGGTGTTCAACCCCCGCCGTCGGCCTTGGGTTGAACCGATGGCCGCCTCCGGCGAAGAGATCGCGAAGATCATTGATGGGTGCCCTTCGAAGGCACTCACTTATACCAAGAAGTAGAGATGCGTCTAGCGTCCGGCTAGAGCCGTCGGACCACCGACCAGGTGCCTGAACTGGCCCCACGTGACCAGGTGCCCGAACCCACCACGTTCTGAATCGTGCCAGTGAAGCTGGTCCACGCCACGGTGTTGGAACTGCCCGTGACCGAAAGCCCCGTCGTTTGAACGCCCGAGTAGGTGCCCGTGAGGCTGTTGGCCAGTAGCGCGTCATCGGTCCGCACGAGGCCGAGGATGTCAGTGGTCATCAGGAAGGCCACGGTTCCGGTATCCACGCCTACCTCGACGTATTCGCCCAGGAAGCACTGTACCAGTTGGGTGGAGGGTTCCTTTCGCACGATGGCGGAGTCCTCGATGCTGGCCGAAAGGTAAAGCACCACGACCGGACTGGTCCCGTCTCCATTGACGGTGAAGAGCAAACTGTCGTCCCCTGATACAAAAACCGCCGCGTTGATTGCATCGCCGGGCGTGTAGGTATCAAAATCCGTGCTGGTGAGGACCGTAACGCTGCTGTCGTCGGTCTCCAGGCGGGCCTGGTAGATTGGGCTGGTCGCGTCGTTGGCAATTTCGATGCGCAGCGTCCCGGACGAGCCCAGGAAGACGCCTTTGTAAAGGCCCGCCGAGCTGGCATCGTATGTCGCTTCTCCCTCGGGTTCGAAAACCAAATCGGTTGAGCCCAGGGTGGGGGGATCGATGAATTGTTCCTCGTCCTTATTACAGGCCCACAGGCCGAGGGCCACTAGGATCAAAAGCATCAACCGTTGCACACCGAAAGGTAGGGCATGTCTGACTTTCTTTCGTTCTTGAGGATATCACCAACCCACTGCATCATGCGACTGCTCCTTACCCTCGCCCTTTTTGCCGCGACCATCGGTTTCACCTTCGCCCAATCCAAGGGCAGCCCCGACTACATCTCCCGCACTGACTGGGAGAACGTTGTTGTCACCACTGACGACTCGGAGTCGGAAGGCATGATCGTCGCCGGACAGGTGACCATCAAACTCACCAAACGTACGGTTGGTAGTCTCTCCGACCTCTCTCCAGGCGATCTGCGCAAGCTGAAACGCCGCGCCGCACGCTTACATGCGCAAGTGGTCGTCGTGGGTCCCAAGAACTTCAACAACCCAAACTCGCTGGTCTTTAGTGGGACGGCCTACCGGAAATCATTGAAGTAAACACTTGCATTTCTAGAAGAAAAAACTAGCTTTACGGAAGAAGGTCTTGGTATCGCCTTCTCCGCCCCCTGGAAATTATTCCTGGGAGATTCGCTTGCCCAACAGCCCCTCCATGTGAGGGGCTGTTGGCTTTTAGGCCCGCAAGCCACCCGTTGCGACACAAATTGGGAGAATTGGCATACCAGTTGCCTTGTCTTGTCTTACGTACTACTCAATCAACCTGAGTCTTTTTCCCAACTCATCCGATGAACACTCGCACATCTCACATCCTTCCGCTGGCCCTCTTTGCCGCTGGCACACTCTTTTTCAGCGCCTGCAAGAAAGAGGAGGAGCGCAACGAGCAAGATTACAGCGCCACTCGCGACAACAACGCCGCCAGTTCCGAATTCGACGAGCTCAATAACGTCGTCCAGGACCTCATGGAGGATAATTCCGGCTCGCTTCGCAGCACCAGGCCAGCCAGCCCCTCGGCACGGACTACCGTTACGTATCCTGATCTGACCTTCGATGCGGTCAACGACTCGATCATCGTCGATTTTGGCCCAGCACCGGGTGTGACCTATCCGGCCGTCGGCGGGCGTACCCGCCAAGGCAAGATCAAAATTCACTACACGGGCCCGTATTCCACCCCTGGCTCGGTCATCACGACGACCACCGAGAACTACTACGCCGACGGCATCAAAGTCGAAGGCACCAAAGTGGTCACCAACAGCGGCCTGGTCAGTGGCAAACTGGAGTTCGACGTCGAAGTCACGGGGGCCAAGCTCACCTACTCCGACAACTCGACCATCACCTGGTCGTCTTCGCGCACCCGCCGCTGGGAAACCGGCAGCGGAACGCCTGCCAACATCTTCGATGACGTGTTGCACGTCTGGGGCACCGCTAACGGTACCTCGCGCACGGGCCGTTCCTTCACCATGTCGGTCCCCTCTTCGGACCCGCTGATTATTGACTTGGGCTTGGCCTGTTACTGGACCAGTCGCATGCCCAACGCAGGCACCCTGACCATCAGTCCCGCTGGCTTGCCCGACCGTGTGGTTGATTATAGCGCAGGCGGCGGCTGCGATCGGACTGTTTTTGTGACCATTGGCGCTTTCTCGGCGACGCTGTTCCTGTAAGGCATTCCCCCCGTGGGGATGGTGAAAATGAAAAAGGGGATCGGTGCCTATGGCACCGATCCCCTTTTATGTGGTGCGATCCTCGCATTGCGAGGATCGCACATCGCACTAGCCTTGACGGCTAATATTTGAAGGTAATCCCGATGCCAAAGACCTGTTTGTATTGCAGGCGAGGCCCTTCACCAATCTGTACGTTGTCCTCGTTGTAAATCGGTACGTCTACGTCATCGTCGTAGATCATGTGGGTGAACAGGTTGGTAGATAGCCAGGTGTTCACCTTGAGGATGAAACTGGTTTGCCAGTTCACATCAATGTTCTCGGGCTTCTTGACGTAATTGGAAAACAAGTCGAGCTTCGAGTCGATCAGGAAGTTCTTGAGCACTTCCTGCTTGTATTGAACCCGCAAGGCACCCCCCAACTCCAGGCGGGTTCGTTCACCGTTCTTGGTTTTGTTGCCCAAGGCATCAAACTCGGCAGGCTCCACCCCGTACGCTCCTGAGTCGGCGAGGCGTTGCACGTTTACGAACGTCATCTTAGCCGAGGCAGGCGCAAACAGCACCGAGAGCACGTCCCCGCGCTTGTATTCAATACCCGGCGTAACGAACAAGTAGGCAGGGGCCATGAAGCGCGAGATCGCCACCGAATCGTTAGGGTAAGAGAACCCGTTGGCAAACTGGGTGCGGAAGTTGATCACGCTACTGAGAAACCAATGTTTGTTGGTTGCGCTCAGTTGGTAGCCGTACTTCGAGAGCAAGTCGATCAAATCATCGGTTTTCTGCGCGCCCTGACCTTCTTGTTTCAACAGGCCATAGCCCAGGTCCAGACTGTTCTCCCAATTCGAGCGGCCCTTGGTCAGGTTTGCGAAAAGCTTCTGGTAAGCGTTCAGCGAGATGGCGTTGTTACCACCACCTGCCCAGTTCGATAGGGTGGTTTGCGAAAAGGTGACGCCCGTTGCGCCCCCCACTTTCCAAGGCTTGGGTGGCAGGCTGTCGGTCGCTGTGGAGTCTTGGGCGAAAATGGACGGGGTGGCTAGGCCAACGCAGACCAGGGTGAGCAGTAGTGAGGTTCGCATGGGTTTGGACGGTTAGCGGCCCGCTTTCAAGAGGTCGCGGATTTCGGTGAGCAGTACTTCTTCCTTCGAAGGCTGGGGGGCGGGCGCCGCGGCTTCCTCTTTTTTGCTGACTCGGTCGTGGAG
>CAYGKP010000161.1:0-5802 GCA_964350605.1 uncultured Cytophagales bacterium
GGTACGTTCCCTTGGCCAGATGCGCTGCTTGCGCCTAGTGAAGAAAGAAGTTGGTGCCCGTGGCGATGTCTTTGTCGCGGCGCATCAGGCCGATCTGGCGAATCGCTTCCATCAAAGCTACCCGATTGCCCGCCTCGTCGAGGTACTCGATGCGGTGGCGCATGTGCAGCTCGGCCCGCTCCTCCAAGGGGATTTCCAGGAACTCTTGAATGCTCATGAGGTTGTACCCAAGCTCGGAGACTTGAACAGAGACCTGATGAACCATCTGGCGTGCCATCCTAGCTTTCGGTCGGTGGGTTGGGAATCGTACCATCAGGCTGGGTAGGAGAGGAGGAATCACTTCCGCCTTCTGCTTCGCGCATCAGGCGGATCAAGTCGTCTTTCAGCAATGCTTCGTCGTCGTAATGAACCGAAGTGATCTGGCGTTGGCCAATGATGGTGCCTTCGCGCTCGGCTAGGGGTGAAACGCGCAGGCCGATGGTCGCTTTCAACAGGCGGAAGATCAGGTAGGCCACCGTGAAGGTGAACACAAAGCACACCACGATGCCCAGGCCTTGGATGCCCAGTTGCTGCCAGCGAGGCAAGGGCAGGCGTTCGCTTTGACCGATCAGGGCGACGGCCAGTGTGCCCCAGACGCCGCAAATGCCGTGTACCGCAATGGCACCAACCGGATCGTCAATGCGGGCTCGCTGTGCCAGGAAGTCAGTGGCGAAGTTGCAGATCACGCCAGCAACGCCACCCACCAGTAATGCCCCAAGGGGCGTCACCACATCGCAGCAAGCGGTGATGGCCACTAGACCGCCGATCAAGCCGCCGAGCAGCTTGGGGTAGAGGTCCGAGCGACTGCGCGTGAGGTAGCAGTGGTAGAAGGAGGTCAGGCCCGCGGCGGCGGCGGCTAGGGTTGTGTTGGTAATGATGACGCCCACCCGGTCGGTCAAGCCCAAGGTGCTGCCGCCGTTGAAGCCCCACCAACCCAACCAAAGGATGAAGACACCCAAAACAGCCATCGGCAGGTTATTGACCTCGAAGGGCATCAATTGGCCTCGTTGGTTGTAGCGCCCCAGGCGCGGGCCAACCACAAGTGCGCCAGCTAGCGCGACCCACGCACCAACCGAATGGACGACTGTCGATCCGGCGAAGTCGACAAAGCCAAGATCGGCCAGCCAAGCTGCATTGTCGGCGAAGTAGAGGTTGCCCCAGGTCCAGTGGCCGAAGATGGGGTAGATGAGTAATGCGACTAATGCTGAGCTGCTCAGGTAGGCGGTGAAGCTGGTGCGCTCAGCCATGGCACCCGAGATGATGGTCAGCGAGGTGCAGAGAAAGCCCGCTTGAAACAGGAAGAAGATTAATCCAGTCGGGTGCCCATCAAGGGCTTCGCCCACACCGTTGAGCAGGAACAGGTCGGTTCCGATCCAACCACCGGCCGAGTGGCCGAACATGAGGCCAAAGCCAAGGAGGAGAAACAGGATGCTGCCGACCACCCAGTCGATCACGTTTTTTACCGCAACCGAAGTGATGTGGCGGGTGCGAACCAGGCCGACCTCGAAGGCCATGAAGCCCGCTTGCATGAAGAAGACCAACGCGGCGGCAACCAAGACCCACAACGTGTCGGCTTTCCCATGGACCGATTCGCCATCGGCGAATGCCAAGACCGGACACATCAGGAGCCCGGCAAGCAAAGGGTAACGAAAACGGTTCATGGCGGTGGGTAGCAGAGGGGCGTATCGCAGCTTGGTCTTGTTTTCTAAGGGAAACTACGTAGGACTAGTACCGTAATGCAAGCGATAGGGTTACGCCGATCGCACATATTTTTCCATCTACCCCTCATTATCATGGAGATAGGCTGGGTCTATCTGGGAAAAGTTCAATCCCAGAAGGAAATGGCCTCGAAGGACCCCAGTCTACCGTGCTGGATCCAGGCACCGAGCTCCATGAGCCATGCGACGCCAATGTGGACAGCGCAACCGCCCAAGATGCTGCCCGATCTCAGGGCCAATGCCCCCAGGATGTAGCCCCCGAACACCGATCCTATTGTTTCGCCCAGCGGCTTCCCGAAATGAAGCGCGGCATAGACGGCGACCATGGGAAGGATGGTGCGCTCGCCGAGTTCCTTGCTGTTGCCAATGATCAGTGCGCCGCGGAACAGCCATTCTACCATGATGAACGAAAGGGCATAGGCCAATTCGAAGGCAATGACCATCTCGCCTCGGCTCAGGCCGAAGACTGGCTGGTAGACCCATACCTGAAGCCGGGGGTATTGCATCAGGAAATCCGCCTGGGTCGAGGCCCAGGCGATGGGCAGGGCCATCATGAGGAGCATCAAAGCATACGGCCAAATCGAGAAGTTTCGGGTCGTGAGGCCATAGCAGGAGCGATCCCACTTTCTGTCCATCGCCCACCAGAGAATCAGAAAGAACGGCACGTAGAGGATCACGTAGTAGAACTGAGCCCCCAGTCGACGGGCAAAGTTGCCTTCCCAATAGTTGGCGGCCCCGTAGGTTTCCTCGGCCCAGGTCTGATGCAAGTGAAAACCCGCGGAAACCCCGAGGATGACCATCGTAAGGAACAAGCGCAGCCAAAAGCGCCCCGACCGAAGCCGGTGACCCTCGCCCCGGATCCATTGAACGGGTAACAGAACCAGCAGGTAGATGCCTGCATACAAAAGGAAATACCAGAGCCAGCGAATGACACTGCCCCGGTAGGCATCAATGTAGGTGTCCTCGAAATCGACCGCGTAGTTGAACCAGACGCTCGCGACAATGACCAGCAGTGTCCATAGGTAAGCCCAGGGATGAAAATCCGTGCGCGCGACATCCAGTAAGTAACCCCAGAGTTTTCGCATGGGTCCGGTGGGTCGTTCGGGTGACTAGGGCTGGCGGGTCGTGAAGCGGGGGCTCGGTCTTTGGCGTTCGCGGTCCTGATCCCAACGGTAGAACCCTTCCCCTGTCTTAGCCCCCAGCAAACCTGCTTCAACAAGGTTGACCAAAAGGGGGTTGGGCAGGTAGTGGCTGTGCCCGTAGCTGCGGTGCAGCACACCGAGCACCAATTGAACCATGTCAAGGCCCAGGTAGTCGGCCAGCTCCAAGGGGCCCATCGGATGGCCGAGGCCTACGTGCATGATGCGGTCGACCGATTCGATGTCGGCCACGCCTTCATACACCAGATTGATCGCCTCGTTGATCAGCGGGAACAGCAAGCGGTTGGACACAAAGCCCGGGTAGTCCGACACGGGAAACGCCTGTTTGCCGATCGAGTGGGCCATATCGATGACCGAAGCGCGGGTCTCGGGGCTAGTGAGCAACCCGCTGACCACTTCGACAAGCGGAATGCTCACCACAGGATCCATAAAATGGAGGCCCACCACGCGGTCGGGGCGTTGGGTCACGGCCGCTAGGCTGGTGATCGAAATGGACGAGGTGTTTGAAGCCAAGATGGTGTGTGGCTCGCAGACCTCATCGAGCTGAAGGAAGAGCTTGCGTTTGCTTTCCTCCACCTCGTTAATGGCTTCAATGACCAGCGGCGCGTTACGTACCGCTTCGTTCAAGTAGGGGGAGGGCTCGAGGTTTTTCAGTGTCAGGTCGCGAAGCTCCGCGCTGACCTCGCCGCGTTCCACCCGGCGGTTGATGCGTTCGGTGATGGTGCGAAGGGCGTCTTCAAGGATTTCCTCGCTACGGTCGACCAGGATTACCCGGACGCCTTGCGAGGCGAACGAGCGGGCAATGCCTTGACCCATGTGTCCGGCACCCACCAAGGCGATGTGGCTGGGTGGGGTGGGGCGTGTTGAATCAGTCATGGATTTCATTCGTAGTTTGCTGCGATGAGCATGACCACATGGTTGGCAGTATTCCTGGGCGGCGGGCTGGGTAGCTTGCTGCGCTACGGCTGTAGCTTGTGGCTGGGCGCAAAAGTGCCCAATTTTCCGCTGGCAACCCTGACGGCGAACACCGTGGCCTGCCTATTGCTGGGTTTTTTGCTCGGGGTGCTCTACGCCCGTGTCGGGTTCAGCGAGGAAGCCCGTGCGTTTTGGCTGATTGGCGTGTGTGGCGGCTTTTCCACCTTCTCGACCTTCAGTAACGAATTGTTCTCGCTTTCGCGCCAACATGTGGGCACGGCTGTACTCTACTTGGCACTTAGCCTGATCCTGGGGATCGGAGGCGTGGTGGCTGGCCAGTTTTTTGGCCGCTGGGCAGCGCGGTAGGCCCGCTCTTTCGTCTTTTACTCGGCGCGCTGGATGATCTTGACGACCAGTTCGTGGTGGTCGCCGTCCTTGTCGACCAGTTTGAAGACTAGGTCCGGGTTGTCCTTGTTGGTGTTGATCAGGATGTCTGTGATCTCGTTGCCTTTCAACTTCGCCTCGATGTCCGAGCGCAGGTTTTTGAGTACCTCGGCAAATTCAATTTCCAGGTGCGAGGGATTATAAACAGTGGTTTTCATGTCGGATAATGCGAGTGGTTGGCGTAATCGAGGGGACAATATACGAAGTGAAGCGGGCTGGGTTTGGAGAGCAGCGAATTGCGCCCTAGGTTCGCGGAGCCATGAATACACGCGTCCTGCTCATGATCCTCGTTTGGGGGGTCACCATCGCCCTGCTCGCCTTCCTTTATAAGGAGAACCGCCTGTATTCGGTCATCGCCGCTGTGGCGATCTCGTTAGCCTACGTGATTGCGTTCATTCGCCTGTACCTCAAGCAGAAGAAAGCGAAAGCCGAGGCCCAGAAAAAGGGCGCAAAAGGCAAGAGCAAAGGGAAGAAGCGCTAGTCGCTCCCCGATACTGGTTTTTTAGAACCCATAGCTCGCCCCCGCGCGAATGACAATGGGGCTACTGTACGGCGAATTCGCTTCGTCCCAGAGCAAGTTGTAGAGCACGGTGAGTTGAAAGGAGGCATTCGTGCCAATTGGCTGGCGATACCCAGCGCCCGCAAACCAGGAATCCACTTGGTCGCGCACGGTTCGCACCTCGCCGTTGGTATTCACCTCATAGCTGGGGTACCACAAGCGCTCGTACTCGGTGTGCAAGAATAGGTTCTCAATCACCAAATAGCGCGCAAAGGCGCGCAAGCCAAAGGCCGAGCTGGATTCGCCTTGGAACTCCCAATACTGATAGGTCGCCCCGGGACCGGCCGAAAACTTGTCGGTGAAACGATAGCCCACAAACGGCGACGCCTCGATGTAGGTAATTGTTCCGAACTGGGCACTGACGTTCCCGCCGCCGTACCACTTGCTTTGGGCTGACAAATCGGCCATTGTGAGACCAGTAAGGAACAAGAGGAGCAAGACTGAGCGTTTCATCTCCAAAAAATAGCCAACTTCCCCCACACCCGCACGATTCATGGCCCGTCTTTCGATGCCCCGCCGCCACCAGGAGGAAGATCCAGGCTTCGGCACCAAGTACTTCCGGCGTACCAAACGCATCATCAATGCCAACGGCTCGTTCAATGTCGAACGTCGCGGCTTTGGCTGGAGTTTCGCCGATGCCTACATGTACCTGGTACGCATCGGTTGGACAAAGTTCCTGTTGATCGTGCTTGCTGCGTACGTGACGATCAATGCCTTTTTTGCCTTGCTCTATGTCCTGGTTGGTGTGGATCAGATCGGTGGGCACCCGGGCATCGAAGGGGGGGAGTTCCTGTACTCGTTCTTCTTTTCGGTCCAGACCTTTACAACCGTAGGCTACGGAGGCATGTCGCCCACGGGCATCGGAGCCAATTTTGTGGCGGTATTCGAAGCCTTGATTGGGTTGATCGCTGTGGCGATGGCAACGGGTCTGTTGTTTGGACGGTTTGCGCGGCCGTCGGCGAAAGTG
>CAYGKP010000162.1:0-5800 GCA_964350605.1 uncultured Cytophagales bacterium
CAGCAGGCGCTTGGCCTCTAACTTTCTTTCTTGGTAACGCAACTTGGTGTCCAAAGTTCGCTGAACCTCGGCACTCTCGTCGCCCACCTGGAATTTCTCGGCGTTCTCGCGGAAGAGGCGCAATTCCTCCTGATCGCGCGCGATCAGGTCTTTGAGCACGATGCGGCGGATGCGGAGCTGCTCGGCTCGGTCCACGTCCTCGAACTTGGGAAAACGCCGGGCGATGGTGCGTTGGATGTAGTGGCGTTCGAAGGCCAGATCGCAGGCCGTATGAAAGCGTTCGTTCAACTCGCGGCGATCCTGCGGCGACACGGGACCCATTTGCTGCCACTCCTTTTGAAGTGTCTTGACCACTTCTAGATCAATCTCCTGCTGCTCGGCCTGGGCTTCCGCCTGCTCGATGAGCGCGGTGCGCAGCGCGAGGTTCTTCGAATACAGGGCTTCCTTCTGGTTCGGTCCTGCCGCTTGACGTGCACGCTCAAAAATAACATCCGAACTGGCCTTGAAGGTCGTCCACAGGTCTTGTGCCATGCGGTGCGGAATTTTGCCCACCTGCTTCCAGGTCTCGTGCAGCGCACGCAATTCCACGACAGCCCGCTGGGGATCGGCGTGTTGCTTGAGGGCTTCGCTCTTGTCGATCAGGTCGCGGTAGGACACCAGCCGCTCCTCATACATGGCGTTTCGTGCCTCTCGGAAATCCGCTAGGCGGGCAAAAAAGGCCTCGGCCTCCTGCCCAAATTCTGTTTCCAGGTCGGTCTCCTCCCCCTCGGCGGCACGACCCACCCGCAACCAACGTTGCTGAATCTGGCGCACCTGTGCGGCTTGCAGCGACCAATCCGGCGCACCCGCGGCTGCGCGCAACTCGGCAAGGAGCTCAGCTTTGGTTTTCAAGTTCCGTTCCCGATTGTGATGAACAGTCTCACGCAATTGACCTTCCAAGTGTTCGAGGCGAACCAAAAGAGCGGGGAAATCGCCCAAGGCGTTAAAGGCCTGCAACTTGTCGCGCAAGTGCAGGAGCTTCATGAGGTAGGAACCCTTGTTTTCGGCTGCTGCGACTGATTCTTCCAATTCGGCGACCCAACGCTCCGCGATCGAGAAACGATCAAGAAAATAGTCGATGGCTGCCTGCGGCGTGTCGATGACCTGACCAATCTGCACCTCCGCCATTTGGCCCTGTGCCTTGCGGAACACCTGGCCATCGCGAACGAATCCCAAGGGATGATCCAACTCTACGGAGGCCGACATCTAAGCTAGGTTCTGAACGGGAAAATGTGACCGGCTGGCACACGTGCACCAGCAGCAGGACCAAGGTAGGGATTTTCGCCAATCGCCCAGAAGCCAGATTAGTTTTCTGCGCTCTTCTTTGGAGAAAGAAAGCCAAAGGCGTACTTTTGTCGTCCTTTCGGTTAAAGACCAAGAATGGCGAACCATAAATCAGCCCTCAAGCGCATCCGCGCCAACGCAGCCAAGCAGGAACGCAATCGTTACCAGCACAAGACTACGCGTACCTACATCAAACGCCTTCGCGAAGCCAAAGATGCCGGCGAAGCCGAGACCTTGTACAGCACCGTGACCAAGATGCTCGACAAACTGGCCCAGCGCGGCGTGATCCACAAGAACAAGGCGGCCAACCAGAAGTCGAAGCTTTCGAAGGTGGTTGCTGAGCTGAAAGCCTAGCTTTTCAAGCCCGTCCTCTTCCCCATCTCTGGGGTTTTCTTCGTAATCTGCCTATCGTAATTCACGATGGGCCGCCGAAACCTCCTCTTCTTTCTGCTTGCGACAGGCATTGTCCTGCTCGTTTTTTTCTACGTATTCTCGGACGCGCAAGTCCAAGACGATTATGCCGCGCAGATCGATGCGTTCCGCGCTCGCAGCGAAACCGCGCTGGTCGAAGCCGAGGATTCCCCCTTCAGCGATTCGATTCCCTATCGGGGCCTGGAGTATTACCCCATCGATCCCAACTATAAGGTGACTGCTACTGTGCGGGCGTTCGATGATTTTCGCACGCTGCATTTGGCCACCAACGACGGGGACGACCGGACCTACGTCCGGTTTGGCGAACTGAGCTTTACTTTAAAAGGAAAGCCACAGACCATGATCCTCTTGCAGGAACAGAAAGATCCCACCCAATTTTTCCTGCCCTTTAAGGACCCCACCAACGACAACGGCTCGTACGGCGCGGGTCGCTACCTGCCCATTACCTACGACTTCTCGACCACCTTGGAGCTAGACTTTAACCTGGCCTTCAACCCGTACTGCGCCTACAATCCAGCTTATTCTTGCCCATTGCCCCCGAAGGAAAACCACTTGACGGTCGCCATCGAGGCGGGCGAGCAAGCCCCAAAGGGACCCGTGCACAAGTAAGTTGCGCCCCGCGCGGGCAAAAAGTAACTTCATGGGTAACTTGGCAAGCCCAACCCCCACCGACTTCCAGCCTCTCTCATCATGCGAA
Organism: uncultured Cytophagales bacterium; assembly: GCA_964350605.1. Taxonomy (GTDB): domain Bacteria; phylum Bacteroidota; class Bacteroidia; order Cytophagales; family JAAEPT01; genus CAYGKP01. The sequence continues at coordinate 2,453 of CAYGKP010000162.1, forward strand.
TCAGCCTCGATTGGCTTTCTAACTACATCGACCTTGCGGACCTAACGCCCCAGGACATTTCGAACCGCTTGACGGCCTGTGGCTTGGAGGTGGAAGGCTTAGAGAAACAAGGCGTTGATCCCGCGATGTTGTCCCAGCTTTTGGTGGGTGAAATTTTGGAGGTGACCCAACACCCAAATGCTGACCGGCTTCGACTCACGAAAGTGAACGTCGGCCAGAATGAGGCACTTCCCATTGTTTGTGGTGCGCCAAACGTGGCCGTGGGCATGAAGGTGGTCGTCGCGCCTGTGGGAGCGAAACTGGTCACCTACGGCGGCGATAAGATTAAGATCGAGAAGGCGAAGATTCGCGGCGAGGTGTCGCTGGGAATGCTGTGTGGCGAGGATGAAATTGGGCTTTCCAGCAGCCACGATGGGTTGCTCGAACTGCCCCGCGAGCCCCCAGCGGGTGCTTCGCTCTACAAGGTATTGGCGACAGGTAGCGACTACTGCATCGAAATCGGCCTAACCCCCAACCGCATCGATGCAGCTTCCCATTATGGTGTCGCCCGCGATTTGAGTGTGCTCTACGAACGCCCAGTTTCCCTCCCCTCCCTCGACAGCTTCAAAGAAGGTGGCGCAGCCCTGCCCCTGAAACTCCAAGTAGAGGAGGTCGACTGCGTGCGCTACTGTGGCCTTGCGGTCGAGAACTTGACGGTCGCCCCCTCGCCGGAGTGGTTGCAACGCCGCTTAAAGACCATTGGCCTCTCGCCGATCAACAACGTGGTGGATGTGACCAATTACGTCCTCCACGAGTGCGGGCAGCCGCTCCATGCCTTTGACCTGGACACCTGGAACGGCGACGCGCTTCTGGTGCGCCGCGCGAAAAAAGACGAATCCTTCCCGGCCCTTGACGGAAAGACCTACAAACTGACGACCGACGACCTGGTCATCGCCGATGAAAAGGGACCAACGGCCCTGGCAGGCGTGATCGGTGGCGGACCATCTTCGGTGACCGAGGGAACGAAACGTGTCTTGTTGGAGTGTGCCTACTTCCACCCGACAACGGTTCGCAAGAGCAGCCAACGCCACGCGGTGCAAACCGATTCCTCGTTCCGCTTCGAGCGCGGTGCCGATCCCAACATGGTGCCCTATGCCCTTCGGCGAGCGGCGCTGCTTTTGACAGAAATTGCTGGCGGCACCATCACGAGTAAGGTTGGTGAGCACTACCCCGCCCCCGTGCCGAACCACACCCTCTCTCTCGACCTCGCTCAGGTCGATAAGCTGGCCGGGTATGCCCTGGCCGAAGCGCGGATCGAGCAACTCCTCACCGGTCTGGAAATCCAGATCACTTCGAAGGCGGCCCGAGTCTGGAAATTGGAAGTCCCCGCTTACCGCGTGGACGTGACCCGTCCCGCCGACATCGTGGAAGAACTGTTGCGCTTGGAAGGCTACGAACAATTGCCCCAGCGCGGACAAGCTGGAACCGCTTTCCTCGCTCCGAAGAATCCCTTGCCTGAGATTGACCTGGGCGACCGCATTGGGCCGCTTTTGGCTGACCGCGGCTTCCTGGAGATGGTCACCAACTCGCTGACCAAAGCGAGCCACCTGAAGGCCCTTCCCTGGATGAACGACCAGACGGCGGTTCACATTCTCAACCGCCTGTCCGAAGACCTAGGCATCCTGCGCCAGACCCTGATTGAAACGGGCCTCGATTCGGTGGCCTACAACCTGAACCGCCGCCAGCGGAACCTGCGCCTCTTCGAAGTCGGCAAAGGCTATTTCAAAGAAGCCGAGGGCTACTCCGAACAATGGCAATTGGCCCTTTACCTGACGGGTGAACGCACCGATGCCACTTGGCGGACCAAACCCGAAGCACAGGACTTGCACGAACTTCGGGGTCATCTCGAAGCCTTGGGCGCCAAACTGGGCCTGTCCTTGGAACTCAAACCCACCGAAGCCCAAGGCTTCCAACACGGCCATGAGGTCCTTTTCGATGGCACTTCGGTCGGCACCATCGGCACCTTGGACCCGAGCCTCGGCGATCGCTTTGCGATTGATGCCCCGGTCCAGATCGCGTGGCTGAACCTGCATGCCTTGGCGGGCATCGCGCCACAGCCGCTCCGCTTCCGGGCCCTCTCGAAATTCCCCGAAGTGCGCCGCGACCTGGCCCTGATCCTCGACCAGTCAATTACCTACGCCGAGTTGGAGGCCCTCGCCAAGACGACCGAAACCGGGCTACTGACCGCCGTCAACGTCTTTGACGTATACCAAGGCAAAGGCATCGAGCCGGGCAAGAAGTCGTACGCCCTGAGCTTCACGCTTCAGGACGCGGAAGGCACCTTGACCGACACCCAAATCGATGCGGTGATGAGCCGCCTCATGTCGGCCTTCGAAACCAAACTGGGTGCCCAAATTCGCCGCTGATGCAGGACTGGAAAGCGAACCTCGACCGACTGGAACAGCGCGTGATGGTGCTGGTGCAGGAGTACGAGCTCTCGCGCCAGGAAGTCTCGCTGTTGAAGGCCGAAAACGCCGAGTTGCGCGACCTGCTGAAACGCCAGGACGAAAAGCTGCAAACCCTTTCCAGCCAAGCGAAGGTGGGCAGCATCGCCAGCACCGTGGCGCAAGGCGGACAAGGCTCCCGCGAGCTGAAAGACAAGATCAACGAGTACATCCGCGAGATTGATCGGGTGATTGCTCACCTGCGCGGGGATGTCAGCGACACGAACTAACAAGCCCCAACGCCATGAACGAGTTATCGATCCGCATCAAAATTGGCGAGCGCGAGTACCCCATGCGCGTGAAGGCCGAGGAGGAAGAACTCCTGCGCCGGGCGGGCAAGCTGGTGAACGAGCGCATCAAGCATTACCGCGAGCGCTACGGCATCACCGATCCGCAGGATCTCTTGGCGATGGTGGCTTTCGACGGCTTGGTGGAGCGCCTGCGCCAGCAGGACAACGTGAGCGGCGACACCGCCGACCTGGCCGGCCGTCTCGAAGCCCTCGACATTGTGGTTGGGGAGGCGTTGGAAGGCGGGAAGTAAACGAGCTAATTACTTGATATTCTGGGAAATAATTCTATATTGTAAGAAGTATATCCCAGTTCATTAGCCCCCTATTTATGCCTCTTCTTCATCTCATCGCGTGTATCGTACTCGGAATCATGGGTATCGGCTTGATCATCAACGGCCTACTCGGTAAACGCAGCGGCATTGCCGCCATCGTCACCATCGGTGTCGGTGTTGTCTATCTGCTGGCCGCAGTCCAAGCCTATAACACTGGATCTTGGTTTCCCCTCTTGGTTGTCTTCCTGATTGCCTTCGTTTTTTGGGCAGTCCGCAGCCCGCGCCGCGCATAGCCTACTGCCC
>CAYGKP010000163.1:0-5711 GCA_964350605.1 uncultured Cytophagales bacterium
GCCTTGGAACACGCCCGAGAAGATTTCCTTGCCGTAATACAGGATCACGTTGATGCCTGAAACTTGTTGGAAGAGCGAAAGCAGACCGCCCAGCACGATCAGCTTCCAATACTTGCCCAGCTTCACTTTGGGCAACTTCGACTGGATTTTCAGCGAGCCCTTTACCTCGTCAATCACTTCGACGGCCCGGGCCGCGCCCAACAGTTTCGTCAAAACGCCTTCGGCTTTCTTCTCCTTCCCTTTGAGGATCAAGTGGCGCGGAGTTTCAGGCACAGTGAAAAGCAGAATGAAAAACAGCCCGGCGGGAATCGTCTCCGAACCGAACATCCAACGCCCGCCAACGGTGTCGTTCCACACATGGTCGGTCGGGTCGGCAATCCAATAATTGGCCAGAAACACGATCAGAATCCCGATGACCACCGCGAACTGGTAGTAGGTCACCAAGCGACCGCGCTGGGCCGCCGGCGCGATCTCGGCGATGTACATGGGTGATACCATCGAAGCGATGCCCACACCGATGCCCCCCAGGATGCGGAAAACAAGGAAAACCTCATAAGTCTCGGGCAGGGCCGTGCCCAAGGCCGACAGCGTAAAGCACGCCGCCGCCAAGATGAGCGACAGCTTGCGGCCAATGGCACCCGTTAAGCGGCCCGCCATGATCGAGCCAACCAAACAGCCGATCAGCGCGCTGGACGTGGCCAGGCCCTTCTGCGTCGGAGTGAGGTCAAAATAGCTGGTGATCAGGTCGATCGCGCCGTTGATGACCGCGGTGTCGTACCCCATCAGGAAGCCACCAAGCGTGGCGACCAGAGTAATGCGAAGCAAAAAGGCAGAAGAAACAGAAGTGCTCATCGAACGGGGAATGTCACGGGGTTTAAACCGGGACGCAATCTACGGGGATTTCCGCAGGGCCACCTTAGCCCTTGGCTGACTGAGCCTCCTCGAGGGATTTCCCCTCGACGTAGCGCGCCTTCACGAAGCGGGCGATGTTCTTTTCCACCTGCTTCATCTTGCGGCGAAAGACAAAGGCGTAGACCCCGTAGGTGATGATGAACCCCAGGACCAAGACACAGAACACAAACAGGAAGCGGCCCCAGCCCGTGGGAAAATTGCCGACAACGAAAATCGTGCGCTTGCGAAGGACCACCGAAGCCCCAGCCTTCTTGGTCTCTTGGACCTGAAGTTGGGCTTTGCCCTTCAGCTTGATTTGGTACTGGGGGAAGGTCGATTTCAGCTCGGTATCGAGCCGTTCGATCGTGACACTCCCCTCCGCGATTGGAAAACGCATCCTCAAAGATTCACCTTCCTTCCCGGCTAGGCAAGTTTCTGCGCACGTCGGGGCGATTTAGCCGCCACTTACTCCTCGTGCATCAACTTGAATTCCTTCTTCAAGCTGTCGATGACGTCCTTGGGAATCTCGCGCAAATCGAGCCAGATGAGCCCGTCGAGCGAGTTGTTGAACAGCGGATCGACGTTGAAGCCCAGAATCTTCGCGTTCAGGTTCAGGTACTTTTTCACCAGTACGGGCACGCGCATGCCTGAAGTCTCGATCTGACCGATGTACTTGTCGATGAACTTGAGGTCGGCGTTCGGCTGGTCGAGGATCACCGAAGGGTCGATGTCCTTAAAGTCGACCGCAAAGCGGTTGAGCGGCGTGAAGTACTTGGCCATCTCCACATCGTGGTGGTGGGTCTCGATGTAGCGAACCATCAAGGCCTTCGAGAAGTCTGAAATGTCGTTCGAGATGCTGACTGGCCCGAGCAGGTAGCGGTATTCAGGGTTCTTGAGCAGGAAGTACAAAATGCCCTGCCAGAGCATGAACAGCGGCTTGGGCTGGCGTTGGTACTCCTTGACGATGAACGAACGACCCAGCTCGATGGTCTGGCCGAGGATCGGTGCGGCGTTTGGGTCGATCTTGAAGAGACTGTCGACATAGAAGCCCTTGATGCCAAAGCGGGCCAGTATGTCCTTGCCTTTTCCCATCCGGTAGGACCCCACGATTTTGGACGCCTCACGGTCCCAGATGAACAGGTGGTGATAGTACAGGTCGTACTCGTCCAAGTCAGTTTTCTTGCCCGTGCCCTCGCCCATCTCGCGAAAGGTGATCTCGCGCAAGCGGCCAATCTCGCCGAGGATCTGCGGGATCTCGAAGGGCCGACAGATGTAGATGTCAAATACCCCCTGGCTGTGAATCTTCAGGTCCGGGTGCAGGTTCTCGACCTCCGCCTTCAGAACGTGACTGGGGGTTTCCTCCCCGATTTTTTTTTCCTTCTGGGGAACGTGGAAAAGCGGCTTTTTAAAAAAGTTGCCCACCTCGAGGTTTGAGGAACCCATGGCTGAACCCAAGGCATACACCCGCGTGCGTACGTAGCGACCCAGGCGGTCGGTATCGGTAAACTGCTCTTGCTCGGCCACAGTAATGGGCATCCCAATGCGAAGGCGCAGGGTTTCGTTGCGCTTGTTCAGCAGTTCGGTTGGCAGGCGGGCGGTGCGCAACTGGCCGTTCATGCGGCCCAGCAGGTGGAAGATCTTGCTGTTCCCCCCAGGGAAGAAAATCGGAACGACGGGAACCCGCGCTTTCTCGATGATGCGAAGGGCCGAGCGTTGCCACTCGCGGTCGGTGATGGTGCGCGTATCGGCCTGGAACGTCGAAACCTCGCCGGCGGGGAACAGCCCCACAGGGTGCCCATCGCGCAGGTGCTGGAGGCATTGCTTGATGCCCGCGTAGCTGGACGCAGCTTCTTTCTGCTCTTCAAACGGATTGACGGCGAAGACGTAGGGCTTGATCGGCTCAATGCGATGCAGAATGAAGTTGGCCATCACCCGAAAATCCGGTCGGGCTTCGGCCAGCGTGCGAATCATCGCGAGGCCATCCAACGCACCAAAGGGGTGATTCGAGACCACCAAGAAAGGCCCCTCGGCGGGAATCTGGCGCAGTTCCTGGGGGTCAACCTCCAAGCGCACGCCCATGCGGGCAAATACCTTGTCGACGAACTCGGTGCCGTCGTACTTGTAGGTCGCCCGGTACAGACGGTTGATCTTGTGAATCCGCAGCAGGCCCATGATCAGGCCGCCAAACGCCCCCAAGCGGTATTTTTTCAACCCGACGGCCTCGACAAACTCCGATCGTTTGATCAGGTAGTCGCGGGTGCGGGTTTGCCCGCTGGATTTCGATTCGGGCACGGGGCGGGGCGATGGGTTGGAATCGCTCATGGAGCGCAAGTTAACGGGACTCGGTTAGCCCTTACAACAATTCTACGCCTAGAGGCGCGAGTCGGTTCCCTACCTTTGGCCCAATGGCTGGCGCAGTACTCGTGATTCAAACCGCCTTTCTGGGCGATGCCGTGCTGGCCAGCGCGGTACTCGAAAGCCTGCACGCCACCGCGCCGGAGCGCCCCATTGATTTGCTGGTTCGCAAGGGCAACGAGGGCCTCTACGCCGACCACCCCTTTCTGCGCAACCTCTTGGTTTGGAACAAGAAGGACGGCAAGTACAAGACGCTGCGCGCCCTGCGCAACCAAATCAAAGCCCAACGCTACGAGGCGGTCCTGAACCTACACCGCTTTGCGTCCTCTGGCTACCTGACAGCTTTCAGCGGCGCGAAAATCAAGGCGGGCTACCGAAAGAACCCCCTCTCATTTCTGTTTACCCATCGCTTCGAACACCCCATCGGCGACGGGACCCACGAAATCGAGCGAAACCACCAATTGCTCTCAGCCCTGGGCACGTTTTCTCTGGAAGGCCCCCGCCTCTACCCACGCTTCAAAGACCGCAAGCAAGTCGAACCCTACGGTGGTTTGCCCTATTTCTGCCTTGCCCCCACTTCTGTGTGGTTCACCAAGCAATACCCCGCCGAGCGATGGGTCGCGCTCATCGACAAGCTGCCCTCCAACCGTTCGGTCTACCTATTGGGCGGACCTGGGGACAAGGAAACGTGCGAGCAAATTCGCTTGGCCAGTGCGCACCCAAAAGTGAAAAACCTGGCGGGCGAGCTGGGGCTCTTGGCCTCCGCAGCCCTGATGGAAGGCGCACAAATGAACTACGTGAACGACTCGGGCCCGCTGCACTTCTGTTCGGCCATGAAGGCCCCTGTAACGGCGGTGTTCTGCTCGACGGTGCCGCGCTTCGGCTTCGGGCCCTGGGGCGAAAAAGGGGTGGTCATTGAGACAAAGGAGAACTTGGACTGCCGCCCCTGTGGGTTGCACGGACACAGGGCCTGCCCCAAAGGCCACTTTCGTTGCGCAACAACGATTGATACCCTGGCTCTGGTGGCGCGGGCAAATCCCGAAAAGGCGTAGGTTTGCCCCTTCGAATCCCTGCGATGCGCGCACTGGTCATCATCCCTACCTACAACGAGGCCGAAAACATCGTCCCGATGATCCACACGGTCATGGGGTTGGCGCGTCCCATCGACCTTCTGGTGGTTGACGATAGCTCGCCGGACGGCACCGCCGATCTGGTTCGCGGGCTTCAACAGGAATACGGCACCGAACGCCTGCACTTGGAAGTGCGAACAAAAAAGGACGGCCTGGGTCGCGCCTACCTGCATGGCTTCGCCTGGGGCCTCGAGAAGGGCTATGACATCCTTGTCGAGATGGACGCAGACTTCTCGCACCCACCCCACGACCTTCACAAATTGGTCGAAGCGATTGCTTCTGGCGAGGCCGATGTCTCGGTCGGGTCGCGCTACGTGACCGGCGTAAATGTGGTCAACTGGCCGATGAAGCGCGTGCTGATGAGCTACTTTGCCAGCAAGTACGTGAAGATGATCACCGGCATGCCGTTCCACGATTCGACCGCCGGGTTTGTGGCCTATTCCGCCGAGGTGCTGCGGACCATTCCGCTCGACAAGATTCAGTTTGTGGGCTATGCCTTCCAGATCGAGATGAAGTTCATGGCCTGGAAGTATGGCTTCAAAATCAAGGAGATCGCCATTGTGTTCACCGAGCGCGAGCGGGGCGTGTCCAAAATGTCGGTGAAGATTTTCCGCGAGGCGGTCCTCGGCGTCATCAAGCTGAAGGTGCAGAGCCTCTTTCGCCGCTACCAGCGGCCGAAACCGGAGTTGGCGTAAGCAAAGTGCATGGGAGCCACGTGCCAGGGAGGAGCCACCTACTCAACAACGGGATCTGAAATAGCACACAGTTACTCCCCACCCCACTCCTTCCAGTTCGCTTCGAGCTGGGCAAGGTCCTCGGGGGTGTCCACGCCATAGCTGGGGATCGCCGTGCGGCCCACGTGAATCGAATGGCCCGCCTCCAACCAGCGGAGTTGTTCCAGGCGCTCGCAGGTTTCCAGGCTGCTCATCTTGAGTTTCGTTACGGCCTCCAAGGTCGAATACCGAAAGGCATACAGGCCCAGATGGCGCAGGTAGGTGTGCTTGTCCAGCCACATGCGGATGTCCTCGTCGCGGCGGTACGGAATCGCCTGACGCGAGAAGTACAATGCCTTTCCGTTTTTGTCGGTGACGACTTTCACCACATCGGAGCTGATGAGTTCTTCGCTGCGCAGGATCGGGGTCGCCAGCGTGGCAATGCCCACCGTTTTGTCAGCAAACAGACCCAGTAAGCCCTCGACCTGCGAAGGATGCAACAGCGGCTCGTCACCTTGCAGGTTGAGGACCAAGTCAAAGTCATCGCTCATTTTGCTGGCCGCCTCGAAAACCCGGTCGGTTCCACTGGGGTGATCGGCAGCGGTCATGACTACCGGGGCAC
>CAYGKP010000164.1:0-5669 GCA_964350605.1 uncultured Cytophagales bacterium
CTTCTACAACAATTGGAGGAAGCTCTCTTGGGGCCGCGAAGATCTCCTCGACAAGCTCAAAACTCAGAGGCGGTTAGTCGTGTGCTCGCAGGTGCTTACTCCGCCTCCCGTATTTGAGTTTGTGAGCACCGAGATTCGACCCAACGCAGCTCTGATCGTATTCCCGTTTGAGGACTACTACTCGTTTGGTGTAATCCACTCAATTGCTCATTCTGAATGGTTCAAAGCAAAATGCTCGACGATGAAGGGCGATTGGCGATACACCTCAGAATCTGTCTGGGCCACCTTTCCCTGGCCCCAGTCGCCCACGAAGGCGCAGGTAGACATGGTGGCACAGGCTGCGCAGGACCTCCACCTCGCCCGCACCAAGGCCCTTAAGGACTACAACAAGACCCTGCGCGACCTCTACCGCCTTCTAGAACAGCCCGGCAAGAACCCGATCAAAGACCTCCACGCCGCCCTCGACAAGGCTGTCCTCGAAGCCTACGGGTTCGATCAACAGACCGACCTACTCTCGCAACTGCTAGATCTGAACTTCAAGGTTGCCGCCCGCGAAGCCAAAGGCGAGCCCGTCCAAGGCCCCGGCCTCCCCAGCTTCATCACCGACCCGTCGCCCTACGTGACGGACGACTGCGTGAAGTTCAGTTGGTGATGAACTGGATCGTGATGAGCAAGCAGGATTTTCGATACGAGGATCGCGCAATCTGATTAGGGAGTCGCCAGAGTAAGGGAAGGAGCGGCTGTGGCAGATCATTAAGAATACTTACCGCACCCTTATGATCCGTGGGATGAAGGGGTGCTGTATTTGCTCCACGGATAAAGAGACATCCGGATACTTAAAGGCTCTGCTAGGTTGTAGCAAGTGGCAAGAGCGGTATGTTATACAGCCCTTCGTTCAACTCTTTCTCTTGCCTTAAAACATCTCGAATCCTTAGGTAAGCCAACTGCTTAAGTTTTTCGTCACTCAGATTGGCGAACTTATTTACTAGCTCTAATGCGCTGTGAGGAAATATTTTGTTCTCCGCCCTTTTCTCGGAGAATAGATCGTCATTCACTTTATAGGTTATCCTGTTTTTGACTTGAATGTCGGGGATGCTTTTTTTGAGCCTGTCAATATGTATGTCGACGCAGTAGGGGCCGTCTTTCTGTCTGATGTAGTAGGCATGGGTTAGCCTAAACCCAGTTGACTTATGAAAATCATGCTCGATCAAGAACATTGTCTTGTGTAGTCCGAAATATGATATTCCTCGATTTCCTGTTGACTCGACAATTCGAATGACGAGGTCAATAATATCCCCTTTTATCTCAGCAGAAGTAATAGATCTCCTTGATCCTGAAAGTTGTCTGTAGGTGTCAGCAACAAGTTGGTAATCCCCACGCTGATTCAACATACTGCGATGAATCATTGCGCGCTGTCCGGGATGGTAGAGTGGCATTAATACCCTGTTGTACCAACTAAACTTATTTCTGACACCCTCTGACAATGATATCCCGTGCTTCTCAATACTATTAAGAGTGTGAAGAGACTTTGAGCCTAGAGTGACCACAATGATTGGGTCAATTATGTCGATCTGTCTCTTTAGAAAAGAAGAGCAATTGTCTAGTTCTTTGTTCGTTGGGGTTGAATTATTTCCCTTCTCATCTTTGGGATTGCACAATGCTGCATTTGTTACAAAAATATGGTACCGAGATAAGCCAGAATATGACAAAAGATCTTCAAAATTTCTTCCAGAAATATCCCCATGAAATGGAAGTTTCGTTTGGTCTGCACCAAGCCGTCCGGGTGCCTCGCCAATAAAAAGAATATTTGATTCTAGTGGTCCATTTGCAAGTGAAAGCACCCTTGAACTATCGCACATCCTTGGGCATAACTGGCATTCCTTTACTTCTTTAACTAATGCCTCAAAGTCTTCGAACTTGCTCATGTTAGGAGTTTCGAAGTCGCTGGAATGGAGGTTGCGTGAACGGAGTGGCAGACTATCTCCACCAATTGTCTGTTGGTGTGCCTAGCGATGAAAGATCCAAGGTAGAGTAGCCCATAGAGATTTCCGAGAGCTTTTCCGTGGTAATCGTGATTCCTATAGACAGCCGTCAAACAAATTGAGGTTTTATTGGGAGCGAGTATTTGAACGTACTGTAGACAGGGGTTTCCAAGCGGTCGCCAAGTATCAAGGTTCCTGCCTGATAGATGGAAATAGATAACAGTTTTTGGGTTATTCTTCCAATTATTGAGAATGCGGATTGCTTCTTCTAGCTGGTTGACAGGCTGACCATATTGGTCTGTTGAGTTGATCAATCTTTGAAAGTACGTTCCCCAAGAGGTTTTTCGCTTTCTGTTAATCGAATGTGCTCGGGAGTATAGTGAGTAGATTTCATCCCTATTACTTTCTATCTTCTTATAGGGAAATATCGTGTTTATAACAGCACTTACTCTGTCTTTACCCCCCACATTTCTCGAATCATAATCCGAGAAATCTATTGACCTATCTGGAAGATTGGTGTCGGTTATTTTTAGAACTAGATTGTATGTCTCGTGTTTGCAAGACTTTAGTTTTTCTACTGCGAGTTTCCAAGCCTCTAATGGCGTACCTCCCTCGATAGTCGTCATTGTATAATTCTTAGCTCTCGATTGCCTAGATCAATTTCTAGAACACCTCTATTGTTGTTCATCAAGTGTTTGAAAGCACGGCACCCTTGTAATATGGCTTGCTCCCACCCAGTGGTCGGCTGTGTTTTCACTTCAAGATTTGATGTGAGTGATCTGACCTGTTTAATCAATGAGAAACTGGGGGTTAGGCCTTCCTCTTCATAAAAATCAAATCGGATCGCCTCTGAAAAAATAATTGCCACTATCGCCTCTTCAAGGATAAAGGCTCTTGCTCCGTCTTCAACTGTGTCGATCTCAGGCTTTGCTTTTCTCTTTCTTCTAAGCAATGCACGTATGGCTGGTGACCATCTGAGCACAGCAGCAAACGCTAAATGAAAGGCATCGTGGAAACGGTAATAATCTTCCTCGTGAGCGTTATCGTTTAGTTTATCACCCAATGGGATGTCATCTAAATCTGGATGATCTGGTACAGACATATAAGCGTGGGCTATTCCTCCCTCTATTTTTTGCTCGAATTTTACCTTAAATCTTAATGGTAGTCGCTCGCTATCGGGAAACCCTTCGTCATAAAAGGCATCAATATCTTCAGGTGAGTCATATGATTTTACCCGTTCCTGAACCTTTTCAAGGTTTGCCGTCGCGATATCGTCTAAGCTAATACCCAGGTGGGAGGCAATGCTGGACATATACCAAAGTATATCCCCTAACTCCTCCCGGAAAAATGGGGCATGAAGTTCGTGTCTCTCAATGTGTTTTAGTGTCTTTTTATACTCTGAGAGTAGGCTGCCAGATTCTCCTGCTAAGCCGAGAAGGGGTATAACCAAACCCTCTTTAATCTCTTTTCCAGTATCGCCTTTATCTACTTTTACAAAGAGAGTTCGATCAGTACGGCTCGCTAGTTCTTGGTACTTGTCAAAGTCCATGGGCTTAGATTTCCAACTAATATAGTTAGGATATAAATTAAAAGTATGGGAATAAAGTTCCGAGCATTTTAAATCTGCCTAAATGCCCTCACCACAATCTCATAGTCCTCTTTCGTCGAGGTAATGATGTAAGCATGGTGGGCTTCCTTGTTAAGGGTGCTGTGGCCGGATAGACGGCGTACAATCACTTCGCTGACTCCGGCGGCATGGAGGCGGGTGATGAATGTCCGACGCAGCGAGTGGGCTGAAAAGCGGGTGTAGCGCGGCACGATCTTCACGCGATCATGTTTTCCAGCCCCCAAAACGATTCGAGTCTCTTCCTGCTCGGTGATGCCCGTTTGCTTGGCGACCTCTTTGATGAGCCGATTGAAGAACTGCTCCGTTAAGATCACGCCACCGGGCACACGTTGCGGCAAGGCGAAGTCCGGTTGATGCTTATACTTAGAGAACACCTTAAACACTTCGGGATGAATGGGGATCTCCACCTTCTTGGATCCCTTCGATGTTCTCAGACGGATGAATGAGTTAGCGGGATGCTTATGGTCCAGATTGACTTCATGGCGTTCCATCGTTAACAGATCACTTACGCGCAGTCCCGTCATCATGCCGACGATCATCACATCACGCGCCGTTTCCATTGCGCTTCGATCATGGATGCGATCTGGCAGTTCCAGATGGATGATCGCCCATATCTCTTCAAGTGATAGGGCAGCCGAATCTGATTCAGCATTCAGTTTCTTGAAGTCGGGGTGTTTATGAACCTCGTTCTTCGAGTAGCCCGCCGAGAGCGCCCAGTTCATGTATGCCTTCCAATCCTTGATAGCTGTTCCGATGGAACGGTCAGACAGTCCCACAACTGTTTCATTCGTCGACAAACGGTATTCGTGCCGTAGGTGCCATACCAGTTCATCGTACATCACGAGTGTCACATCGTCGAAATAGGGATCAATGCCTTTCGTTTGGCAGAACTCTGAAAAACGATGGTAAAACGTGCCCTTTGCACGTATGGTCATTGGCGACTGATCACGCATGCGGCAATGGGCGATGTATTCCTCCCATGTGCCCAGCATCTTGGCTGCCCGCCGCCCGCCAACTCGATCTTTTAGGTTTTCCTCTTCGAGGATACGGTTCTTGATCTCATCAAGCGTGGCATCACGTCCCAGCTCATCGCGGAGCATCAAGGGAATCTTATGAACGAGGCGGAACTGTAGTTCGGCCAAACGGGCGCGGGCTTCGATGGCCCATTGCTCCTTGCCGACAACTGATTCAGGTGATCCCTTGGCATCGAAATCCCAATGAGACACAGGAACGCGCAAACCGACCAGTTTGGCGTTTTTGAATGATTTGTATTGATGGGTGAACCGTAAGATGATCGTTCGATCACCTTTGCCGCCCTTGCCCCTCATGTCTAAGTGAAATTGAACCGAGGCCATTTTGTGTACTCATTTTGTACACAAGTAGCCAAAAACATGGCCTATTTCAAATTAAACAAAGGTAAAGTGACCCTAGCAGGAGTCGAACCTGCAACCTTTGGTACCGGAAACCAACACTCTATCCAGTTGAGCTATAGGGCCAGACCCGCCTCCAATTGAGGATTGCGGGAGCGCAAAGATAGCCAACTCCACCGAGTTGGCGAGACGAAATGCTAGGCCAGGGCTTCTTTCACCTTCAAGGCCGCATCCTTCAGGACGATGGCTGAAGTGACCTTCAGGCCTGACTCGTTGATGATCTTCGCGGCCTCCTCGGCGTTGGTGCCTTGCAGCCGGACAATGATCGGCACAGTGATGTTCCCGATGTTCTTGTAGGCCTCGACCACACCGTTGGCGACGCGATCGCAACGCACGATGCCCCCAAAGATGTTGATCAGGATGGCTTTCACGTTCGGGTCCGAAAGGATGATGCGGAAACCGGCTTCCACCGTCTGAGCGTTGGCTCCTCCACCGACGTCCAAGAAGTTGGCCGGCTCGCCACCCGAAAGTTTGATGATGTCCATCGTGGCCATCGCCAGACCCGCACCATTCACCATGCAGCCCACGTTCCCGTCGAGTTTCACGTAGTTGAGGCCCGATTTGCCGGCTTCGACTTCCAAGGGATCTTCCTCCGATTCGTCGCGCATGGCAGCGAGGTCGGGGTGGCGG
>CAYGKP010000165.1:0-5544 GCA_964350605.1 uncultured Cytophagales bacterium
CTCTCCGTCTGATCGCAACTCGTAGGTATTCACATCGTCGCGCAGGTTGTAGTCCAAGATGGTCATGAGCATCTGCTGGATCGAAGGATCGTCGACCAAGAAAAGCGATTCAATGCGGCGGTCGAAGCTGCGGGCCATGATGTCGGCGCTGCCGCCGAAGACCTTCGGTTTGCCCTCGTTGTGGAAGTAGAAAATCCGGGCATGCTCCAGGTAGTCGCCCACAATGGAACGAACCTCGATGGTCTCCGACAGCTTCTTGATGCCTGGCTTCAAACAGCAAATACCCCGCACAATCAGCTTGATGGGCACACCTGCTTTCGAGGCCCGGTACAGCTCCTCGATGGTCGGCTTGTCCTCCAGGCTGTTGACCTTCAGCACGATGCCGCAAGGCTTCCCTTTGCGCGCTGCAGCGGCTTCCTTGCGAATGAGCTGGATGAGGCTCCAGCGCATGTCGCCGGGCGTGGTGATCAGGCGCTTGTATCGTCCGGGCATCGAGTGGCCTGTGATGACGTTGAAGAACTCCGATACGTCATCGGTGTACTCCTTGCGGGAGGTCAGAAAAGCGATGTCGGAATAGATCTTCGCGGTGTCCTCGTTGTAGTTGCCCGAGGCCATGTGCGCATACTGGACCACTTTGCTGCCGACCTTGCGGACGATGAGCATCAGCTTGGTGTGGGTCTTCACGTCGCCCACCCCATAGATCACAAAGCACCCCGCGCGTTGCAAGCGGCGGGCTTCGTTCAGGTTGTTCTCCTCGTCGAAGCGGGCCTTCACCTCGAAGAGGACCGAGACATGTTTGCCGTTCTCTGCGGCGCGCAGCAAGGCTTCGCTGATCGAGGAATCGGTGGCCAAACGATAGATGGTGATCTTGATGGCCAGTACACTGGGGTCCTCGGCGGCTTCTTTGATCAATTGGACCACCGGCTCCATGCTGTTGTAGGGGTGTTGCAACAGCACGTCCTGGTGGCGCAACAACTCGAGCATCGGCTCCTCTCCTGCCTTCTTCAAACTCAAGGGCCGAACGGGCCTGGGCATCTTGGGCAAGTGGGCGCGCAGCAGCTTGTGACCAACAATCTGCCAGAGGCGGCTGTAGTCGAACAAGCCCCGAACCTCGACCACATTGTCCTCGTCAATCTCGTAGCGCTCGACGAGCTCTTCGAGCAACTCGGGGCGGAACCCTGGCTCGACTTCCAGGCGCACCACCCGGCCCGTTTTGCGACCCTTCAGCTTGCGCTGCAACTCTTCGACCACGTCGAAGTCTTCTTCATCGTCGTAGCGGCCCTCGAAGTCGAAGTCGCCATTACGCGTCAGGCGGAACATCGAGATCGAACGGATCTCAACGTTCTTATGAAGCTGGCTCAGGTTCTCGCGAATGATCTCCTCGATGGGTACAAACACAAGCTTGCCCCTCCGTTTCAGCTCGTAGAACTTCGGCAAGTTGCGCGGCACCTGCACGAAAGAAATGCGTTCCTCGTCGTCGCCCGGCACGGCGGTCGACACCCCAAAGCTGATCACCCGATCGACCAGCACCGGAAACGGGTGGAAGGGATCGAAAAGCATGGGGGTCAGCATCGGGAACACCATACGCTTGAAGTAGGCGGTGGTTTCTCGACGCTCGGTTTCGCGCATGTCGGCCCACCGCAAAAGCTCGAAGCCCTCGTCGGAAAATTTAGGCAGAAGGTCTTTGGTAAAGATTTCGTCTTGCTCGGCCATGAAGTCCTTCACTTCGCCCAGCAATCGCTCCTTGAACGGAATCTCGCGCAGGCCCGAGTTATCGTACCGCTCGCGGCCCAGGTCAATGTAGTTGTAGAGGCTACCCACCCGGACCATCAGGAACTCATCGAGGTTCGAGGCCGTGATGGCCAGGAACTTAAGGCGTTCGAGCAGGGTGCGGTTGGTCTTGCGGACCTGGTCGAGCACCCGGTCGTTGAACTGCATCCAACTCAGGTCGCGCGAGTAGAATCGCTCGGCGATGCGCTCGGGGCTCATGCGCAACTTGCCAGAAGTGCGCTGGGTGGGAAGGACAGGGGTAGGCATTTAGCTAGTGGTAGGACCCAAGCTAGCAAAGGGAGGCGAGCCAAAGCAAGCCCGGACCGCAAACGATAACCTGGGGGTTATATATCCACCTTCGCGTAGCGCGCGTTCTTCTCGATGAACTCGCGGCGGGGGGCCACCTCGTCGCCCATGAGCATCGAGAACAAGTGGTCCGCCGCGGCAGCCGACTCAATGCTCACTTGCTTGAGCGTGCGACGCTCCGGGTCCATCGTGGTCACCCACAACTCCTCGGGGTTCATCTCACCCAAACCCTTGAAGCGTTGGATGCCCACGCTCTCGGGTTTGCCCTCACCCATCTCCTCAATCAGGCGCTCGCGCTCCTTTTCGGTCCAGCAGTACTCGGCCCGCTGGCCTTTCTTCACCAGGTAGAGCGGTGGGTTGGCGATGTAGAGGTAGCCACGCTCGATGAGCTCCCTCATGAAGCGGAAGAAGAACGTAAGGATCAGCGTGCGAATGTGCGAACCATCAACGTCGGCATCAGTCATGATCACGACCTTGTGATAGCGCAGCTTGTTGAGATTCAAGGCCTTTTCGTCCTCCTCGGTCCCGAAAGTCACACCGAGGGCGGTGATCATATTCTTGATCTCCTCGTTCTCGTAGATGCGGTGCTCCTGGGCCTTCTCGACGTTCAGGATTTTGCCTCGTAGCGGAAGGATCGCTTGGAACTTGCGCTCGCGGCCTTGCTTGGCCGAACCACCCGCCGAGTCACCCTCGACCAAGTAGAGTTCGCAGTTCGCGGGGTCTTTGTCCGCACAGTCGGCCAGCTTGCCCGGCAGGCTGGTGGAGGAAAGCACCGTCTTGCGTTGGACCATCTCGCGGGCCTTGCGGGCCGCAAAGCGGGCTTGTGCGGCTAGGATCACCTTCTGGACGATCACGCGGGCTTCCTTCGGATGTTCCTCCAGGTATTGGTAGAGCAGCTCACCAACCAAAGAATCCACCGCGCCTGAAGCCTCTGCATTGCCCAGCTTGGTTTTGGTTTGGCCCTCGAACTGAGGCTCCTGTACTTTTACCGAGATGACCGCCGTGAGTCCCTCGCGAAAGTCATCACCGACAATTTCAATTTTCACCTTGTCGAGCAAGCCCGACTTGTCAGCATAGGCCTTCAAGGTCCGCGTCAAAGCGCGGCGGAACCCACCGACGTGCGTTCCACCCTCGATGGTGTTGATGTTGTTGACGTACGAGAAGACGTGCTCGCTGTACGAGGTGTTGTAGGTCAAGGCCACCTCCACAGGCACCTCGCCCTTCTCCCCGATCATGTAAACAGGCTCAGGGAGCAGGTGCTCACGCGAATCATCCAGGTACTCGACAAATTCCTTCAGACCACCTTCCGAGTGGAAAGTCTCGTTGCGTTCGTCTTCCGGCTTGCGGTCGTCGCACAGCGTGATGGTGATGCCCCGGTTCAGGAACGAAAGCTCGCGAAGCCGGTCAGCCACCGTTTCATACTTGAAGATCGTCTCGGTGAAAATCGTCGAGTCGGGCTTGAACTTCACGGTCGTGCCGCGACGGTCGCTCTTGCCCACCTCTTTCACAGGTGCTTCTGGCGCACCCGCGTGATAGCGTTGCTCGTACTTCTTCCCGTCGCGCTCGACGGTTACGTCCAGCACCTCGGAAAGGGCATTCACGCAGGATACACCGACCCCGTGCAGACCGCCGGAGACTTTGTAGGAGCCCTTGTCGAATTTACCCCCGGCGTGAAGCACCGTCATGACGACCTCGAGGGCCGAGCGGCCTTCCTTCTCGTGCATGTCAACTGGGATACCCCGGCCGTTGTCTTGGACCTCCACCTCGTTATCGGTGGTGATGCGCACCGAAATGGTGTCGCAATGGCCGGCCATGGCCTCGTCAATCGAGTTGTCGACAACCTCCCAAATCAGGTGGTGCAGACCCTTGAAGCCGATGTCGCCAATGTACATCGCGGGGCGTTTGCGCACCGCTTCGAGGCCTTCAAGAACAGTGATGTTTCCGGCGGAGTAGCCGGCGGATGCCGCCGCTTGGGGCGAGAGTTTTTTCTGGTCGGACAAGGTGATTTTTTATCTGGTCGGACAATGAGTAAAAGTACCTTAATTTTAGCACTTTCGAAAGGAAGTTTTCCACACAAACGCCCGCATTGCGGCCCCTGAATTGGACAAATCATTGATCGGCCGCTTGGCCCTTACCGTGCTGGGCTTGGCCTTGATTCTCAGTCCCCTGCGGGCCCAATCCGGCGCGGAAGAAGCCACCGCCCCTGACACGGTCAAAGTGGGTGCCTACGTGGTCTCGGTCTACGACCTGAGCTTCGATCAAGAGGAGTTCAAAGCCGACTTCTGGCTCTGGTTCGACTACCGGGGCGACAGCCTGGACTTCGAGCAATCGGTCGAGATTACCAACGCCAAGGACATCAACTTCAGCCTGCAAAGCCTC
The DNA here is from genome assembly GCA_964350605.1 of uncultured Cytophagales bacterium. Classification (GTDB taxonomy): domain Bacteria; phylum Bacteroidota; class Bacteroidia; order Cytophagales; family JAAEPT01; genus CAYGKP01. Next base: position 4,456 of record CAYGKP010000165.1, read on the forward strand.
GAGCCGCTGGAGGGGGTCAACTGGCTGGCCGAAAAGTGCCGCGCCACGCTGAAAAAGACCTGGGACGTGCGCCACTTTCCCTTCGACAAACAGGTGCTGGAGATCCTCTTGGAAGATGCGTGGCTCGACAACTCGCAGATCGTCTATGTAGCCGACACGGCGAACTCCTCCTACGCCCCGGACCTGGACATCGACGGCTGGCACATCCGCGACTACCGCGTCGAGCCCATGGACCATCCTTACTATTCGAACTTTGGGAATCCGTCCATCAGCGAGGCCTACACCGAATACCCCGGCGTGGCCATTCGCTTTCTGATCGAGCGCGACGCGATGGGCATCTTCTTCAAGCTGTTTACGGGCCTCTACGTGGCGTTTGTGATCGCGATGCTGGTGTTCTTCATTCGCCCCTCGTTCGTCGATCCACGGTTCGGTCTGTCGGTCGGGGCCCTGTTTGCGGCCATTGGTAACAAGTACATCGTTGACTCGATCTTGCCGCAGACCACCGAGTTCACCTTGGTGGACCAGATTCACGCGGTCACCTTCGCGTTCATCTTCATTTCGATTGTGCTGTCGGTGATCTCCCTGTGGCTCGAGACCCAGAAGGAAAGCCTGGTCTACAAGCGCGTGGACCGCATCGCGTTTCTCACGATCCTGGGGCTCTACATTTTCCTGAATGTCTTCCTGATCCGCCACGCCATGCTGGCGGGTGGGGCGGCGTAGGCATCCGTGGCGCTACTTCTTGATCCGCTCAAGCGCCTTCTCCAGCACGGGGTCGCGCAGGTTGATGAGGTCCTGCGGTGTGATCGGTACTTGAATGTCCGGCGGAATGCCCCCCGCGCTCGGGCCCAGGTTGGGGATCGGCACTTGAACCACTTGGGGCATGAATACCCACAGGAGCACCCCCGAATGCGGTAGGGCATACTGAATTCCCAAATCCCCGTAGTGGACCGGGTAGCCCCCGCCCGTCTCCTGACCCAACAGGGTGATGCGCGGGTCAAGCTTCGCGAGCACCGCAAACTCGCCCGCTGCCGAGAACGAACCCCCGTCGATCAACACCTGGATCGTTTCGCCCTGGTAGCGCAGCTTTTC
>CAYGKP010000166.1:0-5536 GCA_964350605.1 uncultured Cytophagales bacterium
CCAGCAATGGTTCTGTCGGATGGAAGAACTCTCGAAGTTCGCCGTCGATGCAGTCCGCGGGGGCGACATCAAGATTTACCCCAGCCGCTTCGAGAACCTGTACTACAGTTGGGCCGAGAATGTCCGTGACTGGTGCATCTCGCGCCAACTGTGGTGGGGCCACCGCATTCCCGCGTGGTACCTGCCGAGCGGCGAAACCGTTGTGGCCAAAAACGAGGAAGAAGCCCTCGCAAAAGCCCAACAGATCGACCCAAAACTGACCCTGGCAGACCTCAAGCAAGATGAGGACGTGCTGGACACCTGGTTTTCCTCGTGGCTTTGGCCCATGTCTGTTTTTGATGGTGTTGATGATCCACAGAACCCTGAGGTTGAGAAGTTCTACCCCGTCAAGGTGTTGGTCACGGGCTTCGACATCATCTTCTTCTGGGTCATTCGCATGATCATGGCGGGTTATGAGCTGCGCGGCGAACGGCCGTTCGAGTCGGTGTATTTCACGGGCATGGTCCGCGACAAACAGGGCCGAAAGATGTCCAAGTCGCTCGGTAACTCGCCCGATCCGTTGGGCCTGATTGACACCTTCGGTGCTGACGGCGTCCGCGTAGGCATGCTATTGTCGGCTCCGGCGGGCAATGACATTCTCTTCGACGAGAAACTCTGTGAGCAGGGCCGAAACTTTGCCAACAAACTCTGGAACGCATTCCGTTTGGTCGAAGGCTGGGAGACGAAAGTAGGCGGTCAAGAACAACCATTAGCGGTCGCTTGGTTTGAGGCCCGGCTGGCCGAAGCCACCGCTGAAATCGATGCGCACTTCGAGACCTACCGCATCTCCGATGCGTTGATGACCGTCTACAAGCTGGTCTGGGATGACTTCTGCTCCTGGTACCTGGAAATGGCCAAGCCGCCTTATGGCGACCCCATTGGTCCAAAGACGGCTCGGGCGACGCGCGGCTTCCTCGAAGCGGTCCTTAAGCTGCTGCATCCCTTCATGCCGTTCATTTCCGAGGAATTGTGGCAGCAACTGGAAGCACGGACAACCGACCAAGCCTTGATCGTGTCCGAGTGGCCAAGTGCCAAGGAGGCCGAACAATCCTTACTCAGCGAAGGCGCGTTTGTTCAACAGGCAATCACTGCGTTGCGCAACCTGCGCGCTCAAAAGAACCTGTCTCCCAAGGAGCCTTTGACCGTTCACCTCAAGAGCCAGCAACCGGAATTGTACGCCCGCTGGGCCCCCATTTTTCAGAGTTTGGCTGGGATTGAGTCCTTTACTGATGCGCCCCCACCCGCTGGGGCTGCGCCCACCATCGTTGGTCCTGATGAGCTGCTCATTGCGTTGCCCGATGTCGACCTGGGGGCCGAAAAAGAGGCACTAGAGAAGGAATTGACTTACATGGAGGGCTTTCTTCAATCGGTCGAGAAGAAGCTTTCGAACGAACGATTTGTGAGTGGGGCACCTGCGCAAGTCCTTGAAAACGAGCGCAAGAAACAATCCGATGCCCAGGCCAAGATTTCGGCGATCAGAGCCAGCTTAGCCGCCATCGGCTGAGCTGATACCTGCAAGTGAATGGTTTTTCTTACCTTCCTTCAAAACCGACCAAGTCTATGATGGGGATGAATCGTGTGTTGTTTGCCGCTCTATTGAGCGTCTTGTTCGTGGGGGTAGCTGTGGAGCCTGTGATGGCCCAGAACCCGAAATCGACCAAGAAGTACAAAAAGAAGCGCAAGAAGCTAAAGAACAGAAAGGAGTCGTCTACCTACGTTCACTACAGCCGTTTTGACAAAGACGGTGACGGTGTCCAGGATTACTACGACCACTGTCCTGCGACCCCCAAGGGACAGGTGGTAACCACCTTTGGCTGTCCTCCTGATACGGACGGTGATGGCCTGTATGATTACGAAGATGGTTGCCCCAGCGAACCAGGACCCAAAGTCAACAAAGGGTGCCCGTACGCGGACCGCGATGGTGATGGGATTTTGGATATCGACGACCGATGTCCCGATACCCCGGGGGAAAAGAAATGGTTTGGGTGCATCGACAAAGACGGTGACGGCATTCCCGATTACAGCGACAAATGCCCCGATGTGCCTGGAATTCCCGGCCTGCAAGGTTGTCCCCCCGAAGCGGGTGATGCCGATAAGGATGGCGTGCTTGACGATGTTGACAAGTGCCCATTGACCCCTGGGGTTGCGTCCAACCACGGTTGCCCGGAGTTGAAGCCTGAGGAGAAAGAAGCGATACAAGATGCCTTCAACAACCTTCTCTTCGAGACAGGGAAGGACATCATCCAGCCCTCCTCGTACCCCTCACTCAACAAGCTGGCGACCGTCATGATCAACAACCCCGGTAATCACCTGCTGATCGAAGGGCATACCGATGATGTGGGCGACCACGATTCAAACATGGACCTCTCCGAGCGTCGGGCCAAGGCGGTGCGCAACTACTTGGTCACGCGCCGTGTATCGGATGCCCGTATTGAGGCGAAGGGATACGGTGAGACCAAGCCTGTGGCGAGTAACGATACGCCAGATGGTCGTCAGAAAAACCGTCGTGTGGAGTTCACGCTCTACTACGAGTAGGTTAGGCTCAAAGCATCGAAATGACTTCAAAAAGGAAAGGCCAGCTCGTAGAGCTGGCCTTTCTCGTTGGGGGCTGAGTTGTGGTGGCCTAGTGGAAGGGGTCCCGGGTCGAGTCGAACTTTTCAAGGTAGTCAGCTACGCGGCGCACGAACATGCCACCTAGCGCGCCGTCGATCACTCGGTGATCGTAGGTATGCGAGAGGAACATCTGGTGGCGGATGCCGATCACATCCCCTTGTGGGGTCGAAATGACTGCAGGCTTCTTGACCACCGCACCGAGTGCCAGGATGGCGCACTGCGGTTGGTTGATGATTGGCGTGCCCAGGACGTTGCCAAAGCTACCGATGTTGCTGATCGAGTAGGTGCCGCCCTCTAAGTCGGTGGGTTTCAACTTACCAGCACGAGCCCGCTTGGCCAAATCGTTGACCTGGCGGGTGAGGCCCACGATGTTCAAGTCGTCGGCGTGCTTGATGACGGGCACTACTAGGTTGCCGTTGGGCAGTGCGACGGCCAGGCCGACGTTGATTTGTTTCTTGACGATGATGGTCGTGTCCTGCACCGAGATGTTGACCATCGGGAAGTCCTTGATCGCCTTGATGACCGCCTCGACAAACAAGGGGGTCAGTGTCAGGGTCAGGCCCTCGCGGTCCATGAAGGCCTGCTTGTACTTGCCGCGCCAGGAGACCATGGCACTCACGTCCGCCTCGACAAACGAGCTGACGTGTGCAGAAATGCGCTTGGAGGCCAGCATGCGCTCGGAGATGATCTTGCGCATGCGGTCCATCTCGACGAGCTCGTAGGCGCCTGTATAGCCTTGCAGGTTGATCTCTTTGGCGGCGGGGGCGTCCTCGTCTGGCTCCAGGCCTTCGGCTTGTGCGGCGGCACGTTCAATGACGTCAGAGAGGCGGGAGGTGGGCTCCTCGTCGGTGCGCATTTCCAGGTGGGCATCCGAAATGTCGACGCGAACTTCGCTTCGGGTCTTCAGGTAGGAGAGGACGTCTTCCTTGGTCACGCGGCCTTCCTTACCCGAACCTTCGATGTCTTCCAACTCCGAGAGTGAAATGCCCTCCCGGCGGGCAATGGTCATCACAAGTGGCGAGAAGAAGCCACTGCGGTTGCCGCCGTTTTCCTTCTTGGGTTTTGCGGCAGAGACGGGCGCAGGCGCTGGTTTTGCCTGTGGTGTTGGCGTGGCAGGTGCTTGTTTGGGAGCAGGGGTGACGATCGGGGCCGCAGCGGCGGTCTCTGCCTTGGGTGCAGGTTTCACTTCTCCTGCGTTAGTCTCGATGATGGCGATGGGTACATCAACAGCCACCACGGTTCCCGCCTCGGCGAGAATCTCGACCAGCGTCCCGTCCATTGGCGAGGGGATGTCGGTGTCGACCTTATCGGTCGCAACCTCCAAAAGAGGTTCGTCTTCCGCCACCCGGTCGCCCGGTTGTTTCAGCCATTGGAGGATGGTGCCCTCCATGACGCTTTCCCCCATACGGGGCATTCGAATTTCTTGTCGCGCCATACCTTGGTTGGCAAAGATAGGGGTTGACCGAGAACACCACGCGTTATCGGTCAATTGCCTTCAATCGAAGCTCTGGTACGGGTTTTGCCTATCGCTTATCTTACCAACAAATACATAACCCTTCCCCCAATGAAAAAGACACTACTTCTCCTGGTCCTCCTGGTCAGCGCCTCGATGGCCGCCTATGCCCAAAAGGGCCAAGTTTGGCCGACCATTAACCGGACCGACATGCAATTCGACGAGGCTGGCGAGCTGACCTACGAAAGCGATGCCAAGGACTATAACAGCTACTTTCTGTTCATCGACAACAACTCGTTCGTGCATTGCACCGAAACGATTACCAGTCTGTATAAAATTCTCGAGCGCGACGAGCAGGAGAATTACACCGACTTCATCGTTGTGAGCGAGGCCGAGAACCAATACACCTTCCGTTTCTCGTTCGACGAGTATGCGGTGGTCATCCTTTCGAAGGATCAAACCTTTGGGGTCTACATGGAAGCCATGGAGCCTTACGAGTCGCGCGCGCTCAAAGCACTGCCCGAGAAAAAGTAGGTCGTTACTTGATCAACTCGCGACGCAGCAGGTCCAATGCGATAGTGGCCGTGATCGCGATGTTGTTTTCTCTGGAAGAACCCAGACGCAGCCCGAGCGTCTGGGTTTTTTTCGGCCCAGCCAAGGCGAGCCAAATGGTGCCCACGGGTTTTTCTTCCGTGCCGCCATCTGGCCCCGCGATGCCGCTGGTCGCCAGGGCGTAGTCGGTTTTCAGTTTTTTGCGAGCCCCTTCGGCCATGGCCTTCACAACGCTTTCGCTAACCGCGCCATTCTTGGAAATTAAGACTTTCGGGACCTTAAGATTTTTTGTCTTGACCTGATTGGCGTAGGCGATGATGCTGCCCACGAAATAGGCCGAGCTGCCCGGAACGCTGGTCAGGCGGTGGGCGAGGTAGCCACCCGTACAACTCTCGGCGGTGGAAATGGTCGCACCCCTAGCCTTGAGCAGTTGGCCGACCAGGTTTTCAATCTCCAGGTTGCCCTCGCCATAGATCGAGTCGCCCAGGACTTCTTGAATCTGCTCGGCAACCCCGTCAATTTCTTTCTCGAGTGTGGTTGGGTCCGCGCCCAGCGCGGTGATGCGCAGACGTACCTGCGCAAGGCTCGGTAGGTAGGCCAGCTTGATGTGCGCGGGCAGGCCGCTTTCGATTTCCGAAATGCGCTCGGCGATTTCCGATTCAGGCAGGCCGATGGTCCGCAGTATGCGGTAGCGGATCGTCGCACCCGCTTGCTGCTCGAGCATGGCGGGCAAAATGCCTTCGGTCATTAGGGCTTTCATCTCGTAGGGCACACCCGGCAACGAAATGGCCACTGCTTTGCCCAGCTCCAACCACATGCCAGGGGCCGTCCCCCGCGGATTGCGGAGCAGCCGCGCGCCGTCCGGCATCTGCGCCTGTT
>CAYGKP010000167.1:0-5525 GCA_964350605.1 uncultured Cytophagales bacterium
GTGGTGGCGCGATCTACACCTGGATGCAGCGAAACGCGGACCTGCCCGTAGTGGGAGAATGGATCTCGACACTGGAAGCAGCCCGGCTCATGGCCTGGTCGGGCATGCTGTACGACACCCTGATCATCCCCCTTCTTCTTTGGCGGCGCACGCGGGTGCTCGGCATTCTGATGGCTTGTGGGTTTCACCTGACCAACGCTTCGTTGATCACGTTTTACTCGCTCACCTGGCTGTTCATTTTTTCGTGCCTCATGTTTCTTCGGCCCGATTGGCCCCGGCGCATTCCGCTGGCGGGGCCTTGGCTGAGCCGAACGTTTTTCCCGAAGTTCCAGCCCCAGCACGCGGCCGACAAACGAATGTTCCGCTTTCCGCCTTGGCATCAGGTACTCATTGGTGCCTACATTCTGCTGCAACTCTGGCTGCCGCTGCGCCATTACTTTTTGGTGGGCAACGTTCACTGGACCGACGAAGGCAGTCGCTTCGGGCACCACTTGCGCAGCCGCCACAAAAACGGATCCCATCACTTCGTTGTGGTGGATTCCACCGGAAAACGACAGCGCGTCATCACCGCTCAGTTTTTACATCCAGACCAGCGGGGCTATGAATCGAATGACGCGGACAACTTGCTTCAATACGCCCATTACTTGGGGCGGGCCTATGATGATTCTTTGGGTGGAAGACACCAGGTGTTTGCCGTCGGTCGTTTGTCGCTTGATGGCCGAGAAAGCCAAGAATTTGTCCTGGGCACCCTCGACCTGATGACCGTAGAACGAAAATGGTGGGCGGGTTCCGACTGGGTCGTGCCGCTAGTTGACTGCGAGCCTTGCGCCCAGCATAAGCGCAGTGAATCTCAAACGCGAATCCAGCGACAAAAACACCCCTAAACCCCCCGCTAGAAAGCCGTAATTTGCGCCCGATGTCTGAAGACACTCCCTCTTATCGTCCCTGGACACTCGCGGCTTGGATCTTGTTGCCCGCCGCGCTGCTGATTCACCTGGGGGCCATTCCGCTCCACGCCGACGAGCCGATCCGCGCTCTGGTCGCCTACGAGATGATCCTTCGGGACGACTATTTGGTTCCTACCCTGTTCGGCGAGTTGTACTTCAAGAAGCCGCCACTTTACAACTGGCTGCTCGTGCCGTTCCTTCGCATCTTCGGTACGCACGAGTTCTGGGTGCGCTTGCCTTCGGTGCTCGCGCTGGTGGGCTACATGCTGACCGTGCGCCACTACGCCAAGCGCCATTTCAAGGCTCCGATGGTTTTTGTGGCCACCTTCGCGCTGCTGACTGGGAGCCGAATGCTGTTCTACGACTCGTTTCACGGGTTGATCGACATCACGTTCTCCTGGGTCATCTTCGCCCTGTTCATGGTGGTCTACCACGAAGGCGAACGCAAGCGATGGGTTCGGTTTTTTGTCGGCGCGTTTTTCCTGGGGGCCGTTGGCTTCCTGCTCAAACACCTTCCGGCAGTCATCTTTTTGGGAGGCACCGCCTATGGTTACCTTCTCTGGCGTCGCCAGTGGAAAGCCTTGATTCATCCGGGGCATTTGCTGGGCCTGTTGGCCTTCTTGATTCCCGTGGGCGGCTACTATTTCCTCTATGGTCAAGAGGTGAAGCTCGACAACGTGTTCAGCACCCTAATCCGCGAGACCCTCATGCGGGCGGAAGACACGGGGGAACCGGTCGGCTTCTGGGGCCATTTGGCCTACTTTCCCATCGAGACGCTGATCGACCTATTGCCCTGGGGGCTGCTCGTGCTTCTGGCGATTCGCAAAGGCATTTGGGCCCACATCAAGCAAGAACGATTCCTTGTGTTCTGCGTCTTGGTAGTGGCTGTTCACATTCTGCCCTATTGGATCTCCCCCATGAACCGGGCGCGGTACCTGTTCATGCTGCACCCGCTGCTCTTCTTTGTGCTCCTGCGTCTGTGGGAGAAGGCTGATTGGGCCGATTGGCGAAAACATTCGCTACGCGTCACCTTCCTGGTGGTTGCTGGTCTAGCCACGCTCAGTGCCGTTGGCCTGCTTGTTTTCGCCCTGTTGGGCAACCCCAACTGGGTCGGCGGCTTCGACCTTCACGCCGCCGTACCAGGCCTCTGGGCTGTGGCGTTGGGCCTGATGATCGGCTGTGGGTTTGTCTTTTTGAAAATGCGCAGGGCGCGCGAACACTTCTTGGTTCTCTTGGTCGTCTTCTTGGTCGTGATTCGCATTGGCTTCAACCTGATCGTCTTTCCGGTGCGCGAGATCACCTCACCTGAAATGACCCAACGGGAAGATGCCCGACGCGTCGCCCAGAAGGCAAAGAATGGCGACTTACGGATTTTCAAGTACACGCCCTGCTCCATCGATTTGGCTTGGTACTTGTCCACTGCGCATCAATCAATCGTGCCCCGAGCATTTGAACGCCCACGCGAGGGTGTCTATTACCTTATATTTATTGAGCCAAAACCAAAGCGTCTAAAGCGATTCAAGTACCTCGATCAGTTCCCTGCGATTCATGACAATGGGATACCGTTATATTTGATCCTCCCGCGAGACACCACTCTGTGAGTTTTACCGACCAACCCAAACTGTCCTTGGTCATCCCTGTGATGAACGAGGAGCAGAACATCGCCCCGCTCATTGAAGCGATTCGCACTGCCCTCGATTCTCAGCCTTTCGTGTATGAGGTCGTCTTAGTCGACGATGGCTCGACCGACTCGACGGCCAAAAAAATCCTCGCTTACGACGACCCACGGATTTTTCTCGTCCAGTTCCGGCGCAACTTCGGCCAAAGCTCGGCGATGACCGCTGGCATCGATCAAGCCCGAGGCCAATACATCGTGACCCTCGATGGGGATTTGCAAAATGATCCAGCCGACATTCCCATGATGCTTGAAATGGCCGAGGCTGGCGAATGGGATTTGGTAGCTGGTGTGCGCGCCAACCGAAAGGACGGGGCCTTGCTCCGCAAGCTGCCCTCGCGCCTGGCCAACCGCATGATCCGTCGCTCGACGGGAGTGAAAATCAAGGATTACGGCTGCACGCTGAAGGTTTTCGAATCGGACATTGCCAAGAACCTAGGCATGTACGGCGAGTTGCATCGCTTCATCCCCGTTCTGGCCAGCTTGCAAGGTGCACGCATCACGCAAGTGGACGTCAAGCACCACGCCCGCCAATTCGGCAAATCGAAGTACGGCATCGGGCGCACCTTCCGGGTGATGAGCGACCTGCTCTTGATGCTCTTTTTTCTGCGCTATCGCCAGCGGCCCATCCACTTGCTCGGTAAGTGGGGCATCATGATGCTCCTGCTCGGTTTTGGGATCGACACCTACCTACTGATCCGAAAGTTCGGCCTGGGCGAAGACCTCTGGGGTCGTCCGCTCTTGTTCTTAGGCATCCTCTTCCCGCTTGTCGGGCTACAACTCATCATGACTGGGCTGCTCATGGAGGTGCAAATGCGCACCTACTATGAAAGTCAAGGAAAACGACCGTTCTCGGTGCGCCATGTCTTTGTCGGCGGAAGGAAAGCGTAAGCTCATTCGCTGGGGCAAGACGTTGCTGAAAATCGGCGTCGCGGCACTTGCCTTTAAACTGATTTACGAATCGGTGGGGAAAGACGAGCTGAAAGGTGCGATCCAGCGAATGAATTGGGGGTGGGTGGTCTTGGCCGTCCTGGTCTATTTTCTGTCCCAGGCCATCTCGTCGGTTCGGTTCCAAATTTTCCTGCGTTGGATCGGCATCCGGATTCCGCAACTGGAAAACTTCAAGCTCTACCTTTTGGGTACCTACTATAACCTGGCCTTGCCCGGTGGCGTAGGCGGCGACGGCTACAAAGTCTACTTGTTGAACAAACGCACAGGCGCGCGCCTGAAGCCGTTGGGTTGGTCGTCGGTACTGGACCGGGCCAGCGGGCTCGTATCCATTTTCATCTTGATGACCTGTTTTGGGCTCTTGATCCCTTGGACCTACCCGCTGATTAACGATTGGCTGTGGTTGGGCCTGCCTGCACTGCTCATCGGCAATGCCCTGATTCTCAAGCTGTTTTTCCCGCTTTATTGGATTCCCTCATGGCGAGCCTTGCCCCTCTCGCTGGTCGTTCAATTGATGCAAGTAGGTGCCGCGATGATCTTCGCCTTGGCCTTGGGTGTCGAGGATCATTTTCCGGCCTACATCGTCGCCTTTTTGGTCAGCTCGGTGGCGACCATCATTCCGATCACCCCTGGGGGCATTGGCGTGCGCGAATTCACGGCTCTCTACCTCGCCCCTGAACTGAACATCGACCCGACCACCGCGGTGCTCATCAGCTTGTTCTTCAACCTCTCGGCGGTGCTCTTCGGCTTGATCGGAATGTACTTCAGCTTCCGCAAGCCCGCGCTGGAACCCATCGCGGAAGGACACAATTTCGAAGAGTGTGCCTTCGCTAAGCGAGGCGGTAGTACGCGACGTACCACTCCACAAACTTCCGAAGCCCCTCTCGAAGACTAACCTTCGGGCGGTAGCCAAAGTCGCGCTCGAAGGCCGTCATCTCCGCTCCGGTGCGCAGCACGTCGCCCGGGGGTAACGGCGCAAAGTTGATATGGGCCTTCTTACCCAGGTATTCCTCCAAGTAGCCGATGAAGTCCATCAGGTTCTCGGGATGCGACGCGCCAATGTTGTAAAGCCGATACGGCGCGGTGGAAACCCCAGGGGTCATCGATGCGCCCTCCGCAATTGGCTTGGGGTCTGACAACAACGCGCTGATGACCCCTTCGGCGATGTCGTCGATGTAGGTAAAGTCGCGAAACAGCTTTCCTTCGTTGTAAACGGTGATCGGCTCGCCCTTCGCGATTCGCTCGGCGAATAGGCAGGCAGCCATGTCCGGGCGACCATAGGGACCGTACACGGTAAAAAACCGAAGGCCCGTCACCGGCAAGCGATGCAGGTGGCTATAGGAATGGGCCAGTAGTTCATTCGATTTTTTGGTGGCCGCGTAGAAGCTGCGCGGATGATCGACGGGGTCCTCCACCGCGAAGGGAAATTTCTCGTTCATCCCGTAGACCGAGGACGAACTGGCGAACAGAAAGTGATCAACGCCTGCCTTTTGGGCCAGGTCCATCACCTCGAAAAAGCCTAGAATGTTGCTGTGAACGTATTTTTCAGGGTGTTCGAGTGAGTAGCGCACCCCCGCCTGCGCGGCTAAATGACAGACGCGGTGAATTTTCTCGCGCTTAAAAATGGCCTCCAATTCCGCGCGGTTCGCCAGGTCGAGCTTCTGAAATAGGCCCTGTTGGTAGGTGCCCGAGGGGACCAGCTTGCCGCTGCCCACCAAGGCCGAATCGAAGCCACAAAGCGCGAGACGGTCCAATTTCAGCTGGACTGAATAGTAATCGTTTAGCTCGTCGACCCCAATGACGCGGTGGCCCGCCTCCAGGAGTCGCTTCATGGTAAAGGCCCCGATGAAGCCTGCTGCGCCGGTCAGTAAGATGGTCATGGTGGAGCACGCCCGGAGGCGTGCAGGGCAAATCTACAATTTCTGATCGCCTTCCGGGTGGCGGGGGCCGTGGGC
>CAYGKP010000168.1:0-4292 GCA_964350605.1 uncultured Cytophagales bacterium
CCCTTCCAGTTCTTATCGTTTCTGTTTCCGGCTGCCTAAGTGTTGGCTGGCGGGAGCGAGGCTAGTCCTGGTCTTCGAGGAGTTCGAGCACGTCGGCCAGGGCATCAAAGTCCTTAAAACCGGGGCGCAGTTCGTGACCCCCCAGAAGAGCGATGCCCCGTGGGTCAAGGTCATCGACGAGTTCTTCCACGTTGTCGGGCGTAACCCCGTAACCCAAGAGAATCGGGTAGTTCACCGCGAGTGACTCCAATTGCTTCAAGTCGCTGTTGGTCAGGTCGGTTTGTGTGCCCGAGACCAGCAAAAAGTATTCCGCATTGGCCGCGTGGGTCGAGATGATGTCTTCCCAACTGCCGGGGTGTTTGTCGACGTCAATCAGCAGAATGCGTTCCCAGCCAAGGCCGTCCAATTCGGCCAGCACCGCGGGGCGGGTGACTTGCACCACATCCACGTCATAAGCCTGCGCCTGAGCGCGAATGGTCGCGACGGTGGCTGACTCCTGGAACTCGCCCACGAACTTGGGGCCTTCCAGCCAACTGGTCAGCCCGACGTATTCCTCCAACGGCACGTAACCGGGTTGCCCCGGCTGGATGCAAAAGCCCAGCATGCCAACGCCCATCCCCGCGCAATAGCGCGCATCCGAGAGGTTGTTCACCTGGCCAACTTTGACGAGCGTACGTAGTCCCATGTCTCGAAACGAAAGATAGAGAAAGGTCGGGAACTTACTTCCTTGCTGTGTGTTGGAACACCCAATTGCACTTCGGTGTTACGAGTGTGTATAAGTGTAACCTCAACTTCTCCTGATTCTCTATCTTTCCCCCATGAGCCTGATTGCTGCCACCGACGCTGATTTCTCTACCCAACTGGCTGATAGCCCCAAGGTTGTCGTCAAGTACTTCGCCGATTGGTGCGGTTCGTGTCGAATGATCGCGCCGAAGTTCAAGCGCTTGGCCGAGGACGAGCGATTCGAGGGGGTTACCTTCCTGGAGGTAAACGCCGAGGAAAGCCCCGAGGCTCGGAAGGCCGCCGGAGTCAACAACCTGCCGTTCTTTGCCACTTTTAAGGATGGTCAATTGGTAGAAGGGGCGGCCATCAGCAAGATGGAGCGCGTCGAAGAAATGATTACCGATCTCGGTTAAGGGTATACACCCCACAAGCAATCCCCCAGATGAAAATCCCTGCCATCAAGAAACTGGTCGAGGAATTTCCCCTCGAACAAATCCGTGCTGCCGAAGAAGCCCTCGTCGAGGAACGCGAGTTGCCCATCCCTGTGGAAGGGGAGGACGAAGGTGAAAAACTGACTCACCTGCTGGCCGCCAGCTGGATCTTGGAGAAGATGCAGCAGGACAAACTCGACTTCAAAGCCGCCCTTCGGGAGTACACCCAACGGGTGCGGACCTCGATTTCGTAACTTTGCGGTCCCGTTTTTTAAAGCGGGGCCAACACTGACTGACTCATGACTGCCAAGGGACGCGTACTGGTCGCCATGAGCGGGGGGATTGACTCCTCGCTGGCCGCTGTGCTGCTGCACGAGCAGGGATACGAGGTCGTGGGCATGACCATGAAGACTTGGGACTATGCCTCGTCGGGTGGGACCAAGAAGGAGACGGGCTGCTGCTCGCTTGATTCAATCAACGACGCGCGCCGGGTGGCCGTCAAGCTGGGCTTTCCGCATTACATCCTGGACATCCGCGAGGAGTTTGGCGATCAGGTGATCGACTACTTCGTGGATGAATACGTCTCGGGCCGCACGCCGAACCCCTGCGTACTCTGCAACACACACATCAAGTGGGACGCGCTGCTTCGTCGCGCCGACCAGTTGGGCTGCGATTACATCGCCACGGGCCACTACGCAAACGTACACGAGGAAAAGGGCCGCTACGTGATCTCGAAAGGGACTGACGAGGCGAAGGATCAGTCCTATGCCCTGTGGGGAGTAAGCCAGGAAAGCCTCTCGCGGACGCTGCTGCCCCTGGGCAACTTGCGCAAAACCGAGATCCGCGAGATGGCCAAAGAGAAGGGCTTTGCGGAGCTGGCCAGCAAGAGCGAGTCCTACGAAATCTGCTTTGTGCCCGACAACGACTACCGCAGCTTCCTGAAGCGTCGACTGCCGAGCTTGGAGAAGGAAGTAGCGGGCGGCCAGTTCGTCTTGGAGGACGGCACGGTCATCGGCGAGCACGAGGGCTATCCGTTCTATACCGTCGGGCAACGTAAGGGTCTGGGGGTCGCCTTGGGCTATCCGGCCTATGTGCTCGAGATCAAGAAGGACGAAAACCGCGTGGTGCTGGGCCCGAAGGAGGCCTTAGCGCGCACGGGCATGTTCATCTCGAAGTTGGTGTGGAACAAACTCGACCATCCGAAAGGCCCGATCGAGACGATCACCAAAGTGCGCTACAACGACCAGGGCACCCCGGCGACCATCGAGTTGACCGATGAAGACTTAGTGACCGTCAAGTTCCATGAACCCGTCACGGGCATCGCGCCGGGGCAGGCGGCGGTCATGTATTTGGACGGCCAGGTACTGGGTGGCGGTTGGATTCGTTCCAGTTTTCAGTGGTAGGGCCGAAAAAGGTTGTTGGAACGCATAGTGGCATGCCCCTTGCAGTTACCTTCTGCATGGCTCGCCGATCTACAGAAGAGATGGACCGCAGGTACCGAATTACGCGTTGGATCGTGGGCCTTTTGTGGCTCACCTTCTGTCTGGTGGCAATGATGAGTTGCACGACCGACGACATTGAGCCCGATGACGTGGATCGGGGCGAGGCCTATTTCCCCGTGACGGTCGGAAACTGGAAGGAATACGAAGTGGAGGAGACGATTTATACCCTGCTCGACACCTTCTACACCAACTATTTGCTGCGCGAGGAACTTGTTCAGCCCACGGGTGCGCCCTTAGAGGAACCCACGGTGCTGCTCTACCGCTACTACCGCGACGATGCCAGCGACCCCTGGGACCTCGATTCACTGTGGCAAGTCAAGTTGCTGTCGACCAAGCGGACAACGGTCGAGAACAACATCCGCTATGTGCGCCTGGCTTTCCCATTAGAAGAAGGCATTCAATGGGATGGTAATGCGGAAAATGCCCTGGGTTTCGAGCAGTACACAGCGAAGGATTTCGGCGATGCCTTCACGGTGCCCGTGACGGGCTTATCTTTCGGTGATGCGGTTAAGATTGAGCATGCGGTTGATACCCTGTCGATCATCATCGACGAAGTGCGCTTTGAGGTGTATGCTCGCAACGTGGGCCTCGTCTACATCTACGAAGAGAACACCGACACCCAGCCCGGCTTCCCGCCGGTGGGTACCATCTACGAGCAGCGCATCACGGGCTATGGGCCATAGGGCTGCTGTCCTTGGGCTGCTGTTCCTTCCGCTGACACTTTTTGCCCAGGAGCGGCGTTTCTACACGTTTTCGGACAAGGCCGGCACGCCCCACACCTTGGCTGCGCCGAGCACCTACCTCTCGGCCCGCGCCATCACCCGGCGCACCAACCAGGGCATCTCGCTCGACTCGACGGACCTGCCCGTTTCGCCCACCTACCTGGGCCAAATTCAAAGCCAGGGCGGCACGATTGTCTACACCTCCAAGTGGCTGAACGGTGCCCTGGTCGAAGCCACGGGGGGCCAACACGCCAGCATCGCCACGTTGCCGTTCATCCAGTCCGACCAGCAGATGGTCTGGAACAGCGCAGACCTAAGCCAGGTGCGCGGTGCGTGCGCCATCGAGCAAGCCCTGACCGATAACCCACTGGGTGTGATCGATCAAGACTACCTCTGCCTCGACCAGATGCATGCGGATGGCTACCAGGGGCAGGGCTATCAGATCGCGGTGTTTGACGAAGGCTTTCTCGGAACTGATCTGGCCTCAGCTTTTAACACGATGTTCACTGATGGGCGGGTCCTGGGCACCTACGACTTCGTCGATGGGGAAGCGGATGTCTACAACGACGACCCGCACGGCACCTGGTGCCTCTCGCTGATTGGGGCGGAAGGCAGCGTTGTAGGTAGTGCGCCGAAGGCCGAGTTTTACCTGTTTCGCACCGAGGATGTAGTCAGCGAAAGCCGCCTGGAAGAGGTGTATTGGCTGGTGGCCGCCGAGCACGCCGACAGCGCGGGCGTGGATGCGATCAGTTCTTCGGTGGGGTATAACACCTTCGATAACAGCAGTTTGGATCACGTGCTCTCTGAGTTGGATGGCCAGACGGCCATCGTCTCCCGGGCCGCGGACCTCGCCGGACGGAAGGGTATTCTGGTCGTCAACAGCGCGGGCAACGAAGGCGGAAATGCCTGGAACC
>CAYGKP010000168.1:4302-5491 GCA_964350605.1 uncultured Cytophagales bacterium
GCCGATGCCCAGGCGGTGATTTCGGTCGGATCGACCGGCGCGAATGGGCAAGTCTCCTCGTTTTCCTCGCGCGGTCCGACCGCTGATGGCCGCACCAAACCCGACGTGTCGGCTTGGGGCGAGGCGGTGCCCGTGATTAACTTCAACGGATCGGTGATTACCCGGTCGGGCACTTCGTTTGCCGCGCCACAAGTCGCGGGGCTGGGGGTGGGCCTCTGGCAGAAATACCCGACCCTCACGGCCGCCGAACTGCGCGACCTGATCCGTGGCACGGGGACCCGCAACAGCGGCCCCAACAACGAGGTCGGTGCAGGCTGGCCGAACTATTGCCGCGCCGAGTTTATCTTCCAGTTCCTCGACGCGGGCGGCCCCGATGGCATCGTCTGGCGCGGGGCGATCTACCCCAATCCCTTCGAGGGGACGCGCTTGACCCTGGTGCTGGACCCGGCGGAAGTGGGGGGCGAGGTGACGCTCAAGATTCGCAACTCGCTGGGCCAGACCCTAGCCGATTGGTCAATCCAGAATGCGCCCGAGATCATCGAACTCTCGCTGCCCTATGGCACCACCAGCCAGGGGATCTACTTCCTGCGGATGGAAACTGCACTCGGCGGGCGGACCCTGCGGCTGGCGCGGCTGTAAGACCTGGTCAAACTGACTAGGTTTTCGGACCCCGAGCCCGCATCTTTGCGCCCATGTCAGCGCTACACAAAGGCGATTCAACGGCCATCCTCTTGGTCGCTTGTGCCGACCAGAAGGGCATCGTCGCGGCGATCACTACTTTCCTGGCCGCCCAGGGCGGGAACGTCCTCTCGCTCGACCAACACGTGGACCGTAGCCAATCGATGTTCTACCTGCGGGTGGAATGGTCGCTGGACGGCGTCGGCATCGAGCGCAGCAAGATCGACGCGGAATTTATCCAGCGCATCGCTCGACCCTACGGGATGGATTACCGCCTCTACTTCTCGGATCAACGCCCGCGCATGGCCTTGTTCGTCAGCAAGTTGCAGCACTGTTTCTTCGACATGTTGGCCCGTTGGCAAAGTGGCGAATGGCAGGTGGAGATTCCCCTGATCGTCTCGAACCACGAGGACTTGCGGCCCATCGCCGAACGCTTTGGAATTCCGTTCCACTGCCTGCCGGTCACCAAGGAGAACAAAGCCCAGCAGGAGCAAAGGACCTTCGACCTGCT